>DASVPS010000001.1:0-14639 GCA_036389555.1 Pyrinomonadaceae bacterium
CTCCGCTAACGCCTATCCTGCGGCGTGAAAAGCGAGATCAGCCCGCGCTCTCATTCGCGCAGCAGCGTCTCTGGTTTCTCAATCAATTGAATCCGGGCAGCACGGCTTACAACATGACGGGCGCGGTCTGGTTCGAAGGTCATCTCGATGTCTCTGCGCTGGAACGAAGTCTCAACGAAATTGTGCGCCGTCATGAAGTCCTGCGTACAAATTTTCATGGCGACGGGGGCGCTCCCGTTCAGGTCATTGCTCCGTCTCTCACACTTTCGTTGCCGCTCGTTGAACTCACCGCCATCCCCGCGAATGAGCGACACGACGAAGCGCGGCGGCAGATCGACGAGGAAGCGCGACAGGGGTTCGACCTCGAACGCGATGCGCTGGTGCGCGCACGCCTCCTGCGTCTCGATGAAGAGGCACACGTGCTCTTAATCACGCTGCATCACATCGTCTGTGACGGGTGGTCGGTGGGCGTGCTGGTCAGAGAGTTGGGCGCACTCTACGGAGCGTATCGCCGGGGTGAAGAGAGTCCACTGGAAGCATTGGAAGTGCAGTATGGAGACTATGCCGAGTGGCAGCGGGCATGGCTCACGGGCGACGTGCTCGACTCCCAGCTTCACTACTGGCGAACGCAGCTCGGCGGCGAGTTGTCCGTGCTCCAACTGCCGATTGATAAGCCGCGCCAACCTTTGTCGGGTCAACGCGGCGCGGTTCATCATCAAGTGCTCGGCAGAGAACTCGGCGAGGGGCTTAAGGCTTTGAGCCACAGCGCCGATGCGACTCTCTTCATGACGCTACTCACGGCATTTCAAATTCTCCTTTACCGTTATACGAATCAGCAAGATATTCTCGTCGGGACTCCGGTGGCTAATCGCAATCGCGCCGAAATCGAACCGCTGATCGGATTTTTCGTCAACACGCTGGTGCTGCGCACAGACCTTTCGGGCAACCCGAGCTTTCAAGAGTTGCTCGGCCGCGTCAGAGAGGTGGCGCTGGGAGCCTACGCGCATCAGGATGTGCCGTTCGAGATGCTGGTCGAAGAGTTGCAGCCAGAGCGCAGCTTGAGTCATGCACCCCTCTTTCAGGTGATGTTCTCTCTGCAAAATGCGCCGACGACCCAACTGAGCATGGACGGGCTGTTGATTAGAATCGAAGATGCTTCGGGCAGCAACGCGAAGTTTGAATTGTCGCTCGATCTTCAGGAGACGAACGAAGGTCTTGAGGGGGCGTGGCAATACGATTCCGATTTGTTTGAAGCGGCGACGATAGAACGCATGGCGGAGCATTTTCGCGCGTTGCTGGAAGCGGCAGTTCGTCGTCCAGAGATACCTATATCTCAACTGCCTCTGCTGACGACGGGAGAGGCGAAGCGTTTGCTCGTCGAGTGGAATGACACGGAGGCAGATTTCCCGAAAGATGCCTGTCTTCATCAACTCTTCGAGGCGCAAGCCGCACAGACTCCCGAAGCGGTGGCGCTGGTCTTTGAAGATACGGAGTTGACCTACGCGGAACTGAATCGCCGCGCCAACCGACTCGCCGCCTATTTACAAAAACTCGGAGTGGGCGCGGACGCGCGAGTCGGCATTCTCATGGAGCGTTCGCCTGAACTCGTCGTCTCGCTGCTCGGCACGCTAAAAGCCGGCGCGGCCTATGTGCCGCTCGACCCGTCTTATCCGGCGGAAAGATTGGCGTTCATGTTGGCCGATGCGCGTGTGCGTGTGTTGCTGACCGAGCGCCGTCTGAAAGAGGTCGTGTCAACGCACGCCGCAACGCAGATCGTTTGCCTCGATGTTGACTGGGAAGAGGTCTGCGCGGAGGCCGCAGAAGAGCACGCGCCGCCGAACGGCGCAGTCGCAGATAATCTCGCTTACGTAATTTACACGTCGGGTTCGACGGGAGAGCCTAAGGGCGTGATGCTCGCGCACAGGGGCGTCGTCAATTCCATCTGGTGGATGCAACGCGCGCATCGTTTGACCGCAGACGATGCAACGCTCTTCAAGACTCCGCTCGGCTTCGATGCGTCTGTGTGGGAATTGTTCTGGCCTTTGTCATGCGGGGCGCATGTGGTCGTCGCGCGACCGGGAGGGCAGAAAGACACGGGCTATCTGGTCGAAATAATCAAGCGGCATCGCGTCACGACAGTCTATTTCGTGCCGCCGCTGCTCTCCGTTTTTCTTGACGAAGACAGACTCCGAGAAGCCTCTTCAATCAGGCAGGTGATTTGCGGCGGCGAATCGCTTCCGGTCGAAACGCTGCGACGCTTTTTCGAGCGCCTTCCGTCGGCAGAGTTGCATCACTCCTACGGCCCGACGGAAACCTCCATCGGTTCAACCGAATGGACGTGCATGCCTGCATTCGCGCGGCCAAACGTGCATATCGGGCGTCCCGTCGCCAACACGCAAATCTACCTGCTCGACGAACATCTACAGCCCGTGCCGACGGGTGTGACGGGCGAACTCTACATCGGTGGCGAGGGACTGGCGCGCGGCTATCTACACCGCCCCGAACTAACCGCCGCCGCCTTCATCCCGCACCCGTTCAGCAGAGATGCCGGAGCGCGCCTGTACCGGACGGGTGATCTGGCACGCTACTTAAACGACGGCAATATAGAGTTTCGAGGCCGTGCAGACAATCAGGTAAAGGTGCGCGGCCTGCGCATCGAGTTGGGCGAAATTGAGGCGGCGCTCGGCGCGCACGAAGGAGTACGCGAGAGCGCGGTCGTCATACGCGAAGACGCGGCGGGCGATAAACGATTCATCGCATACATCGTCGCCCACGCGGATGCAAAGCCGACGACTCATGAGTTGCGCGGGCACCTGAGAGAGAAGTTGCCGGAGTTTATGCTTCCGGCAGCGTTCGTGTTTCTGGAAGCGTTGCCGTTGATGCCGAGCGGCAAAGTAAATCGCCATGCGTTGCCCGCGCCCGTTGAGACAACTGATGCGGCGACTGAAGGGTATGTCGCGCCGCGCACGCCGGTCGAAGAGATGTTGACGGGAATTTGGAGCGAGATGCTCGGCGTCGAGCGCGTCGGGGTGGAAGATAACTTCTTCGACCTCGGCGGCCATTCGCTGCTCGCCACGCGGGTCGTCGCGCGTATGCGCGAAACTTTCGAGCTCGATTTTTCTTTGAGCCAATTCTTTGAGACTCCCGTGGTGTCGAAACTGGCTGTGCTGGTCGAGTCGGAAATGAGACGAGGCAAGAAATCGTCGCAGCCGCCGCTTGGCCGCGCGCCGCGCGGACGCGACCTGCCGCTCTCATTCGCACAGCAGCGTCTCTGGTTTCTAGACCAGTTGGAACCCTTGAATCCGGTTTATAACACTTCCGGCGCATTGCACTTGAAGGGTGCTCTGCGCGTGTCTGCGCTGGCGGAGGCCATCAGCGAAACGGTTCGGAGACACGAAGCGTTACGCACCACTTTCAGCGTCGTCAATGCCGAACCCGTGCAGATTATCGCGCCGCCGCAACCGTTTGAGCTGCCCGTCGTCAACCTGTCGGGATTGAACGATGCGGAACGTGAGAGAGAATTGGCAGAGCAGATTGCGCTCGAGGTGCGGCGTCCGTTTGATTTGTCCGCCGCGCCGCTCCTTCGTGGCAGGCTTTTGAAACTCGACGATGAAAATCACGTCCTCGTCATCGTCATGCATCACATCATCAGCGACGGCTGGTCGGTCGGCGTGTTCGTGCGTGAAGTGAGCGAATTCTACAAGGCGAACACGGCAGGACATGCCCCGTCTCTACCGGAACTCGCGCTGCAATACGCCGATTATGCTGTGTGGCAGAGAGAATGGTTGAGCGGTGAAGTGCTCGACTCGCAGCTTCAATACTGGCGCGGCCAACTGGCAGGCGCACCACCGTTGCTGGAATTGCCGACCGACCGACCGCGCCCGAACGTGCAGGCGTTTCGCGGCGCAAGCATGCCAATCGAGTTGCCGGAGAGTTTGACGAAAGAACTCAAGACGTTGAGCCGTCGCGCGGGCGTGACGTTGTTCATGACACTGCTCGCCGCTTTCAAAGTTTTACTGCAACGTTACACCGGACAGGACGACATCATCATCGGCTCGCCCGTCGCCAACCGCCAGCGTCGTGAGATAGAGCCGCTGATCGGATTTTTCGTCAACACGCTGGTGCTGCGCACAGACCTTTCGGGCAACCCGAGCTTTCAAGAGTTGCTCGGCCGCGTCAGAGAGGTGGCGCTCGGAGCTTACGCGCATCAGGATGTGCCGTTCGAGATGCTGGTCGAAGAGTTGCAGCCAGAGCGCAGCTTGAGTCATGCACCCCTCTTTCAAGTGATGTTCGTCTTTCAGAACGCACCGACGGAGGCGTTGGAGTTGCCGGAACTGACGCTCACGGAGATCGCTATCGAGAGCACGACGGCGAAGTTTGATTTGATGCTTTCGCTGGAAGAGACGGCGGCGGGGCTCGGCGGAGTTTTAGAGTATGACGCGGACTTGTTCGACGAAACAACCGCGCGGCGAATGCTCGAACATTTTCACATACTGCTCGAAGGTCTCGTTCGCCAGCCCGACGAGCGCATCGCCATGCTGCCCATGCTGACCGACAAAGAGAAGCAGCGCTCGCTTGTCGAATGGAACAACACCGCCGTCGAATTCCCGAAACATCTCTCAGTCCAACACCTCTTCACTGCGCAGGCCGGGCAAACGCCGGATGCGACGGCAGTGGTCTTCGGCAGCGAGCATCTCACCTATCGTCAACTTAATAGCCGTGCTAATCGGCTGGCGCATCATCTGCAAAAGTTGGGCGTGGGTGCGGAGAGCGTCGTCGGCATCATGGTCGAACGCTCTCTGGAGATGGTTGTCGGGCTGCTTGGCATACTGAAGGCGGGCGGCGCATACGTGCCGCTCGATCCCGAAAATCCACGTGAACGACTCGCCTTTATGCTACAGGACGCGCAGGCGCGCGTCTTGCTCACGCAAGAGCGATGGCTTGAACACCTGCCGGACGAACACGACGCGCGCGTAATCTGCCTCGACACCGATTGGGAAATTATTGCGAGCGAGAGCGAGAGCAACCCGCCCATCCAGACGACGTGTGAAAATCTCGCTTATGTGATTTACACGTCGGGTTCGACGGGCTTGCCGAAGGCTGTCATGATGCCTCATCGCGCGCTCATCAATCTCATCACGTTTCAGAAGCAAAACTCTACCGTGCCGCAGCCGCTCAGAACGCTGCAATTCGCGTCTCTCAGCTTCGACGTTTCATTTCAGGAGATGTTTACGACATGGTGCGCGGGCGCAAGCCTCTTGCTGATTAACGAGGACACACGGCGCGACACGTCGGAACTCGTACGTGTCTTGTCCGAAGAGCGAGTCGAAAGATTGTTTTTGCCGTTTGTGGCATTGCAGCAGATTGCCGAGACGGCGGGCGCTGAAGAGAGACTGCCGTCGAGTCTCCGCGAAATTATCACTGCCGGTGAACAACTCAAAATAACTCCCCACGTCGAGCGACTCTTCGGGAGGATTGAAGCTTGCGTTCTCGATAATCATTACGGCCCTTCAGAGACGCATCTGGCGACGATGTGGCGACTCGAAGGCGATGCGCGCGAGTGGCCGCCGCTTCCGCCAATCGGGCGTCCCATTGCCAACGCCGAAGTCTATCTACTCGATGAACACCAACAGCCCGTGCCGGTCGGCGTCGCAGGTGAACTCTACATCGGGGGCGAAGGACTGGCGCGCGGTTATCTGCGGCGACCGGAGTTGACGGCGGAGAGGTTCGTCCCGCATCCCTTCAGCGACGAGCGCGGCGCGCGCCTCTACCGGACGGGCGATTTGGCGCGTTACCTCGAAGATGGCCGTCTGGAATACGTCGGGCGGAGCGACCATCAAGTCAAGATAAGAGGGTTTCGCGTCGAGTTGGGAGAGGTCGAGGTTGTCTTAAAGCAGCATGCGTCGGTGGCGCAAGCCGCAGTGGTCGTGTCGGAAGATGTTGAAGGAGGCCGGAAACGCCTTGTCGCCTACGTAGTGAGCGCGCCGGATGCGCCCGTTGCAGCGCGCGAACTTCGCGGCTTCCTCAAAAAGAGACTGCCCGAATACATGCTGCCGTCTGTCTTTGTTTTTCTCGATGCGTTGCCTTTAACTCGGAGCGGGAAAGTTAACCGACGCGCATTGCCCCCGCCCGAATCGTGTGATGCGCGAGCGACTGATGAATACTTTGCGCCGCGCACGCCTGTCGAAGAGATACTGACCGAGACGTGGGCGGAGGTGCTCAAGCTGTCGCGCGTCGGCGTGGATGATAATTTCTTCGAGTCGGGTGGGCATTCCCTGTTGGCGACACAGTTGATGTCGCGTGTGCGTCAGGTCTTCCGCATCGAGCTTCCCCTGCGTCGTCTCTTTGAGCGCCCGACGCCGGCCGAGTTGGCCGAGAGCGTCGAGGCCGAGATGCGCGCTGGAACCACGGTTGCTGCGCCGCCGGTCGAGCCGGTCGAGCGAGTTGGAGCGTTGCCGCTCTCGTTCGCGCAGCAGCGTCTCTGGTTTCTGGATAAACTGGAACCGGGCAGCCCTTTCTACAATCTCCCCGCAGCCTTGCGTCTCGAAGGTGCTCTCGATGAGATGGCGCTGGAACGAAGTCTCAACGAAATTGTGCGCCGTCATGAAGTCTTGCGAACGAACTTTCAGATCGTTGACGGAGAGCCGAAGCAGATTATCGCATCGCAGCGACAACTCGTTTTAGAAAAGATTGACTTGAGCTACCTGCCGCCCACGGAAAGAGAAACGGCGAAGCGACGACAGATCGACGGGGAAGCGCGACAGGGGTTCGACCTCTCCCGCGACGCGCTGGTGCGCGCACGCCTCCTGCGCCTCGAACATGACCGACACGTGCTCTTGATCACCCTGCATCACATCGTCTGTGACGGGTGGTCGGTGGGCGTGCTGGTCAGAGAGTTGGGCGCACTCTACGGAGCGTATCGCCGGGGTGAAGAGAGTCCGCTGGAAGCATTGGAAGTGCAGTATGGAGATTATGCCGAGTGGCAGCGGGCGTGGCTCACGGGCGACGTGCTCGACTCCCAGCTTCACTACTGGAAAAATCAACTGGCCGGTGCGCCGCCCATCCTTGAATTACCAACTGACCATCCACGTCCGAGCCTGCAAACATTTGTCGGCGCACAGCATACCTTCACCATTCCGGCGAACTTGACGGAAGCACTCAAAAAGTTGAATCGCCGCGCGGGCGTGACGTTGTTCATGACGCTGCTCGCCGTCTTCAAAGTTTTGCTGCAACGTTATACGGGACAGGACGACATCGTTGTCGGCGCGCCCATCGCCGGACGCAATCGTGCTGAAATCGAACCGCTCATCGGATTCTTTGTCAACACGCTCGTCCTGCGCACAGACCTTGGCGATAATCCGACATTTCAAGAGTTGCTCAGACGTGTGCGCGAGACGACGCTCGGCGCCTTTGCGCATCAGGATGTGCCGTTTGAAAAGCTGGTCGAAGAGTTGCAGCCGGAGCGCGACCTCAGTCATGCGCCGCTCTTTCAAGTGATGTTCGCTCTTCAGAATGCGCCGCAGCAGGCGTTGAGGTTGGAGGGCGTGGAGTTGAGCGTTCTGGATGTCGAGAGCGCGACGACGAGATTCGATCTCGTGCTCAACATGACGGAAACAACGGATGGGCTGAGCGGCGAGTTTTCTTACAACACCGGCTTGTTCGATAGAGCGACCATCGCACGCATGATCGAACATTTTCAAAATTTGCTTCAGTCCGTGGCATCGCAGCCGCAGAATCCTATCTCCGCTTTGCCGCTTTCGTCGCCGGCCGAACTCCGGCAGGTATTATTCGACTGGAACAACACGGATGAAGCTTATCCGCAGCACGCCTGCATTCATGAATTATTTGAGGCGCAGGCGGAGCGCACCCCTGAAGCGACGGCGGTGCGGTTTGAAGATGAGCACCTTTCGTATCGTGAGTTGAACCGGCGGGCTAATCAACTGGCATGCTATTTACGAAGGCTCGGCGCGAAACCGGACACGCGCGTCGGTATTTGTGTAGAGCGTTCGACGGAGATGTTGATCGGATTGCTCGGCATACTCAAAGCGGGAGCGGCTTATGTGCCTTTATCGCCCGCTTATCCGCATGAACGTCTCTCCTTTATCGTCGCCGATGCGGAAGTCGAACTGTTTGTGACGCAGCAGCGTCTCTTGAAAGATTTGCCGGAGATTCGAGCGCGCATCGTTTCACTTGACGGCGACCATGAAGCCATCTCACGCGAGCCGTTTGGAAATCTCACGCGCGCAGCGAGCGCAGACAATCCGGCCTACGTCATCTACACGTCCGGCTCGACGGGCATGCCCAAAGGGGTGGAGATCACACACCGCAGTCTGGTGCATTCGACCACGGCGCGGCTCTCTTATTATCGTGAAAGAATCGAATGCTTTTTATTGGTCTCGCCGTTCGTCTTCGACAGTTCCGTCGCCGGTATTTTCTGGACGTTATGCGAGGGTGGAACATTGGCGATTCCGTCGGATGATTTTCAACAAGACCCCGCGCGCCTGGTCGCCTCGATTGCCGGACAACGCATCTCTCACGTCCTCTGTTTGCCGTCGCTTTACGGCCTCATCCTTGAGAGTGCAAATAACGCTCAACTCAAAAGTTTACGAAGTGTCATCGTTGCGGGTGAAGCGTGTCCGGCTGAATTGGTCAAACGACACTATGGCCTGCTGCCGCACGCCGTTTTGTTCAACGAATACGGGCCGACGGAGGCCACTGTCTGGAGCACTGTCTATGAATGCGACCCGCGCACGATAGAAACGCCCATTGCCATCGGCCGCCCGATCCCGAACATGCAGGCTTATGTGCTCGACAAACACTTGCAGCCCGTGCCCCCGGGCGTCGCAGGTGAACTCTATATCGGGGGCGAAGGACTGGCGCGCGGTTATCTGCGGCGACCGGAGTTGACGGCGGAGAAGTTCATCCCGCATCCCTTCAGCGGGCGGCGCGGCGCACGCCTCTACCGTACGGGCGACCGCGTGCGCTTTCGCCGCGAGGGGCATCTGGAATTTCTGGGACGTGCGGATGATCAGGTTAAGATTCGCGGGTTTCGTATTGAGCCGGGCGAAATCGAGGTCGCGTTAAAGGCTTGTCCGTCGGTACGCGAGGCGGTTGTGATCGCCGGAGACGACGTGGTTGAAGGGAAGCGTTTGATCGGATACGTCGTTCCCGATAGGCAAACTCATCCGACGACCAACGAACTGCGTGATTTCCTGAAAGAGCGACTGCCGGAACACATGATTCCTGCCGTCTTTGTGCTCCTCGAACAGATGCCGGTCACGGCGAGCGGCAAACCCGATAGACGCGCGTTGCCCGCGCCCGACGCATCACGCCCGACGCTCGCCGCCCCGTTTGTCGCGCCGCGAAACGACGTGGAGCGCGAGATTGCGGCGATTTGGCGAGAGGTGCTGCGACTTGAAAGAGTCGGCGTGAACGATAACTTTTTCGACCTCGGAGGACATTCGCTGCTGATCATACAGGTGCATGGCAAACTTCTCGATAGACTCAAAAAAGAGTTTTCCGTCGTTGATCTGTTCAGGTATCCGACCGTGGAGTTGCTGGCGCGTCATCTCGATAGAGAACAAGGCACACAGAGCGACGGGCAAAACAATCGACGCCGCGCTGACGCCCGCCGGGAATCTTTGAAAGAGCGCGCCCAAAGCAGGCGACCTCAAGGTCGGCGGCCTGAGCAGACGTGAGAGGTGCGAATAGTCGCGGTCGCGATAGCATTGTCAGGGTGTAGTTGATTTAGTAAAATTCGCGTCAATCTTGCCCCGCTCATCCAGTTCTCTTGTGAACATGGTGAGTCTCTCACCGGCGACTGTGTAAAAGAAGGGAACGGCAAAACTCTAAAGCCATGCCGCGCGTCGGAAGCGTCGCACACGCATTATTCTCATGCGCTTTGATCTCAGAAGCGTTGATTAACACTCATCACTCGGAGACGAGGAGATCACACATGTCAACAGCAACTGTCACCTCAAATACAACCGACATCCTGTCCGGCAATTCGGTGAAGAACGAATTGGTCGGCTACCTCAAGGAACTTAAAAATAATTGTGGCACGCTTTCCCGCGAGCAAATCGCCGTGATCTTAGGGCAGTGGTTTCACCCTCTGCACTATTTCCCGACCTTTCTCTCTCGCCTGATTTCCGTGACGCCCGACATCGAAACTCAAACCTTCATCTCGCGCATTCTCTGGGAAGAACTCGGCGAGGGCGACCCGCAACGCGCACACGAAAAGATTTACAAACAGACGATGAGCGACGGCGGTTTTTCGCTCAGCGAGATTGCCGAAGCGCCGCCCTTCCCGGCGACTCAAGAACTCATCGCCGGTTATGAAACTGCCTCGACAAGTTATCTGGCCGGTTTGGGGTTTATGTACGGCACGGAGGTCGTTGATTTGCCGATGGTTTCGACCATCGGTGAACTGATGCGCCGTTCGACCGGCCGGCGCAATCTCCCCTGGGTCACTATCCACGTTGCGCAAGAGCCGGGTCATGTCGAGAGTTCCAACGAGACCTTGAAGCCGTCGTTTAACGCCGACGAGCAACGACAGATCGTCGAGAACGCGGAACGCATGTGGAGACTGTGGATTAACTTCTTCAAGTCAATCGGGAAAGAGATTCAGAACTAACCTTGCCCTGAAATTAATTCCCCAACAAGCCGGAGCCGGAAAATATGTGTGCGACGAGCTTGACCGGGCATCCATCTGCCCCAGGGGAAGATGTCGTCACAGGCAACTGTACATGCAATCGTAAATTTTGCTGGCGGTCGTTACCTGTCTCAACCTGCACGAGTGATGGAGGCTCGGCTGTCCGTGGTTGCGGCTATGGCGTTGGACTGCGAGCAGGGGAAAGAACGTTGGTGTGTAAGCTGTTGAGTTTGAATGTGCCGGTCGGAAGAAGCGGGTTGTTCAATTTACGTAGTCAGTGAGTTTCAGGAGTTGAAGCATGAGCGAAGCAGGGCAGTTTGAATATGCGATAGCCGTGATTGGGATGGCCGGACGGTTTCCCGGAGCGAGAAACGTCGAGAAGTTCTGGGAGAATATATGCGCCGGCCGAGAATCAATCACCTTCTTCTCCGAGGAAGAACTCATTGCGCGGGGCGTGGATGCGCGCACGCTGGATGCCTTCGGGTACGTCAAAGCGGAGGCGGTGCTCGACGATGTGGAGTTGTTCGATGCTTCTTTTTTCGGTTTCACCCCGCGAGAAGCGGAGACGACCGACCCGCAGCATCGCCTCTTCCTCGAACACGCCTGGGAAGCGCTGGAAAGCGCCGGTTATGAGGCCGAGAATTACGCGGGAAGAATCGGAGTCTATGCGGGCGAGAGCGTCAACTCGTATCTGCTGCACAATCTTTATCGTCAACGGCAGTTGATTGATGCAATGGGCGCGTCGCAAATTCTCATCGGCAATGACCGCGATTATCTGGCGACGTTCGTTTCCTACAAACTGAATTTGAAGGGCGCGGCCATCACGGTGCAGACGGCGTGTTCTACTTCGCTGGTCGCCATCCATCTCGCCGGTCAGAGTCTGCTGAACCATGAATGCGACATGGCGCTGGCCGGAGGCGCATCTGTGAGCATCCCGCACGGGCACGGCGCGATCTACAGCGAGGGCGGGATTATTTCACCGGACGGCCACTGTCGCGCGTTTGACGCGCGTGCGCGGGGAACGGTTAAAGGCAGCGGCGTCGGCGTCGTGGTGTTGAAGCGGCTGTCGGATGCGTTAACTGATGGCGACACGATTCATGCGGTGATCAAAGGGACGGCAATTAACAACGACGGCGCGTTGAAAGTCGGCTACACCGCGCCGAGCATCGAAGGGCAGGCGAGCGTGATTGAAGAGGCGCTGGCCGTGGCGCAGGTCGAGCCGGAAACCATCGGCTACATCGAAACGCACGGGACGGGGACGGCGCTCGGCGACCCTGTAGAAATCGCCGCGCTCACACAGGCTTTTCGCCGCGACACGGATAAAAAAAGTTTCTGCGCCATTGGTTCGGTCAAGACGAACATCGGGCATCTGGATGCGGCGGCCGGAGTGGCGGGTTTTATCAAAACCGTGCTTGCGCTCAAACACAGACAGCTTCCACCCAGCCTGCACTTCGAGGAGGCAAACCCGAACATTGATTTTGTCAACAGCCCTTTCTTCGTCAACACGAAACTCAACGCATGGAGCGATGGCGATTCACCTCGACGCGCGGGCGTTAGTTCGTACGGTATCGGCGGCACGAACGCGCACGTCATACTCGAAGAACCTCCCGCTGCCGCGTCCTCGTCATCCGGCGCGGCGCGTCCCGTTCAACTGTTGACGCTCTCGGCTCGAACACCGCACGCGCTCGAACGCGCCACAGCCAATTTGGCAGCGCACTTCAAGCAGCATCCGTCTCTCAACCTCGCTGATGCGGCTTATACCCTGAGCGTCGGGCGTAGAGAGTTCGAGCACCGGCGCATACTCGTGTGTCGCGACATAGCGGAAACCGTCCATGCGCTGGAAACGCCGGACGCGCCGCGAGCGCTGACAAGTTTTCAGGAGCGCGGGGCGCATCCGGTTGTCTTTATGTTTTCGGGACAGGGCGCACAGTATGTCGGGATGGCGCGTGAGATTTACGAAACCGAGCCTTTCTTCCGAGAGCAGGTTGATGCATGCGCCGAGATGCTTCGCACGCATCTCGATTTAGACCTGCGCGACGTGATTTATCCGAACGAGGAAGGCGCAACTGCCGCCGCCGCATCGCTCGATGAGACGTGGCTGTCGCAGCCTGCTTTATTCGTCATTGAATATGCGCTGGCACGTTTATGGATGAAGTGGGGCGTCCGTCCGGTGGCAATGATCGGGCACAGCATCGGCGAATACGTCGCGGCCTGTCTGGCGGGAGTGTTTTCGCTCGAAGATGCTTTGCGTTTGGTGGCGGCGCGTGGCCGACTGATGCAACAGATGCCGCGCGGAGCGATGCTCGCCGTGAAGCTGTCGCCGGTTGAACTTGAGCCGTTGATGGACGAGCGCATGTCGCTCGCCGCCGTGAATGCGCCCTCGTTGTGTGTGGTTTCGGGCGAGGCGGAAGCCATCGCCGGGTTGGAGCAAAAATTCAACGCCGGCGGCGTCTCGTGCCGGCGCTTGCACACGTCGCATGCGTTCCACTCCGCGATGATGCAGCCGGTGCTCGAACCCTTTGCCGAAGAAGTGCGGAGGGTGACGCTAAGGCGTGCGCCGGAGATTCCTTACATTTCGAGTTTGACGGGAACGTGGATCACGGAGACGGAGGCCACCGACGCGCGTTACTGGGCACAGCATTTACGCGATGCCGTGCAATTCTACAGAGGAATCGGAGAATTGATGCGGGAGCCGGAAGCCATCCTGCTCGAAGTCGGGCCGGGTCAGACGTTGTCCACGTTGGCGAAGCAACAACTTGGAAGTGACGCGAACCGCGTTGTGCTCGCATCGCTGCGTCACCCGCACGACAGGCAGTCCGATGCCTCATTCATCCTGGAAACTCTCGGCAAATTATGGCTCGCGGGTGTCAAAGTTGACTATCAAGCTTTCTACGCAGACCAGCAACGACGGCGCATTTCGCTGCCGACCTACCCGTTCGAGCGTCAACGCTACTGGATTGACCCGCCCGATTCTTCTCTCCCGGATGAGTCCACCGCTTTGATTAGAAGACCGGAGATCGATGATTGGTTCTACGTGCCGTCCTGGAAACGCTCAATTGTGCCGGATGCGCAAGAAGCGATTCCGACGGCGAGCGAGCATTCATGTTGGGTTCTCTTCAACGATGATGTCGGGCTAGGTTCCCGCATCGCCGAACGGCTCGCGGAGAGTAGCGTCGAGGTCTTCATCGTGCGAGAGGGCACGCATTTCCATCGTCCCGAAAGTCGGGTTTATGAAATCAACCCTCGACGCCGTGCGGATTACGAATCGCTCCTGAAAGAACTGCGCGCAGAAGGGAAGTCGCCCGAAAAGTTTTTGCACCTCTGGGGCGTGACGCCGAATGAGGCATCCGCGCCGCCGTTTGAGGCGCTCGATGAATCTTTGGCGCGGGGTTTCGACAGCTTGATGCTTCTCGCGCAGTCGCTTGGTGAATATGGCACGGATGCGCCGCTTGAAATCGTCGTCGTGACCAACAACATGCAGCCGCTCACAGGTGAAGAGACATTGGAGCCTGAGAAGGCGACGGTGCTCGGTTTATGCAAAGTGATTCCGTTGGAATATCCGAACCTGTCGTGTCGTAGTGTGGATATTGTGCTGCCCGCGAACAGCAGCCAGCCGGAAGCGAGTCTGGCGGAAAAATTGCTGGCCGAGATGGTTGCCGAATCTGACGACGCGGTCGTCGCCTATCGAGGCGCGCACCGTTGGGTGCAAATTTTCGAGCCGCTTCCTCCGGCCACGTCGAAAAACCGAAATGCACAATCGCCGCGCCTGCGTGAAAAAGGAGTTTACATGCTGACGGGCGGACTCAGCGATATTGATCTCGCGCTTGCAGAGCATCTATTAGCGACGCATGCCAGAGTTGTTTTAACCGGCGACACGGAAGTGCCATTGCGCGAGCGTTGGGAAGAATGGCTGGCTGCGAACGAGGAGGCGGATGAGACACGCCGCACGATTAACAAGTTGCGTGCGCTCGAAGACGGGGGCGCGGAG
>DASVPS010000002.1:0-9981 GCA_036389555.1 Pyrinomonadaceae bacterium
AAGTATTCGTGTTTCCTACGTCGATGACTAGAAGCATAAAGTGACGACCGACCTACCCTCTCCCCTCTAAAACTTCCTCTATCGCGTCGCAGGCGGCGCGTGTGCCGTTTTCAGCCTGCACGCGGCGACCGATCTCCGTCGCGTTAGTCTTATAACTTTCGCCGGTCAAGATAGCACGCAACTCGCGGGTCGCGCTCGCGGCGTCGTATCGCCCGCGCGGGAGCATGCGGCCGCAACCGAGTCGCGCGGCGCGCGCGCCGTTGTCGAATTGATCGTGGCTGAAGGGGACGACGAGCGCCGGGCGTCCTGAGCGCAGGGTTTGTCCCGTCGTGCCGACGCCGCCCTGATGCACGACGGCCGACGCGCGCGGCAACACTTCGCCGTAAGGCGCATACTCGAACGCAAAGATGCCTTCGGGCAGAGGTTCGGCCGGGCGATTGCGTTCGTGGCCGGTGAGCAGCAGCGCGCGGCGGCCGAGCGCGCGCGCCGCTTTGATCGACTCGCGGTAGAAATCTTTCGCCACCCAGATGGCCGATGAGCCGAGCGTGAAGATGATGGGCGGCTCTCCGGCGTCGAGAAAGCGTTTGAGTTCGGGCGCGAGGCCGCCGGCCGCTTCGTCGGCGTCGTCGCCTGCGCGGTCGCGGCGGTCATAGAAGGGGAAGCCCGTGATGCGCGTGTGGGGCGGCCAGTCGGGTTGCGGGTCGGCCATGACGCGCGAGAAGAGCGCGAGCACGAGCGTCGGCGAATGCTGCCCCTCGAAGAGCGGGTGCGCGCCCGACGGCGCGAGTCCCACGTCGGCGCGCAGACGGTTCACCGCCTCCCACATCGCGCGCCACTTCCACTTGCCGAGGCGCATCATCGCGCGACTGACGACCGGGTGGAGCGTCATCAGGCCGTGCAGCGCGGGGAACTGCGGCGGCACGGGCGGGTCGTAAATCGAGAGCATCGATCCCGGGGCGAGCACGCTCGACACCCAACGAATGCCCGTCTGCTCCACAACGAGCGGCCCCGGGATCGAGAGCGGATGCGTCACCAGCAGGTCAGCGCCGCGCACCGCCGCGCTCAAGTCTTCGTAGGTGTCGCGCAGGTGCGGGACGATCAGTGTATTGAACACTTCCTCCGTTCCCGTGCGCGGGTTCATCAGTTTTTCGAGCATGCGGCTGACCTCATCCGGCTCGTCGTAAGAAGGCATGACGGGACGCACCGGATGAAGTTCGAGGCCGAGCGCATCGGTCTTCTCGCGATACATCTCCGACGTGGCGATAACCGGATGATGCCCGCGTGCCTTCAACTCAAGCGCCAGCGCGATGTAAGGGTGTACGTCGCCAAACGAGCCGAACGTGGAGAGCACGATTTTCATATTGACGATTTAGGATTGCCGAATGCGGATTAAGAAGACCAAGAAACGATAGCGACGCTTCTTGTCTTTCAATCCGCATTCCGCATTCCGCATTCCGCATTCTTCCAAAGTCCTTGTGACGGGACGCGCAGCGCGCGGTTGAATTTGCTGGACGCATTCTCCCAGGCGATGATGGCGGTCAGTTCGACGAGCGCATCGTCGTCGTAAAACTCGCGTAGGCGCGCGAAGAGTTCGTCCGAAACTTCGTGGCCGGTGATGGTCATCGCGTCGGCGTAGCGAAGCGCTGTGCGCTCGCGCTCGGTGTAGTGCGGGCTGGCGGCATAATCCGCGAGGGCGAGAATCTTTTCGCCGGGGATGCCTAGTTCGCTGCCGACCGCAGCGTTGATGTCCTGTCAAAACTCGCAGCCGTTGAGTGCAGCGACGCGGCGGTTAACGAGGGCTTGCAGTTTCCCGTCAATCAATCCAGACTCGCTGATGCCGCCCCACATCGCGCGCACGCCGCGAAAGATCGTCGGGCGTCGCGCGTAGAGCAGATGATTGAGGAGCGGCGCGCCCCACTTCTTCGCCTGTGCCTCAAACACGCGCCCGACGAAACCTTCGGCCGCTTCCGGTTCGACTCCTTTAATTCTCGCCATAGAAACTTCCGACGGGAAATAAAAAGCAGAAGACAGAAAACAGAAAACAGGAGTCAGAAGCCGGGGCGAGCACCCCTGCGCGCTTTATTCTGACTTCTGTTTTCTGACTTCTGTTTTCTGACTTCTGTTTTCTGACTTCTGTTTTCTGACTTCTCATTCATCATTCATCATTTCGCATTTATCGTTTCCGCGCGCAGCCCTTGAACGTCGCCCGCGCGCACGCGCTTGACCTCGCCCGTCGCCGTTTCGACACGCAACGCGCCGTCCGGTTCGAGGCCGCGCGTCGTGCCCTTGAACACTTCCGTCGCGGTGTGGACGCGCACGCGCCTGCCCGCGGCGTACGAAGAGTTGGCCGACCAATCACGAATGATTTCCGCCCCGCCTTCGGGCGCGTGCAGTTGCGCGTAGCGGCCGGCGAGGTGGCGTACGAGCGCGGCGAGGACAGGTTCAACTTCGACGCGCGCGCCCGTCGCGCCTTCGACCGACGTGGCCTGCGCACGCAACTCTTCAGGGTATGCGCGCTCCGTCAAGTTGATGCCGATGCCGAGGATGCAGGCGCGCCCAATCTTAGTCTCGACGGTTTCGGCGAGGATGCCGCAGAGTTTTCGCTCTCCGGCGAGGATGTCGTTCGGCCACTTGATGTCTGTCTCAAGCGCGCACGCCTCGTAGAGCGCGTCGCGCACGGCGAGCGCGGCCATGAGAGTCAGGAGCGGCCACACCTCCAAACGCAGGCGCGGGCGCAGCACGATGCTGAAATAGAGACCCGCATCGGGCGGCGACGCCCAGACGCGCTCCTGCCGGCCGCGGCCGCGCGTCTGCTCGCGCGCCACGACGCACAAGCCTTCTGCTGCGCCGCGCGCCGCCTGACTCGCCGCCTCCGTGTTGGTC
Organism: Pyrinomonadaceae bacterium; assembly: GCA_036389555.1. GTDB lineage: Bacteria > Acidobacteriota > Blastocatellia > Pyrinomonadales > Pyrinomonadaceae > JAIVJZ01. The sequence goes on from DASVPS010000002.1 coordinate 2,884, forward strand.
GAAGGCAGCGAGTCGTAGCGCAGGATCGTCGGTCGGAACGAGTCGGCCACGTCAGTCTCAAACTCATCTCACGTCAGTCTCAAACTCATCTTATGCGAGCCGGGATTGACGGACAACGCGCGGGCGTGAAAAATGGTCGCGCCTTTCACAGCCTGAGGGGAACGCGGGTCGCGTCGCATGAAAATCGAGGACATGAACTTCGAGCCGCACAGGGGCTTCGCCATTTTTATGATCGGGCTCTCCGTCGTCTTCACCCTCGTCTTCGGGACGGTCGCCGTGGTGAACGTCTACCGGCAACTGCGCGACCCAAGTTCGCTCGGAGACGTCTTCGGGTGGCTCGCCACGTCGGCCGTCACCTGCGCGTGCGTCGTGCTCCTCCTCTACTACACCACCGCCGTCTACCGCATATCCTTCTACGAGGCCGGCGTCGTCACACTCGGCTTCGGCGGGCGGCGCTTCGTCCCGTGGGACACTGTGCGCGGCGCGAGCATCAACCGCTTCAAGGGCACCGTCGAACTCGCGTTGCGCGCGGACGGGAGGCGCTTCCCCGTCAGCGTCCCGCTCACCTCTTACAGAAGATCGGCGACACTGTTCAGGGAGGTGAGCAAACGCCTGCCCGTCGAGATCAACGACCCGAACAACATCGCCTCGCTGCTGACTGACAACTGAGGCGCGCCCGCACGGCGGCGAAGCCGCAGTCGCCGCGCCCACGTGCTTCCGCGCACGCGCCGCCGGCAATTTGCGATTGAGAAATCTTTCCCCGAAAATTTCGCGCATCAAGCGTCGCCCCCGGACGTTCTGTGCGGGAGTAACAAATTCGGGCGGCGCGGCACGGTGCGACGGCGGCGAATTAACGGCCTCCGGCGACGACGACGATGCCGCCCTCGCCCGACGACAACGCGAAGGAGCATGACATGAACGCATGGCTCAAACGTCTGGAACTTCCCATCATCGCCGCGCTCATCATCGGGGGCGCGGCCTTCCTGCTCAAGATGTGTTATCTGCCGCTTGCCACCTGCACGCTCATAGGCGGCGCATGGCTCGCGGCGGTCTATTTTTACGCGCGGGCGCGCTACAAAATTTTGCTGCCGCCCGTGCTGTTGCTGCTCGTCTTCGCGGCGCTTCAGGTGGACGCGCTCGGCAACTTCTTCTCGATGTATGGGCACGCCGTCTTCGGCTCTTTCATGTACGACGAGTTCGCGCATCTGGCGGTGCAGACTTTGACGATGCCGCTCATCGTGTGGCTCCTGTCGGCGACGCTCAGGCGTTTCGGCCATCCGCTTCCGCTCGGTCTCTCCATCTTCTTCGCCGTCGCCCTCTTCTTCAGCCTCTCGGCCTTCTACGAGGTCATCGAACTCTGGGACGAACGCTACTTCGGCGGCCAGCGCATCTGGAGCAAACACGACGCGCCGAACGATCTGCAATGGGACTTCGCCGGCATACTCATCGGCGCGCTACTGGCTTACTTGATCTTGCGGCGCGAGAGACAACCTGAAACGTCGTTGGCAACTTGAGGCCGGCAGCTTTCTTAAAGCTCAACTCCGGCACCTCTCAAAATTTACACGCGCGGCGAAACCCACAGCGCGCTGTGACGTATTAACCTGCCGCAGATGCTCGCAAGTTTCGTCCTCGATTTTGAACCGAAAGAATGGAGAATCCGATCCATGAAAATGGACTTCCGCTCGAAGTGTGTCGCGCTCTTGGTGCTGGTGACGTTCGCCGCGCTCTCTCTATCTCAACTGACCGGCGCGCAGACGGCGCAAACCCCCGCGGCGACGGTGAGCGCGCCTGCGGGCGAGGCCGTGTTGCTCGTGCTCAACAAGGCCGACAACACGCTCGCCATCGTTGACCCGTCGGCGTTGAAGGTGGTGGCGCGTGTGCCGGTCGGCGAAGGGCCGCACGAGGTCGTCGCGTCGGCCGATGGGCGCACGGCTTACGTCGGCAACTACGGCACGCAAGCCGTCATCGGCAGTTCGCTCTCGGTCATAGACATCGCGGCGCGCAGGGAGACGAAACGCATAGACCTCGGCGCGCTCCGACGCCCGCACGGCATCGTAGAGGCGGGCGGAAAAATCTATTTCACGGCGGAGGCCAATCGCGCCGTCGCGCGCTACGACCCGGCGACAGACAAAGTGGACTGGCTGATGGGCACGGGCGAGAGCGTGTCGCACATGCTCGTCATCACGCCCGACGCAAAGAAAATTTACACCGCCAACATGCTCTCGAACACCGTCACGGCGCTCAACGTGGGCGGAGGGCCGACGCCGCCGAACATCACGCAGATCGCCGTCGGCAAGACGCCCGAAGGCATAGGCATCTCGCCCGACGGGCGCGAGGTGTGGGCGGCCAATCGCACCGACGGCACGGTCTCCGTCATCGACACGGCAACCAACAAAGTGGTGGAGACGCTCGCGAAGTTTTCCCAACTTCCCTTCCGCGTCGCCTTCACGCCCGACGGTAAGCGCGTGCTCATCCCAGACCCGGTGGGCGGCGAACTCATCATCTTCGACGCCGCGACGCGCAAAGAGACGGGGCGCATTAAGATCGCAGGCGGGACGGTCGGCGTCGCCGTCGCGGCCGACAGCAAACGCGCCTACGTCGCCTTGCAGGAGACGAACAGCGTGGCCGCCGTCGATCTGGAAAAACTGGAAGTGGTCGGCAAGGTCGAGACGGGCAAAGCGCCGGACGGCATCGCGTGGGCGCAAATCAAGGGATGAGGGATGAGGGATGAGGGATGAAGAAAAGCCGTGAATCGTAAATCGTGAATCGTAAATAGAAGAAGACGGGTTTTCTCTATTCACCATTCACGATTCACCATTCACTTGTCTTAATTCATCCCTCATCCCTCCGCCCTCATCCCTTTTCTCAGCCGAGCACGCCGCGAAACTTCGCCGCGTTTGCAGCGTAGCCGGGGAAGACTCGCTTCAGGTCTGCGCTGCCGAGATGCTTCTGCGCGACTTCGCCGAACACATCGCGGAAGTCTGTGGTCAAGGCGAGGTCGCGGCCGTCGTAGAGTTTGTCGGCGTCGAGTCCCGGCCACTGGCCGTAAACTTTGCCGCCGCGCGTCGCGCCGCCGATGATGAACATGGCGTTGGCGTGGCCGTGATCCGTGCCGCGGTTGCCGTTCTCGCGCACGGTGCGCCCGAACTCCGACATAGAGAGAATCAACACGTCGTCCATGCGCGCGCCGAGGTCTGTGTAGAGCGCGGCAATGCCGTTCCCGAACTCCGTCAGGCGCGCGGCGAGTTGGCCGCGCGCGCCGCCCTCGTTGACGTGCGTGTCCCAGCCGCCCACGTCCGTGAAGGCGACTTCGAGGCCGACGCCCGCCTTGACGAGTTGGGCGATCTGCAAGAGTGCGTTGCCGAACTGCGTGCGCGGATACTGCGCGCCGTTCTCAGGTTTGTACTGCGCCGGGTTGACCTGCTTCAAAAAGGCTATGGCCTCAAAGGTCTCCCGGCCTGTGCCTTGAAGGGCGTCGCCCGCCGCCTGTTCGTAGATGTCCTCAAAGCCGCCCTGCACGGTCTGCGAAGACTGCCCGGCGCGGATCGAGAAGTCCGCGAGGTTGGAGATGGCGAGCGCGGGCGCGCGTCCCTGCATCGCGCGCGGCAAATTCTGCGTCATCGCAACGCCTCGAAACGGCGAAGCCTTCGGATCGAGGCGCGCCTGCAAGTAACGATTGAGCCAGCCGTCGGGCGTGGACTTGACGCCGGGCGTGCCCGCTTCCATGTAATCCTGCGCGTCGAAGTGCGAGCGCGTGTTGTCGGGCGACCCGGCGGCGTGGACGATGGCGAGACGCTTCGCGTCCCACATCGGCTTGAACTCGGCGAGCGCCGGATGCAGGCCGAAGAAACCGTCGAGGTCTATGGCCGATTCGCCCGCCGCCGTAGCGCCCTTGCCCGGCTGCGCCACGGCAATTGAGGGGCGCATCGCGTAATAATTTTTCTCGCCGTGCGGCACCACCATGTTGAGGCCGTCAACCGCGCCGCGCTGAAAGATGGCGATCAGAGTTTTACGACGCCCGCCCGTGTTCGCCTTCAACCCCTGCGCCGCCACCACGCGCTGCAAAAACGACGGCGACGCGCCAACCAACCCGACGCTCGCCAGCGCAATCCCACCCGACTTCAAAAAGAATCTGCGATTCATCCTTACACCTCTTGAATTCGTAAATCGTGAATCGTAAATCGTGAATAGAGAAGACCGGGTTTTTCTATTTACGATTCACGATTTACGATTCACGGCTTTTTACTGTCTTTGAAACTCCGGCGAGCCGAGAATCAGCGCGGCGATGCGTGCCGTTTCCGTTATCGGAGCATTGACAGCCAGCATCTCGCGTCGCGCGCCGCCTCGACGATCGCCACCGCCGCGCGGCATCATCGCGTCGTCTTCGTTGTTCGTCGCGCGCGCCGTCGCGGGCGTCGGATTGGCGTTGTTCGTCGTCGCGGCCGCCGCCGTCGTCGGCGTCGCCGCTTCGTTCAACTGTTTCAACAGGGCGGCTTTCGTCCGTTCGGACATGTCGCCCTGCAAGATGATGGCGGCGAATTGCTCTATAAGGCGCGACTTGTCCGCGCCCGTGCCGTCCGCGCCCTTGAAACGCGAGAGGTCTACGCGCGTGCCGTTGATGCGACCCGCGACGAGGGCGAGCGCGAAGTTCATGCGTTCGAGCAGCGCGCCCGTGTTGACCCAGTGCTCGGCCGTGTCGGGGTATCCCGTCGGCGCTTGATATTGATAGAGCGGCTCGCCCATGCGCGCGATCCATTGATGCAGCGCGGGCGCGCCCGTCGTCTCGCCGCCGAGCGAGCGCACGGCGCTGATGGCGAGTTCAAAAGGCGTCTTGATCTTCGCGCGGTAATTCTCCGGCGCGTTGAATTCGGGCGACGCGAACAGCGCGCGCAGGGTCGTGCGGATGTCGCCGTCGGACTTCGTGTAGGCCGCAGCGATGCGTTCGACCAAGGCGGGCGAAGGATTATCCGCGACGAAGCGGCGCGCGAGTTTCGTCGCGATGAACTTCGCCGTCGAAGGATGCTTCGAGAGTATGTCCAAGACCAACAGGCCGTCGTTGATACCGCCGCCCGCGGGAATCTTGTGACCGAGCACCGTCTTCTCGCCGTCGTCGTGCAGGCGCGGGTTGAAGAAGAACGTCCCGGCGCGTTCCGGGTTCGTTAAGCCTGCGGCGCTACCCTGCCCGCGCGGGTCGAAGATCGTCCAGCCGGTGAAGCAGCGCGCCACTTCCTGCACGTCCTTCTGCGTATAGCCGCCCTCGACGCCGAGCGTGTGCAGTTCCATCAACTCGCGCGCGTAGTTTTCGTTGATGCCGCGACGCATGCGTCTGGGCTGCGGCGGCGGCGCGGGCGGCGTCTGCGCTTGTCCGGCGGGCATCTGCTCCTGCTTGGCAGCGGGCATCTCCGGCGCGCCCTGTGCGTTCGCCCCTCCCGCGCGCTGCAACTGCCGCCTGCGATTCATACGGCCGCGTCGGGGCTGCGCGCCCTCGTCCATGCGTCCCTCGCCGCTCATCTGCGGGTTGGTGAGCGTCTCGAAGAAACGCTTGACGCGCGGGCGCATGCGAGCCGCGCCCTGCCCGGCCTTCGGGCTGACGCTCTGAAAGTTGTCGAGGTAAAAAAGCATCGCGGGACTTTGCGCCGTCGCCAGCAGTAAATCTTTGAACTTGCCGAGCGTGTGCGGGCGAATCGTGTCGCGGTCGTAGGAAACCAGAAGCCAGCGATCCGCGCCCTTGTTGGCGTAGACGTTGAAGTGATTCGTCCAGAAATCAACGAGAACTTCCTGCAACTGCCGCTCGCTGTAAGTCGCGCGCAGGATGCGCGACGATTGCAACTCAGCCGTGATGCGCGCCGGTTGCAGCAGATTGTTCTCCCTATAGTATGCCTGTATAGCCTGACGATAACCCTCGCGCGCGCCACCGTTCGGAGCCGCGCCCGTCTCGCCCGCCTTCATCGCCGCCTCCGCATCATTCGACATCGCGCCCGCGGCGGCGTCCGTCTGCGCGCCCGGCGCAGGAGGCTTCGACGCCTCGTTCGCGCCCTTCGTGCGGTTCTCGCGCAACTCTGCGAGGTCTGCGGGCAGACGCCCCTGCCGCTGCAAGGCGCGCAACAGTTGACCCGGCTGCGGGTACTTGCGGTAAAGCTCCGCAGTCGTCATCCAATAGGACGGAAGATTGCGCAGTTTCGCTTCCGCCGCCGCATCCTCGATCCGTTCGGGGGCGAGTTGCTGCTCGATGTAATTTTCGAGGCCGAGTTTGCGGACGCGCTCCACGTCGCCGGGGCGCGCGCCGAAACCGAGGCGATTGAGCACGTGCAAGATGCGCTGCTCGTCGCTCAGACGTGCGGCCTTTGCCGCCGCCGCGGCCTTCTTTTGCGCGAAAGCCACGCCGGGCTGGAACGCCGCGAACGAGCCGGCGACGAGTGCGAACGCGAGCGAAATGGCCGTCGCGCGGCGCAGAACGAGCGTGGCGACGGAATTAAGAGACCTGTTCGTAAAAATTTTCATAGCCTTGCCTTACGAGAATTCGATGTTTACCTAAATGCCTTCGGATCGTGACGATTTTTCCGACTTTGCGATAGTCCGATGATTTAGACGCCCGGCCGGGATAAAAGGTTGAATAAAGTGTAGAGATGGGAAGCATTCACCGACGCAGGCGGCTATCCGGAACCGCGAAGCAATGAACTTTGCCTGTCTCCGTGCATCGCTTCCGACAAACCTTTCAACTTGCCCTTTCCTGATCTATTTACCGCTTCAAGACCTTCGAGCGTTTGCTCCGCAGTGTGAAACCTCTCGCAGCATTGCGGTGTGGGCTGAGCTATAGGGCGAATGATAGCTCACAGGCAATTCTCGCCACAGAGCGCTCAAGAGCAGGTATCGACGCCTGCTCTTTCGAGGCAATTCAACGCACCGAAAAAAAAGTTCATAGAGCTGAGGGAAGTTGCGCCCCGTCTGCGCATTAACAAATAGAGGCAATGAGGTCGCCCGGAATATCAGGCGCATTACCTTGCGAAGCTACTCGCCCCCGCAAGTAACCGACCGGGGTGCAGTGTGAAGATTTTCAACCGACATCGCCAGAGATTTTTCAGACGCGCTCTGGAAGAG
>DASVPS010000003.1:0-11393 GCA_036389555.1 Pyrinomonadaceae bacterium
GAATAGATAAAACCAGTTCTTCTCTATTCACGATTTACGATTCACGATTCACGAGGAGAAAAAATGGCTGACGACAGACGAGATGAAGATGTGACGACGCCGAAAGTTCGCTCGGACGCTTACGAGCGCGAGGCGACGACCGACCTCAAGGACACGACGCCGGATCGCCCCAAAGGAATACCGCTGCACACGCGCATTCTGATCGGATTGGTCGTGGGCGTGGTGGCGGGCGTCGTGGTGAACCGCGCGTTCGGCGGCGATCATCCGGGCGTCGCGTGGGCGGTGCGCCACGTCACCGAGCCGATTGGGACGCTCTTCCTACGGCTGCTGCTGATGGTGGTCATCCCGCTCGTCTTCTCGTCGCTCGTCGTCGGCGTCGCCGGCATCGGCGACATCCGCAAACTCGGTCGCGTCGGGTTGAAGTCTTTCGCCTACGTGCTCATCATCTCCGGCATCTCGGTGGTCATCGGCCTGACGCTCGCCAACACGATCCGCCCCGGCGAGCGCATCGACGCCGAGACGAAGGCCGGACTCGAAGCGCGCTACGGCACGGACGCCTCGAAGCGCGTCGCCGACGCGACGAAGGCGGCGACGACCGATTCGCCTCTGATGCAGGTGGTGAAGACGATTGTGCCATCGAACCCGGTGGCGGCCGTCGCCGGCATCATCGCGGGCGAGGAGCGGCAGACCGACACGCCGAACATGCTCCACCTGATGTTCTTCGCCGTCCTGCTCGGCATCGCCGCCACGCTCATCCCGGAGAACGTCAGCGCGCCGCTCCTGCAAGGCTTGCAGGCGCTCTTTGAAATCTCCGCGAAGATCATCGACATCATCATGAAGATCGCGCCGTTCGCAGTGGCCTGCCTGCTCTTCAACAACACGGCGCGCTTCGGTCTCGATCTCTTGCAGGCGCTCGGCTGGTTCGTCCTGACCGTGCTCGCCGGCCTCGCCATACACATGTTCGGCGTCTATTCGCTCTCCGTCTATTTTCTCTCGCGCATCAACCCGCTCGAATTCTTTCGCCGCATCAAGACCGTCATGCTGACGGCCTTCTCCACCTCTTCATCAAACGCGACGCTCCCCACCGCCCTGCGCGTCTCGGAGGAAAACCTGGGCGTGCCGCGCGAGATCAACAGCTTCGTCCTGACCGTGGGCGCGACGGCCAACCAGAACGGGACGGCTCTCTACGAAGGCGTCACAGTGCTCTTCCTCGCCCAACTCGCAGGAATTGACCTGACCATCGGCCAGCAACTCGGCATCGCCTACTTCGCCATCCTCGGCGGCATCGGCACGGCGGGCGTCCCTTCCGGCTCGATCCCCTTTATCATCGTCATGCTCGTCACCTACGGCATCAACCCTGCGCTCATCGCCATCATCCTCGGCGTGGATCGCATACTCGACATGTGCCGCACGACCCTGAACGTCGCGGGCGACATCACGGCGGCCACCTACGTCGCGCGCTCGGAAGGCTACGAACTTTTGCAGCCGCACATCCCCGAACTCGAACGACGCGGCATCGTCGCGGGCGGCCCGACAAGCCGCGACGTGATCGACTAAAGCGAGTTGTCATCTTCAGGGATGAAGGGTGAGGGATGAAGAAGAATTGAATCATTGATTCATCAATTCATTGATTCAATGAAGAAATGGATCAATGATTCAATTCTTAAATTATTCATCCCTCATCCCTCCGCCCTCATCCCTTACTTCGTGTCTCTGGTGGTGAATGCTTTTTTGCACTCGCCCGCATTCGATGCCCGCCTTGAAAAGCCCCGGGTCAAGAACAGAACCACGCGCCGAACGCGGCGCGCGGCGGAGTGAAAGCGTGCGCCGCAGATGTATGAGAACGATGCTGGACGTGAAAAGCTCGCCCGCTTAGTTCGCAACAGCTTCGCCGTTTTTGGCTGGGAAACGGGCACGTGCGGCCGACGGCGTTCGCGTGCGGCGCGTCAGGAACGTGAGATGCAAGGGAATATTCCTTAACTTCTCGTATAGGCTTTGCAACATTATCGCGTGAAGATGCGCGCGTTCATTAACATCGAGCGGCGGGAAGCGTTCGGGCGGGGCGGCCGGACGACGGCGGCGGCGGAAATTCCTCTTTAGATGCTTTGCAATTTGAGCCGAGGTTTAAACGATTATGTTTCCCATTGGCGATGACAACTCCGACCGGCACACGACGCCCGTCATAAACTATCTTCTGATCGCGGCGAACATCCTCGTCTTCGTCCTCTTTCAAGGGTTCGGTGGCGACAACAGCTTCACCTATGCGTGGTCAACCGTCCCGGCCGAGATCACCAGCGGGCGCGACGTGGTGACGCCGGATCGCGTCGTGGTGGAGCCCATCACCGGCGAGCGCATGCGTATGCCGGGGCTGCAAGAGACGCCGGGCAGCGTCTACCTGACGCTTCTGACCTCGATGTTCATGCACGGGGGACTGGCGCACCTGTTCGGTAACATGCTCTTCCTCTGGATTTTCGGCGACAACCTCGAACACCGCATGGGGAAGGTGAAGTATCTGATCTTCTACCTGCTGTGCGGCCTCATCGCGTCGCTCGCGCACGTCTTTTCCACGACGGCGTTCGGGCAGAACCCGCTCATTCCGAGCCTCGGCGCATCGGGCGCGATCTCAGGCGTGCTTGGCGGCTACCTGCTGCTGCACCCGACGCGCAACGTCCATGTCATCATATTCAGTTTTATGGTGCGCACTGTCCCTGCGTTCGTCGCCATCGGCATCTGGTTCGTCTTCCAGTTGATCAACGGCCTCGGCATGTTGGGGCAGGGTTCGCAAGAGGGCGGCGGCGTGGCCTACGCCGCACACATCGGCGGTTTCATCGCCGGACTCCTGCTCGTCAAATTTTTCGACTCCGGCGCGAACCGCGACCCGGCGCAGACGTGGACGGGCACACGCGCCGGTTATTAGTGAAATGATAGCGGCCGGGCGCGCGTTCATCTCTAACCGGACGCCGTGCCGCTAAGCTGCAAACAAGGAGAAATGAAAATGGCTGACAACGATAATGTGATCTCCGTACTCAATAACTTGATCGAAACCTGCAAGGACGGCCAGAACGGTTTCCAGACCGCCGCCGAAGGCGTCAAGCGAAGCGAGTTCAAGTCGCTCTTTTATCAATACTCGCAGCAGCGCGCGCAGTTTGCCGGCGAGTTGCAGAACGAGGTTCGCAGGCTCGGCGGCGACCCGGAACAGGCGGGCAGCATCGCGGCCACACTGCATCGCGGCTGGATCAATATCAAGTCGGCCGTGACGGGCGAGGACGAAACGGCCGTGCTCGCCGAATGCGAACGCGGCGAAGACTCCGCCGTCTCAAACTACAAGGACGCGCTCGCCGACCAGAATCTCCCGGCGGACGTGCGCGCCATCATCGAACGCCAGTACGCCGGGGTGCAGGAGGCGCACGACCGCATCCGCAACCTCGAACGCGCCACAGACACGGGCGGCTCCGCCAACACCGCGAGCGCGTAAACATCTGTCAATCACTTGAGGGGGACGTTTCAAACGTTCCCCTCATTTTCCGTCAACCGACTCAACCAACTCACAGGGCATGAATCACAGCAGATAGCCGCGTGCGAAAGCTCGCACGCGCAAAGCGCGGGGCGGAAGCGCGGGGCGGCGATGCCCTCCGGCTTCCGCCTTTTGCTTTCCCGCGCGGCTCAGGTAACATCGTTCGTCAACAGTTTCAAGGAGTATCGAAAGTCATGTCAGCCATCGAAACGCCCGCGCCGCCCGTCAATCAACAGGGTCTGGAAATTCGCCCGACGCCGCGCGAAGAGATGAACCTCTACCCGCTCGACACGTTCCCCTATGAATTCGTCGGGCGCGAGATCACCGTCAGCTTCGAGATGCCGGAGTTCACGGCCATCTGCCCGTTCTCAGACTTCCCGGACTTCGCTCATATCCGGCTCGCCTACGTGCCCGACGAGCGTTGCGTCGAACTGAAAAGTCTCAAGCTCTACATCAACTCGTTTCGCAACGTCAAAATTTTTCATGAGCACGTCGTCAACGTCATCCTCGAAGACTTCGTGCGCGCCTGCGCTCCCAGAAGCGTCGAACTCGAAGGCGACTTCAACATTCGCGGCAACATCAAGACGGTCGTGCGCGCGAGTTATAAGAAAGTGAGCAGTGAGCAGTAAGCAGTGGAAGCAAGTTAAAACTGCTCACTGCTCACCGCTCACTGTTTACTGTTCACTGCTCGCTGCTTACTGCTCACTATGACGACTATCGGAATCATCGGCATCGCCATCCTCGTCGCGCTCGTCGTGCTGTTTCTGGTGTGGCGGACGGTCAAAGTGTTCGTCAAACTCGCGCTCGTCGGACTTGTCGCGCTGCTTGTCATCGCCGCGCTCGTGTGGTGGAACTTCGCGGGCGGCGGGAGTTCGACGTCGAACGCGAACCGCCCGGCTGCCAACACGCGCCGCAGCACAAATCGCTGATTCGCGGATCGCTTCTGCCCGCCGCCGTCCCGCCATGGCCGAGACCGACACCGACGCCGCCGATGAGTTTGATGCCTCGATCAGCATGGGGGCGCTCGACGAACGCACGCCCGGCCTCTTCCGGCGTTATCGACGCCTCCCGCGAAACGTTCTCATCATCAGTCTCGTCAGCTTTCTGAACGATGCTTCGAGCGAAATCATTTATCCGCTCCTGCCGGTTTTTCTCTCGGTCGCGCTCGGTGCGTCGCCGGCCATCATCGGTTTGATCGAAGGCGGCGCGGAATCCGTCTCCAGTTTCCTCAAACTCTTCGCCGGTTATCTCAGCGACCGCAGCGGGCGGCGCAAAGCCCCGGTCGTCTTCGGCTATGCGCTGGCGAGCATCGTGCGCCCGCTGCTGGGATTCGCAACGAGCTGGCCGCAGGTCTTTGCCGTGCGCTTCGCCGACCGCGTGGGCAAAGGCATCCGCAGCGCGCCGCGCGACGCCATGATCGCCGACTCGGCCGCGCCCCACGAACGCGGCCTCGCCTTCGGCTTTCATCGCGCGATGGATCACTTCGGCGCGGTCGTCGGCCCGCTCCTCGGCTTCGTGCTCCTCGTGCTCATCGCGGGCAACTACAACGCGCCGACGCTTCGCGAGTATCGTCTGATCTTTCTGGCCGCCTCCGTCCCGGCGCTCGCCGCCGTGCTCGTCGCCGCGTTTGCCCTGCGCGAGACGCACAAAGGCACGGAGGCTAAACTCGCGCGGGGCGACGCCGAACGCCGTGACGCCCCGCGCGCCGAAAGCATTGACCGTGCGCCCGTCGCCGACGCAAAGCCGACCGTGATCGTTCCCGTCACGTCGCTGCGTCGCTCGCTGCGCGGTTTCGACGGAAACTTCAAACGCTTTCTACTCATCTTCGCGCTGTTCACCTTGTCGAATTCTACGGACGCATTTCTCCTGCTGCGGGCGCGCGAGGTGGGCATCTCGACGGCGACGATCCCGCTGCTGTGGGCTGCGCTGCACATGATGAAAGTCTTGAGTTCGCTCGTCGGCGGCGACCTCTCGGACAGGCTGGGGCGCAAAGCCCTGATCGTGACGGGCTGGCTCTTTTACGCCGCCGTCTATCTCGGCTTCGCGTTCATCTCGACGGTCGGGGGCATGTGGGCGCTCTTTCTCATCTACGGCATCTATTTCGGTCTGGTCGAAGGCGCGGAGAAAGCGCTCGTCGCCGACCTCGTGCCCGCGGACAAACGCGGCACGGCTTACGGCTTCTACAATCTGGCGTTCAGCGTGGCGGTCTGGCCTGCGTCGCTGTTGATGGGCGCGCTGTGGAGTTGGCGCGGCGCGGGTGTGGCCTTCGCCGTGAGCGCGTGCATCGGCACGCTGGCCGCGCTGCTCCTCGCCATGACCATACGCTCCGGCGGCGCACCCGTCGCGCCCGCTTCACCCGCGCGCTGAACCGTAGGGGATGAGAGGGGCGTCGAAATAGTGATATAGTGCGCGCGCTTTACGCCGCGCGCGCACACACTGTCGCGCACGCCGGCGGCGATCCTTCATCTTGTAACAGGAGCTTAAATACCCCCATGGACAATGAGATCACCGACGGCATGCTGCGCGACATCATGCCGAACCTGCCCGCCTTGAAACGTCAACTCTATCTCCCTTTCATCAACGCGGCCATGAAGGAATTCCAGATCGCCAACTACCTGCGCGCCTCTGCCTTCCTCGCGCAACTCGCGCACGAGTCGGCCGAGCTTCGCTACTTCGAGGAGATCGCTTCGGGCAAGGCTTACGAGGGGCGCAAAGACCTCGGCAACACGCAGCCCGGCGACGGCGTGAAGTACAAAGGCCACGGGCCGATTCAGATCACCGGGCGGGCGAATCACGCCGCCGCAGGCCGTGCGCTCGGCCTCGACCTCATCAACAACCCCACGCTCATTACGAAGCCTGAGAACGCCTTCCGCTCCGCCGGTTGGTTCTGGGATACGCGCGGCCTGAATGCGCTCGCCGACCAGCGTCTCCTCAAGGCGATCACGAAGAAGATCAACGGCGGACTCAATGGCTTACAAAGTCGTATGGCTTACTACGAATTAGCTAAAAAGGTGCTAGTTCCGACGTTCCTAGCACAGTGAGTATTTTCAGCCAACGTTCCTTTGAAAAAAAGGACTGTTTCGGATACCACATGAAAGGGTCTAAACGGTTTTTGCGAGCGTTACAGTTATTACAAGCGGGCAGCAAATTAGAGAGGCTATCAGACCCTTTACGAATTAAAGGGATAAAATGATCAGCATGAAGCTTATCAACAACAGCACCACAGTAAGCGCAAGAGTTATCAAACTCAGCGAAGCGCTGCGCCTTGTCTTGTGCTGTGTACGGAACGTGGCGCGCCGCACGTCGCAATGCTCGTCGTTTGTGTTGATAAATTACCTGCATTTCTCGATAGCGCTCCGATTGCTGAAACCTCTTATCACTAGCTTTGCCCTTTGCAGAGTGTTTGTACTTGTGGCGGCTCGCCTTACCTTTGTCGGACTGCTTGTGCTTTCTTCGAGATGTTTTGCCCGCTTCAGTTTTATACCAGTCGCTGGCACATATCTTCTGACACTCAGGACACACATAATCCAACTTGAGTCGCAACGTAAAGCTTGTTCCATGATAACTATGCTTACGCTTGCAAAGACTACCAAGCCTGTATTTTGTAGTGTCAAACGGATGTTCTTTGGCAACCAATTCCATCCGCGCCTGCGTTATCGCTCCGCGCTGCCCTTCCGGTTTTTTATACCTCTCACAAACTTCGCGGTGGCATTGAACACAGCCGCCGTTACCGCATATACGCAAAGTTTTGCCCCCACCGTAATCGTGGCCTCGCAAGCACAGCCGCCCTAAGTAATGCTTGGCTTCATCAATTGGTTTCATGCTATGCATTATAATACAGAATAGCACGGCGGTTACAACGGGCTGGCAGACCGCCAGAAATATTACGACCGCGCGCTGCGCATCATCCCCGAAGATTTGGACTTGGGAGCGGCAAGCCTGAACGTCCCGCCCGACGACGAGCACGGCGATGTCCCCCCGGCCGTCATCGCGGCGACCACGGCCACGCCGGCCGCGACGCCCATCACCACTACCACCACGATCACAACCACGACGACGCCCGAGGCGGCGGGCGAGGCAGCCGTGGAGGTTGAAGCGGGCGGCGGCAGCGTTGCGGCCGATGCCTCGGCAGCATGCGATGATTAAGTCGCCGGGTGAACCCCGGCCGCATGCGTCGCGCATGGTTGTGCCATCCCCGGCTTGACTTCCGACCATCGTTGTCTGTATCACGGTTTGGTTATTCGTCCAGATGAAATCGAATGCGGGGGCAGAGGCCGCAAGTCCCTGCCCCCGCATTCGATTTCGGGCGTTCATTATTTCGCGCCGGGTGTGCAGCGAACACTACTCCTCCTGCCCGCGCCGCCGCTCGAAATTCGTCTGAGCATTTATTCCGGCAGCATAATTTCCAATGGACTCACCCAGCTATCGCTTCATCAACGACCGGACGGAACTCGCAGCGGCCGCGGCCGAACTGTCCGGGCACGCCGCCATCGGCTTCGACACCGAAACCACTGCGCTCGATCCTTATCGCGGCCGCATGCGGCTCATGCAATTCGCCGCGCCGGGTGGTGCGGCCTACGTAGTTGACCTCGACCGCTTCCGCGCCGCCGACGGCACGCCCGACCGCGACGCGCTCGCGCCCCTGCTCCAATTGCTCGCCGCCCCGCGCCCCTTCAAGACGGCGCACAACGCGAAGTTCGACGCCAAGTGGACGAAGCACCAATTCGACACGGAACTCGGCGGCCTCTTCGACACGATGCTGGCAAGCCAACTCGTCTCGGCCGGCGAGTCGGAAGACCGCCACTCGCTCGCCGCCGTCGCTGCGCGCTACCTCGACGAGACCGTGGACAAATCCGAACAACTCAGCGATTGGAGCGGCGAACTCTCCCCGGCGCAACTCGAATACGCGGCGCGCGACGCCGCCCTCATGCTCCCCTTGCGTGAGCGTCTCGTCGAACTGCTCAAGCGCGACGAACTCGTCGAAGTCGCGCAACTCGAATTTCAGTGCGTGCTGCCGGTCGCCTGTCTCGAACTGGCCGGGATTTTTCTCGACAAGGAACGCTGGCGCGAACAGTTAGCCATCGTCGAAAAGCGTCGCGCCATTCTCGCCGAACAGTTGCAGGTGATGCTCGCCGAAGAGTCTCAGCAACAATCCTTCTTCGGGCCGACGCGCAACGACATCAACCTCGACTCGCACGTCCAGTTGACCAAAGCCCTCAAGCGCGTTCTCCCCGGCGTCGAACTGCCCAACTCGACGCGCAACTGGAAGCTGCAACCGCTCGCCGCCGAGCACGAAGTGATCAAGGTGCTGCTCGAATACCGCACCGTCCAGAAGGCGCTCACAAGCTACGGCGAAAACATACTCAACGAGATCAACCCCAAGACCGGCCGCATCCACGCCAACTTCCACCAGATCGGCGCGCCGACCGGCCGCTTTGCCTGTACGAACCCGAACGTGCAACAGGTGCCGCACGCCGTCGAGTATCGCCGCTGCTTCCGCGCGCCGGAGGGGCGCAAACTCGTCATCGCGGATTACTCGCAGATCGAGTTGCGCATACTTGCGCACGTCACAGAAGACAAAGGCTTCATCGATGCGTTCAATTCGGGCGCAGATTTGCACCGCGTCACGGCCGCGCAGGTCTTCAACACGCCGCTCGATGAAGTGACGAGAGAGCAGCGCGATTTCGCCAAGCGGCTGAACTTCGGCGTTGTCTATGGCATCGGCGCGCAGCGTTTCTCCATGATGACGGGCATCCCTCTGACCGAGGCCGAGAGCATCCTCTCGCGCTACTTCCAGACTTATCGCGGGCTTGATACGTGGCTCAGAGACGCGGCGCGGCGGGCGGTGCGCGAGCGCACGGCGCGCACCATGTCCGGGCGGCTGGCGCGCTTCAACTTCGACGCCGAAGACCGGCAGGCGGCCTCGCTCGCGCAGCGCAACGGCAAGAACATGCCCATACAGGGCGCGTCCGCAGACATCCTGAAGCGCGCCCTGCGGCTCCTGCACGACCGCTTGAAAGAGACGACGGCGCGGCTAGTCAACATCGTGCACGACGAGATCGTCGTAGAGGCCGACGCCGCCGATGCCACAGAGATCGCGCGGGCGGTGGAAGAGGCCATGTGCGCAGCCGGCGAAGAATACGTCACGCGCGTCCCCGTCAAAGTAGAGACGGAAGTGGCCGACGAGTGGGTGAAGTGAAGGGATGAGGGATGAGGGATGAGGGATGAATGAAGAAAAGTGAATCGTGAATCGTGAATCGTAAATAGAAGAAATCCTGTTCTTCTCTATTTACGATTTACGATTCACGGCTTTTCTTCATCCCTCATCCCTCCGCCCTCATCCCTCCGCCCTCATCCCTCCTTTGTTGTATCATCCGCGAGCGTTCCGGTTCGATTCGTTAGTCCTCGCTTCTGTTCCTTTAACTCACATCCGGTCGAGTTCCGCACCCGCCGGTATCCCACAGGAGTCGGTTATGAAAAAATCAACGTGTCGCGTCGTCTTTAGCGCGCTCCTCTTCGTCGCCCTTTTTCTCTCGCCTTTCATTTCGCGCGCCGCGGATTTCCGGCGCGAAGTCGTCTATCAGATCATCACGGATCGCTTCTTCGACGGTAACTCCGCCAACAACAATCCGGCGCAAAGCGCGGGACTCTACGACTCTACAAGGACGAACTGGCGCGCCTACTGGGGCGGCGACCTGCAAGGCATCCAGCAGAAGATGTCGTATCTGGCCGGGATGGGCGTCACCGCCATCTGGATTTCGCCGCCCGTCGATAACCTGAACGCCAACATCCCGGACGGCAACGGCAACCCGACCGCCTCTTACCACGGCTATCAGGGGCGCGACTTCAAACGCATCGAGGAGCATTCGGGGAGCGCGTCGAACGCCTGGACGGACTTCGATAACCTCGTCACGGCCGCGCACGCAAACGGCATCAAGGTCATCGTAGACTTTGCGCCCAATCACTCGACGCAGGACAACGCAGGCGAGTTCGGCGCGCTCTACGACAACGGCACCTTCCTCGGCAATTACACCAACGACACCAACGGCTACTTCCACCACAACGGCAACATCTCCAACTGGGACGACCGCTATCAGGTGCAGTACTACACGCTCTTCAATCTCGCCGATCTCAATCAGGAGCACGTGACGATTGACGCTTACATGAAAGCCACCGCGCAACTTTTCCAGCAACACGGCGTGGATGGCTTCCGCATCGATGCCATCAAGCACATCACCTGGGGCTGGCAGTACAGTCTCGCCAACGCGATCTATGCAAACGGCGACAGCTTCCTCTTCGGCGAGTGGTATCAGACGAGCACCGCCGACCCGCTCTACCGAGACTCCTACAAGTACTCCAACAAGAGCGGCATCTCCATGCTCGACTTCCCGCTCAACACCGCCATCCGCAACGTCTTCGGCTCGAACGCCAACTTCTCCGAGATCGACTCGGTGCTCACGGCCGAGGCCGCCAATTTCACCTGGGACGAAGACCTCGTCACGTTCATCGACAACCACGACATGACGCGCTTCCTCTCGCTCCTGAACAACAACAACCGCCTCCACCAATCGCTCGCCTTCATCCTCACGCAGCGCGGCGTGCCCTGCATCTACTACGGCACGGAGCAATACCTGCACAACGACACCAGCGGCGGCGGCGACCCCTACAACCGCCCGATGATGAACGCCTTCAACACCTCGACCACCGCCTACACGCTCATCAACCGCCTCTCCACCTTGCGCCGCAACAACCCGGCCATCGCCTACGGCACCAACCAGCAGCGTTGGATGAACAACGACGTCTATATCTACGAGCGCAAGTTCTACGGCAACACAGTCCTCGTCGCCATCAACAAAAACGAGACGACTTCCTATCCGAT
>DASVPS010000004.1:0-33161 GCA_036389555.1 Pyrinomonadaceae bacterium
CGCGACCGCATCAAGTACCTGCGCGAGCGCGAACTGACGATGACCTGAGCCAAACGATGAACGCGGAAGTAAAAGCAACTCGCTTTCAGTTCATCGTTCCGCATTCCGCGTTCCGCGTTCAAAACCTATGTTGAGCAAGTCGAAGCCTGACGAGATGCAGTCATATCTCGCGGACGCGAGCAACCTCGCGGGCGGGCACGCGGCGCGCGTCGTGTTTCCGGAGACTGCTGAGGAAGCGGCGTCGGTGTTGCGCGAGGCTTCGGCGGCGGGCATCGCGGTCACGGTGTCGGGCGCGGGCACGGGCGTCGTGGGCGGGCGCGTGCCGTTCGGCGGCATCGTGCTGGCGACCGACAAATTGAATCGCATTGGGGAGATCGTGGCGGGGGATGCGGGCGGCGGGCACGCCACGGTCGAGGCGGGCGTGACGCTCGCGGATTTTCGCCGCGCGGTGGAGAGCCAACGCCTGTTGTACCCGCCCGACCCGACCGAGTGGAGTTGCTACATGGGCGGCACGGTGGTGACGAACGCTTCGGGCGCGCGCACCTTCAAGTACGGCCCGACGCGCCCTTACATACGCCGTCTCAAGATTGCGCTCGCGACGGGCGACGTGCTCTCGCTCGCGCGCGGCGAGGTCTTCGCCGACCGCGAGGGACGAATGTTGATTCCGCTC
Organism: Pyrinomonadaceae bacterium; assembly: GCA_036389555.1. Classification (GTDB taxonomy): domain Bacteria; phylum Acidobacteriota; class Blastocatellia; order Pyrinomonadales; family Pyrinomonadaceae; genus JAIVJZ01. Next base: position 671 of record DASVPS010000004.1, read on the forward strand.
GGCGCGGGTCGCAGCATTGAAGCGCAACTGCCCGCCTACCAAATGCCGCGGACGCGAAAACACGCCGCCGGTTATTACGTCGAGCCGGGGATGGACGCACTCGATCTCTTCATAGGGAGCGAGGGCACGCTCGGTGTCGTAGTGGAAATCGAGGCCGTGCTGTTGCCGAAACCGGCAGGGGTCTTGAGCGGCGTCGTCTTCTTTACGGAAGAGGAAAAACTGCTCGCCTTCGTACGCGACGCGCGCGCGGCATCGCTCCGCACGCGCGCCGGAAATACCGGCAGTCCCGAACATCCCGAATCTCATGACGGCGAGTTGGACGCACGCGCGCTTGAATTCTTCGACGCCGAAGCGCTCAACTTCCTGCGTGAGAAATATCCGAGCATCCCGGCGGACACGCGAGGGGCGGTCTTCTTTGAGCAGGAGACGACCGGCGCGACGGAAGAGCAACTCATGGACGCCTGGCTCGCGCTGCTCGAACGACACGACGCCGCGCTCGACGCTTCCTGGTTCGCCACTGACGAACGCGATCAGGCGCGCCTGCGCGAGTTTCGCCACGCGCTCCCCGTGCTCGTCAACGAGTGGCTTGCGCGCCACGGGCAGCGCAAAGTCTCAACCGATATGGCCGTCCCCGATGAGGCGTTCGCCGCGATGCTCCGCTTCTATCAGGAGACCTTGTGCGCGAGCGGCCTGCAATACGTCATCTTCGGCCACATCGGCGACAACCACGTCCACGTCAACATACTCCCGCGCGACGCCCGTCAGGCGGCCGCCGCACGCGAGATTTACGGCCAGTTCATCGAGCGCGCCGTCCGGGTCGGCGGCACGATTTCGGCCGAGCACGGCGTCGGGAAAATCAAACGCGACTACCTGCGCACGCTCTACGGCGACGAGCACCTGCGCCAGATGGCCGCCCTCAAACGCGCCTTCGACCCCGCGTGCATCCTCGGGCGCGGCAACATTTTCGCGGAAGAACTTCTTTAAGTGACAGGTGACAAGTGACAGGTGACAGGATTATAACTTGTACTGTCTTGTCACCTGTCACTTGTCACTTGTTACCGTCTCTATGTTTCGTTTCACCACAGCCGGAGAGTCTCATGGGCGCGCGCTCGTCGCGATAGTAGAGGGTTTGCCTGCGGGCGTCCCCGTCGAGATCGATTTGATCAACCGCGAACTTGAGCGGCGGCAGTGGGGCTACGGGCGCGGCGGGCGTATGAAGATCGAGCAGGATCGCGCGGAGATTTTGAGCGGCGTCAGGCACGGGCTGACGCTCGGCTCGCCCGTCGCTTTGATGATCGAGAATAAGGATTGGAAGAACTGGACGGACGTGATGTCGGCCGAGGCGCGTGATGTCGCGCCGGAGAAATCGCGCCGGGTGAAGCGTCCGCGCCCCGGCCACGCAGACCTCGCGGGCGGTTTGAAATACGGCACGCGGGATTTGCGCGACGTGCTCGAACGCGCATCGGCGCGCGAGACGGCGGCGCGCGTCGGCGTCGGCGCGCTGGCGAAGGGATTGCTCGCCGCGTTTCAAGTTGAGATTCTGAGCCACGTCGTCCAACTTGGCGGCGTCCCCGCCGCGCCGCTCGATTTGAAGTGGGACGAGATTGCGGCCATCGCGGATGACGCGCCGCTACGTTGCGGCGACGCCGATGCGCAGGCGCGGATGGTTGAGTTGATTGACGAGAAGCGTCGCGAGGGCGACACGCTCGGCGGCATCTTTGAAGTCGTGGCGCGCGGCGTCGTCGCAGGACTCGGCGCGCACACGTCCTGGGACGAGAAGTTGGACGGCCGTCTGGCGCAAAGCTTAATGTCTATTCCGGCGGTAAAGGCCGTCGCCGTCGGCGCGGGCGTGGAGGCGAGCGCGCTCGCCGGGTCTGCGGTACACGATGAGATCAATTACGACCGCGAAGCGCGCGAGTTCACGCGGCCGACGAACCGAGCCGGCGGCCTTGAAGGCGGCATCACGAACGGCGAAGAGTTGCGCGTGCGCGGCCATCTCAAACCGATCTCGACGCTCAGGCGCGCGCTTCGCTCCGTGGACATAGACACGAAAGATGAAGAGGCCGCCGCCTTCGAGCGTTCCGATGTAACGGCCGTCCCGGCGGCGGGCGTCATCGGCGAAGCGATGGTCGCGCTCGTGCTCGCCCGCGCGATGTGCGAAAAGTTCGGCGGCGACAGCCTCCCGGAGATGCGCCGCAACTTCGACGGCTACCTTGCACAGTTGCGAGCGTATTAATGATGGAAGCGGCGTTAAAAATTTAGTAGCATCCGGGTATGATACTTGGCCTCTGAGGATAAATTATGATGAGCGCGTTTAAAGAGAATTTCATAGTTGATGAAAATGGGTCTCGCGTTGGGGTCGTGCTCGATATTGCCGACTACCGGAAACTGCTTGAAGATTTAGAAGAGTTAGACGCTATCCGCGCCTATGATGAAGCAAAAGCTTCAGGCGATGAAGCCATTCCATTTGAAGAAGCCATTGCCGAAATAGAGCAGAAGCGTGGATGACCTATCGTGTTTCAGTCTTACGTCGTGCTTTGAAAGAGTTGGAGCAACTTCCCGCCGAACACTACCCGCGCGTGCGAGACGCTATCCGCCATCTTGCCTCCGATCCAAGACCGACAGGTTGCCGTAAACTAACCGGCCGCGGAGGTTGGCGTATACGGATAGGTGTCTATCGTGTTATTTACGACATTGACGACAGTCAGCAGTTGGTGACGGTACTAAACGTCGGACACCGCCGCGATATTTATTAGCATAAAGATAACTTTTCAAGAGCCTGCGATGCGGCGGTAGCGGGCTTCGACGAGCATGTAGAGGCCGTAGGCGACGAGACCGAGGGCGACTGTGCCGAGCAGCCATTTGCCGTAGGATTGTTGGATGAGGAGTTGGAGCGCGCCGTCCAGTCCCTTCGCTTGCGACGAGTCGTAGTGCAAAGCGGCCTGGATGAGGACGCCGCCGACGATGAGGAAGACGATGCCGCGCGCGATGAAGCCGAAGCGGCCGCTGCGCGTCGCCCAGAGAATGCCGCGCTCGCTCATCTCGCCCGTCTTCAGCCGCTTGCGAAACTTCGCCGTGTAGCCCTTGTAACACTGGTAGAGACCATAACCCATCACGGAGAGGCCGGCGAGGACGACCAGCCAGTTGCCGTAAGGGAACTCCATCACGCTCGCCGTCCAGGACTGCGCCGCGCTCGGCTTGCCGTCCTCGCGCGCGCCGAAGAGGATGCGCCCAGCCGAGTAGGCGAGACCGGCATAGACGAGTCCGCTGCCGGTGTAGCCGAGACGCAGGGCGATGCCTTTGGCCTTCGTCCCCTTATCGTCTGCGTCCGTGATCGCCTGCACCCAGCGCCAGATGACATAAGCGACGAGGCCGAAGGCGACGATGCCCAGCATCACCATGCCGAAGGGCTGGCGCGCAATTGAACGCATCGCGCCCTGCGTGCCGGTCGTCTCGCCGCCCGTCCCTAACGCCGTCTGCGTCGCCAGCACGCCCACCACGATATAGACGACGCCCTTCGCCGCATAACCGAAACGCGCGAGGCGCTCCACCCAGGGGTGCTTTCCAACTTTCTCCGCAACTTCGTCCGCCGCCTCTTTTACGTCCTCGATTGCCGAACTCGTCTGACCCATTGATTATTAATCCGTTCCCCATGTATCAATTTTAGTTGACACGATGCTAACACCGATCCGAAGGCGCTTGAAAGATGAAATGCCGACTTCGGCCTGTGCAACCTCTGTCCGACGCCTCGACGGCCACGGCAAACCACCTCGACGTTCAAACTTCCGCCTCTTGCCCGGCGGCCACTTTTTCAACTACATTGCGAAGTCACTTCAGGTTAAATACGCTCTCGCGGGATTTGTTGCGGCCGGGGAAAGTTCAGTCGCCCCGGCGCATAGTTTCAGCCGGTTCGCATGACGCAGACGTGGATCACACCGCCGGCCGACACGCCCCTCGCCGACGGCGAGGTTCATCTCTGGCGCGCGTCTCTCGTGCAGACGCCGGATGCGCTCGACAGGCTCCAAGCGACCCTGGCCCCCGACGAGTCTGCGAAGGCCGCGCGCTACCACTTCCGCCGCGACCGCGACCACTACATCGCCGCGCGCGGCCTGCTCCGCCGTCTACTCGGCCTCTATCTCGCGCGCCCCCCAGAGAGTCTCCAATTCACTTATGGCGCATACGGCAAGCCCTCGCTCGCAGGCGCATCCGGCACGCAGGATTTGCGTTTCAACCTCTCACACTCTCACGAACTCGCCCTCTACGCCTTCGCACGCGGGCGCGAAGTCGGCGTTGACCTCGAACAGGTGCGCGCCGAATTCGCCGGCGACGACATCGCCGCTCGCTTCTTCTCCGCCCGCGAGGTGTGCATGTTGCAGACGCTTCCCGCAGAGGCGCGTACGCACGCTTTCTTCAACTGCTGGACGCGCAAAGAGGCGTACATCAAGGCCAGAGGCGAAGGGCTGTCGCACCCGCTCGACGAGTTTGACGTGTCGCTCATACCGGGCGAACCCGCCGCGCTTCTCGGCACGCGCGGCGACCCAAGCGAACTGACGCGCTGGTCGCTCCACTCTCTCGACGTGGGCGAAGCCTACGCCGCCGCCGTCGTCATTCAAGGAACAGACTACACTTTGCGCCTCTGGCAGCTTTGATTCCGCATCCACGCCCACACGCGCTATTCCCACTCGCCGCATTTCAATTCCACGACATACGCGCCGAGTTCATTATGCGCTCGCCTCGTGTACGTGAAGGCGCGCTTTAGCGCCGCCGTTCCCGCCAGCCTTCGCTCGTCCAAGTCCTGCTGCTCGTCAGGTTTTGGCGGAGGCGCTAATCCGCAGATCAACTGGATCAAGGCGTCTATCATGTCGCCGTCGTCGTAGCGTGTGAAGGCGTCCACCAACTCAGACGCCCGCTCCTGACTGACGGGCAAGGTTGACCAACGCCTCATCGGTTCGTCGAAATCCGGCTCTCGTTGTTGACGTGTGTGAGGCGTGCGCGTGCTATTATTTTTCCGCATCAGTAGCTTCCTTTCAGGGTATATGCTGGTGTAGGGCTTGGAGTGAGCGACTTCCGTCGAAAGTAGACGCTCATTCTCAAGCCCTTTTGTTTTTGCGAGTTGTCAAAGCAATGGTACTTTAAGTATAGAAAGCTGTCAACTAAATTGTGTACTTTAAGTATAGCGTAGATGTCCCTTATATACTTTAAGTATTGACCTAGAATCGCAGCGGGGCTTAGCATGCGTATTATGGAAGGTCGAGAACTCAGAGAAAGGCGTATCGCTCTTGGTCTTACTCAAGCGCGACTTGCCGAAATTTTAGACGTGAAGCCAAATACAGTTGCTAGATGGGAACGCGGAATATTAGTTGTTCCCAAGTATATAGCTCTTGCCATTGAAACTGTTGAACGTGAATATAAAAAGAGGACGAAAAGGCAGGCGAGTAAGAAAAGCCGTAAATAGGGCGAAGGATGGCGAAATTGGCTGCTACCAATGGACTACGAGCGGAGATCGAAGATGCTCATTAACTACATCAACGCCGCGTTGCGGCACGCGCATTACGAAATTCTCACCGACGACCGGAGCTACTACGGCGACATTCCGAACTTCGACGGCGTTTATGCCAACGCCGAGACGCTTGAAGACTGTCGCACGGAGTTGGCGGAAGTGTTGGAGGAGTGGGTGCTGTTTCGCGTCTCGAAGGGTTTGCCGCTGCCCGTCGTTGATGGTCTCGAACTGAAAGTCAGGGAAGTGGCCTAAGTTTGGCACAGGGGCAAGAGTTGCCGTAAAATCTATGTGCCGGTCGTGCCTGTGGCGAAACGCGCGGGGGCAAAAATATTTGCGTTGATTAGAGGACGAAGAAGTTAATGGCTTTATTGGAGATCGTGACTTACCCGAACCCGGTGCTGGAGACGCCGGGCGAGCCGGTGACGGTGTTTGACGAAGGGTTGCGGAAGTTGGTCGCGGACATGTTCGAGACGATGGACGCGGCTTCGGGCGTGGGGCTGGCCGCGCCGCAGGTGGGCGTGTCGCGGCGTCTGTTCGTGATGGATTGTTCGGGCGGGCGCGACCCGCAACAGCGCGTCGCGTTGATTAACCCGGAGGTGCTCATCGTCGAGGGCGAGCAGAACGGCGACGAGGGGTGTCTCTCGTTTCCCGGCGTCTTCTTCCCGGTCAAGCGCAGTTTGCGCGCCGTCGTGCGGGCGCAGGACGTGTCGGGCGCGACGTTTGAACTCGACGGGATGGATTTAACCGCGCGCTGCATGCTGCATGAAACCGACCACTGCGACGGCATCGTCTTCATTGACCACACGACCGTCCTCAAGCGCGAGATGGTCAAACGCAGGATGCGCAGGCTGGCGAAGATGGCGAAGATGTAAATGCGCCGCCGGACAATTTAAGACCGTGCGAAAACGCGGTCGGCTTGCACGCATGCGAGCCGACCGCGTTTTCGCGTGCGGGTTGTGATAACATTCGTGGGGTCAATCAACACCAACACAATTAACTGACAGGAGCGATCATGGACGGCGAATTCCGTAACGAGGCGTTTACAGATTTCAGCAGGGAAGAGAATGCGCAATTGATGCGCGCGGCGCTTGAGAAGGTTCGCGGAGAGTTGGGGCGCGAGTACCCGCTCGTCATCGGGGGCGAGCGCATCGAGACGGGGCGCACCTTCGATAGCATCAACCCGGCGCGGAAGACAGAGGTGGTCGGGCGTTTTCAGAAGGCGACCGAGGAACTCGCGCGCCGTGCGGTCGAGACGGCAGACGAGACCTTCAAGACGTGGTCGCGCACGCCGGCCGCAGAGCGCGCCGCCTTGCTGTTTCGCGTCGCCGCGATTTTGCGCGAGCGGCGGCATGAGATGTCCGCGTGGATGATCTACGAGGTCGGAAAGACCTGGGCTGAGGCCGACGGCGACACGGCCGAGGCCATCGACTTCTGCGAGTTCTACGCGCGCGAGATGCTGCGCTACAGCGCGCCGCAACCCATCGTCAGCATCGAAGGCGAAGAGAACCGGCTCGAATACATCCCGCTCGGCGTCGGCGTCGTGATTCCGCCCTGGAACTTCCCGCTCGCGATCATGGCGGGCATGACCGTAGCCTCCTGGGTGACGGGCAACACGGTCGTCCTCAAACCCTCTTCGGACGCGCCGACCATCGCCTACAAGTTTTTCGAGATACTCGAAGAGGCTGGATTGCCCGCAGGGGTCGTCAACTTCATGACGGGTTCGGGCGCGGAAGTGGGCGACGTGGTGGTGGATCATCCGCGCACGCGCTATGTCGCCTTCACCGGCTCGAAGGAGATCGGCCTGCGCATCAACGAGCGCGCCGCGAAACATCAGGAGGGGCAAATCTGGATCAAGCGCGTCGTCGCAGAGATGGGCGGCAAGGACGCCATCATCGTTGATGCCGACACTAATTTAGACGAGGCGGCGACGGGCGTCGTGCAGTCGGCCTTCGGCTTTCAGGGTCAGAAGTGCTCGGCCTGTTCGCGCGCCATCATCCACTCGGACGTGTACGACGAGATGCTTGAGCGCATCAGTGCGCGCACAGAGAAACTCAAACTCGGCGACCCGACCGACGGCGCGACGAACCTCAGCGCTGTGATCAACAGCAAGGCTTTCAAGACGATCAGCGAGTACATCGAAAAGGGGACGGCCGATGGCGGGCGCGTCATCGTCGGCGGCGGCACGGACGGCGAGCAGGGCTTCTACATCGAGCCGACCGTCATCGCCGACGTGAAACCCGGCGACCGCATCGAGCAGGAAGAAATCTTCGGCCCCGTCCTCGCGGTGATCCGCGCGCGCGACTTCGACGATGCGCTCAGGATCGCCAACGACACGGAGTACGGGTTGACCGGCGCGGTCTACACGAACGACCCGGAGAAGTTGGATCGCGCCCGGCGCGAGTTCCACGTCGGCAATCTCTATCTCAATCGCAAGTGTACGGGCGCGCTCGTCGGCGTACACCCGTTCGGCGGCTTCAACATGTCCGGTACGGACTCGAAGGCGGGCGGGCGCGATTACCTCGGCCTCTTCATGCAGGCGAAAGTCTGGGCGGAGAAGGTGCGCGCAGGGGGCGAGAACGCGAAAGAGAAACGCACGGCCATCTAAAATAAACACCACTTCCTTAACAAAACGGAGCAGAGAAAACATGTCCTTTCGTCCCCCACGTGTCCGCGCGCTGCATGCGTCGCGCACGTTGCTGATGCTTTCGCTTTTCCTCGGCGGCAGTTTTGAGACGATGCGGGCGCAGCAGCCGCGCGCCGGAGCGTCAGCCGCACCGGCGACAGTGATCTTCGCCGTCACGCGCCGCCCGGATGCGACCTTCGAGTTCGAGCCGGTTGCTACTTACCGGCGCGGGACTTTCGCCGGTTCCGTGACGGGTGAATCGAGTCCCGCCGAACTGACGCGCTTCGCCAATAACTATTACCGCGCGGGTCAACGCTACCGCCTCATCTGGGGCGGCGCGGAGGCGGGCACGCTCATCGCCAAACAGTCGCAGAAGGGGAGCGATTGTGCGAAGGCCGCGGCGACCGCCGACGTGCAGACGGCCGTGCAACTCGGCGGCAATCGCATGGCGCTGGCGACCAACTCTTCCACGCTCGGCCTCGCCAAACAGTCGCGCCGCGCGCCGACAGACGAGGAACGCGCGCAGGTCAAAACAGAGGTCGAGCGGATTTTCCGCGAGAAGGGAGTGCCGGCCGCCGCGCTCGATAAGTTGCAGACGATCAACCTGACGGCCACCGATCTGAACAACGACGGCACGGCCGAGTTGATCGGCACGTACCTCGTCCGGCGCGGCGAGACGAAAATTTTCATAGACCAGTTGTTCGTGCTGGTCGAGCCGACGGCGGCGGGCGTCAAGGTCGGCCTCGCGCGCCACCAGCAACTGAAGGGCGAAGACTTCAGCGATCCCGAATCTTTGGAGAGCGTCGGCCAGAGCGCCTTCCTGACCGAGATTCTGCTCGATCAACTCGATGTTGACGGCGACGGTACGGGCGAAGTCTTCACCGTCAGCTATAGCTTTGAAGGCACGAACTACACGATCTACAAGAAGGGCGCGAAGGGCTGGAGCGCGATACAGGAGTTTCATAACTACCGCTGCGCCTATTGACCGGGCGCGCATTCGACGCGCTCCGAAAATTGTCGCGCCCGTCCGATTCTCTCAACTATGCGTTTAGTTTTCATGGGCACGCCGGAGACGGCCGTGCCGACGCTCAGGCGTTGTCTGGCGGACGGGCACGAGGTCGTCGCCGTGTGGACGCAGCCGGACAGGCCGGCCGGGCGCGGGAACAAGTTGAGCGCGTCGCCCGTCAAAGAGTTCGCGCTCGCGCATGGCCTCACCGTCCACCAGCCCACGAAGATCAAGACTGAGGAGGCGCGCGAGTTGTTTGCGTCGCACGAGGCCGATGCGTGCATCGTCGTCGCTTACGGGCGCATCCTCCCCGCCTCATTTCTCAGCGCGCCGCGTCGCGGTTGCATCAACGTACACTTCTCACTGCTGCCGAAATACAGGGGCGCAGCTCCCGTCAACTGGGCGCTCGTGCGCGGCGAAACGGAGACGGGCGTGACGACCATGCAGATCGACGTAGGACTCGACACCGGAGCGATCTACCTGCAACGCGCGACGCCGATTGGCGACGCCGAAACCGCGCCGCAAGTTCTGGCGCGACTCGCCGCCCTCGGCGCGGAACTCTTGAGCGAGACGCTCGCACAACTGTACAAACTCGAACCGCGCCCGCAGAGGGAAGAGGAGGCGACGCACGCGCCCATCCTGCGGCGTGAGGACGGATTGATTGACTGGCGCGCGACGGCGTTCGAGATAGACCGGCGCGTGCGCGGCTTCCAGCCGTGGCCGAACGCCTACACGCAGTTTCGCGGTCAGCGGTTGATTATATGGAGAGCGACGGCGCGGAGTGTGGCGAATGTAAGTGCTTCCGGGTTTCAACCCGGACACCTGATCACCGCGCCCGCGGGCGAACTTGAAGTCCTCTGCGGCGAGCAGACAATTTTGCAACTGTGGGAAGTTCAACTCGAAGGCAAGCGGCGCATGAGCGCGCGCGACTTCATCAACGGGATGCGCGTGCAGGCGGGTGAGCGGCTCGGTGAGGGAAGCACGGAAGAAGGGGGAAAGGGGAAAGGGGAAAGGTAAAAGAAGAGAGGCGCGTGCATCGTGCGATGCTTTCTTCGACCCTTCTCCTTTCCCCCTTCCCCCTTTCCCTTTACCCTAAACTACATGACGATTCGCGTGGTCAAAAAAAAGGGCGGAGGCGGCGCGGCGAAGAGAGAGGGAAGCGCGCGGCGCGTGTCGGCTGCGCGGCGCGCGGCGTCGGAAATTTTGCGGCGCGTGGAAGAGGATGGAGCGTTCGCCGCGGTGCTTCTGGCGGGCACGGGCGAAGAGTTGCGCGCAGATGATCGCGCGCTCTGCTACGAACTCGTGCTCGGCGTCCTGCGTCGCCAACTCTGGCTCGACAAGTTGATCGCACACTACGCAGGGCGCGACGCGGCGAGTCTCGACGCGCCCGTGCGTCGCGCCTTGCGGCTCGGCCTGTACCAGTTGCGTTTCCTCACACGCATACCACCTTCGGCCGCCGTCAATGAATCCGTGAACCTCGCGCACGAAGCGCGTCTGCGCTCTGCGGCCAACTTCATCAACGCCGTCTTGCGCCGCGCCACGCGCGAGCCGGATTACGAACCGGCGGCGCACGCGCCGGACGCGCTCGAACGACTCGCCGTCGCCACCTCGCATCCCGCTTGGCTCGTCGAACGCTGGATCAATTTTTTCGGGGCGGCCGAAGCCGAGAGTTTCGCGCACGCCAATAACCACACGCCGCCCGTCGCGTTTCGCGTGAATCCGTTGCGCGCCCGTGAGGATGAAGTGATCGCAGGTTTGCATGCGGCGGGCGTGGAGGCGCGTCCGTCACGTGTAGCGTTGGGAGCGTGGCGCGTCGAGTCCGGGGGCGGCGGCGCGGTGGCGACACAGTTGCGCGCGCTCACGGCCGAAGGCACGGTCTACACGCAGGATGAAGCGTCGCAGTTGGTGGCGCATGTCGTCGGGGCAGAGGGCGGCGAGCATGTGCTCGACGTGTGCGCCGCGCCGGGCAGCAAGACGACGCAGATCGCCGCGCGTGCGTGCGCGCTCGTCGTCGCGGGCGACCTCTACGGGCATCGTCTGCGCGTGGTGTGCGAATCGGCCGCGCGGCAGGGGCTAGAGAATATACAGGCCGTCGCGTATGACGCAGAAGGGTGGCCGCTGCCGTTCAGGGCGGGCGCGTTCCGGCGCGTGCTCGTCGATGCGCCGTGTACGGGGACGGGCACGCTCAGGCACAACCCGGAAATTCGCTGGCGCATCACACCCGCGGACATCGCCGAACTCGCCGCGCGGCAGCGACGCATTCTCGCCAACGCCGCGCGTGTGGTCGGCTTCGGCGGACGGCTCGTCTATTCGACCTGCTCGGTCGAACCGGAAGAGAACGAAGGAGTCGTCGCGGCGTTTCTGGAGACGCATCCGGAGTTTGAATTGATCCGGCCGGACGTGCCGGAGCGGCTATTGACGAACGAAGGCGCGGCGCGCACCTGGCCGCACCGCGACGACACGGACGGGTTCTTTGTCGCCGCGTTCGAGAAGAGGGAGAGAAAGGGATAAAGTGGAAGGGGGAAGGTGAAAAAAACGAGCCGGAAGCGCGTGGTTTTCTTCCTCTATCTTTTCCCTTTCCCCTTCTCTTTGACCCTGCCTAGAGGCTCCGATTGGCTTTTGCTTTCGCGTGCGTCGATGTTAGACTCTCGCGTCCGTAAAACGCCCTTTCGGGGGCGTGTCTGAGAGGTAATCAAAAAAATTGGTCGGAACAAAGCGTGCGCTCGGGTCGGCGTTGGGCAAGGTCGCCATCCTGATCGCCATCGCCGGACTTTTTCTCGTCGGCATGGCGGGCACGGTCTATCTCTCCCTGCGCAGCCCCGAAGTGGAAGTGCCTGAGGTGACGGGCAAGAACATTCTCGAAGCGGAGAAGATTCTCGCCGATGCCGGGTTGAACGTCCGCCGCCGCGCCTCGCGCTACAGCGCGGAAGTCAAAGCCGACACCGTGCTCGACCAGACGCCGCGCCCGGGCGAACACGTCAAGGCCGGGCAGACCATCGCCGTCGTCATCAGCCGCGCCGAGGCCAAAGAGGGCGAGTCTTCGGTCGGCATCCGGCGCGACGACGAAGCGAAGAACGATAACGCGAACAGTTCTGCTAATCAGAGCGAGTCTGCGGCGTCCGCCGACAATCGCAACACTAACGCCAACACCAACGCCAACGAGAACGCCAATCGCCCGAAGCGCAACGCGAACGCGAACACGAACAAGAACAAGAATGCCAACGCCAACAACCAGAACGCGGGCGGCAACACGGGCGCAAACTCGAACATCAACTCGAACCTGAACACCAACTTGACGACCAACAGCCGCAACGCCGACAATCGCAACGCGCCGGAACGCCCCGACGCCGAGCGCAACACGAACGCGCGCCCGACAAGTAACAATCTCAACTCCGCGAACCGGAATGCGGCCGTCGCGCCGAACGCGAACGCCCCGACCAATCGCAACGCAAACGCAAACACGAATCGCGCCAGAATCACGAACAACCGTAATACGAACACGCAGGGCAACCGCAACGCGCGCCCCGCCGCACCGGCGCGTAACGCCAACAACGCGCGCCCGTAAAATCGCGCACGGCGCGCAGCGAGAGCGCAGTTTCAGCGTGGAGGGGCGGCGGATTTTCGCGAGAGTCGCCACCGCACCGGGCGGCGACGGGCGGCGCGTCTAGTTCAGGGGCAGGCAGTTTTTATCCGATTTTCACCCGAAATCGTGCATGTCAGGCGGCGACGGCGAGGCGTCGCGAATCCGTTCAATTGATCTTGTCCGAGAGAGTAAGGCAACGATGATAGAGATCGCCCCATCTATTTTATCTGCTAACTTTGCGCGACTCGGCGAGGACATCGCGGCCATCGAGCGCGGGGGCGCTGGGCTGGTTCATTGCGACGTGATGGACGGCCATTTCGTCCCGAACATCACGATTGGCCTGCCGGTCGTAAAGTCTCTGCGGGGCGCAACCCGTTTGCCGCTCGACACGCATCTAATGATTTCCGAGCCGGGGCGTTATGCCGAGCAGTTCGTCGAAGCGGGTGCGGACATGGTTTCCGTTCACGTCGAGATCGACGCGCACCTGAACCGCACGCTCGTCGCCATTCGCAACAAAGGCGCGCAGGCGGGCATCGCCATCAACCCGGCGACGCCGCTCGTTGCCCTCGAAGAATCGCTGGCCTTCGCCGACTACGTTCTCCTGATGACCGTCAACCCCGGCTTCGGCGGTCAGAAGTTCATCCCGACCATGCTCGATAAAGTGCGTCGCCTGCGGCGCATGATCGAGGAGCGCGGACTCAAGACGCGCATCGAAGTTGACGGCGGCATTGACCGCACGAACATCGCCGACATCACCGCCGCCGGAGCCGAGATCATCGTCGCCGGGACGGCCGTTTTCGGCGGCGGCGATCCGGCGCAAGGCGTCCGCGATCTGTTGGCGTCCGCCGCACAGTGGGTATAAAAATGGTAAATGGTAAATAGTAAATGGTGAATAGTTCAAAACGGATTTTTCTATTCACCATTTACCATTAACTATTCACCCGTCTCTTTTGGAGGTTTTATTAAATGCGTTTACGCAAATTTTTATTGGTCGCCAGCCTCTGCGCGTTGCTCGCGGGCGGATTGCCCGCCGGGTCGGGCGTCGTGCGCGCGCAGCAACAACAACCGCAGACGGCGCGCGTCGAGAGCGAGGGCACGGCGACGCAGCGGCTTGAAGTGATACGGCAGCGGCTCGACACGTCGCGACGCACGCTCAACGGCGCAATCGCCGGTCTCAACGCCGCAGGCGACGACAAGCAGAAGAAAGATAAAGATAAGAAGGCGACGGACGATCCCGCGTCGCGCCTGCGCGGTCTGGAAAAGGAGATCAATTCGCTCCAGAAGGACGTGGCCGAACAGCGCGGTAAACTTGATCGCGGCGAGAAGTATGAAATATCCGACGTGGAGAAGTTGGAGGCCGCAGCCGCCGAACTGAACGGTCGGATTGAGACCGCGCTTCAGGCGACGGCCGGCGCGCGCCGCGAGGCGGCCGTCGCTTCCGGCGGTTCGACGAGCAAGACGAATAAAAAGAAGCCCGGCTTCTTCGGTCGTCTGTTGGGGCGCGGCGACGACGACGGCGAGTATGACGAGTTGGTCGGCGGCATCGCGCCGGGACGCGACCGCCAGTTGTTTGAGGAAGCGGCGAAACTTTCACGCAAAGGTCGTTATGAGACCGCGCGCTACCTCTTCAACAACATCATCATGACCTATCCCGAATCGCCTTACCTGCCGCATGCCAAACTCGCCATCGCCGACACCTTCTACCTCGAAGGCACGACGAGCGCGCTCATTCAAGCGGCCAACGCTTATCGCGAGTGGCAGACGTTCTTCCCGACCGACCCGCTGGCCGACGAGGTGTTGCTGAAAGTCGCCGAGGTCGAGATGCGGCAGATGGGCTTGCCCGACCGTGACGTGGCGCACGCACGCAAGGCCGAGCAACTCCTGAAAGCTCTCTTGCAGCAGTACCCCAACACGGCCTTGCGCCCCGACGCGCAGATTCGCCTCGGCGAGGTGCAGGAGAATCTGGGGATGCACACTTTCCAGGTCGGCAACTTCTACATGGATCGCTACGAGCGCGGCGTCGCCCCGAACGCGAAGGGCGCACAGTCGCGCTATCGCGAGGTGATCGAGAAGTACCCGAACTTTTCGCGCCGCGACCGCGCGCTCTACCTCTTAGCCAACACCTACGTGCTGGAAGAAGAGCCTGACGAAGCGGCCAAGTATTTTCAGGAACTCGTGCGCAATTTCCCGAACAGCGAATACGCAGAGAAGGCGCAGGAGCAACTCGATGCCATCGGCGCGCCGAAGCCGCCGCCCGACCCGAAAGCATTAGCTAAACTGCCGCCGGAGAAGCGTTCGATGACCTCGCGCTTCTTCCAGCAGGTGTTCGGCACGACGCCCGTCACGGTGGACAAAAACGGCGTGCTCATCAGCAAGGACAGCAGCGAGAGCAGCCTCATCGATGTCGTGATCGAAAACAAGGGCACGCTTCCCGTGACGACGCCGAACGCGCCTACGATCATGCGCCGCGTTTCGTCGCCCGCGCCGCAGCCGAAGCCGCAACCGGCCGACAAGCCGGCCAACGGCGTTAAGTTGACGCCGACCAATCCCGGCCCGCCCGCCACCGTAGACACGCCGAGCGCGCCGCCCGCTCAGCGTCCGCCCTTGAATTGAAATAGCGTTGACACGCCGAGAGGCGAAAGCGGAGGCCGGAGTTTGAGTTTACTCCGCTTCGCTTTCGCCTCTTATTTTTGGTCGCCGGTTCGCCTTCTACTTTCGCCTTTCTACTTCAGTTCGTCAGTGTTAGAATTTTTCATCTCTCAAGAGCGTTAATGAAGTGAGTTTGAGCGCGCCGCGTCTGCTGCGGCGGGGAACCGGAGCGAACTCGTATGGCCGAAAAGACCTCTGACGAATTGACGCGCCGCCACCGCGCCGCCGCGACGTTGGTGTCGGCGCTCATCACATACACGCTCGTGCTCGTCTTGCTGGCCTACATGGACGTGCGCCCGCGCCCTCTGCCCGCCGGTTTGCTCAACCCCAGTTTGTACGGCGCGCTCTGGATCGCCATCGCCGGACTCGGACTCGGAGCCATCGCGCTCAGGCGCATGAGCTTCGGCGCGCTGCGACTGCAAACCATCGCAGAGGCGAAGGGCGCATCCGCGCTGCTCGCCACCTTGCACAAGACGACCGTGCTCGTCGCCCTGTTCGGCCTCGTCATCGCCGCCATCGGCTACCTCTTGTTCATGCGCTCCGGCGATCCGTTGGACATGTTGAAGTCCGGCATCATCGCCGCCGCCATTCTGCTCTACACCTACCCGCGCCGCACGGCGTGGCAAAAAGTCTTGCAGGCGACGCAAACAACGGAAGGGCTGACCACCGACGGCACGCCCGCGAAAGGAACAACTGCGTGAAGTTTTACGTCCGCCTCGCCTCGCTCGCCTTCGTGTTTGCGGCATGCTCCGTCACGTGTCCCGACGCACGCGCCGCGCGCCCCGTGCCCGACGCACAACCGACGCCCGCGCGCACCAACCCGCCGCGCCCCGTGCCCTCGGCCACGCCTTCGCCCGCCGCGCAGCTTTCCGCGCAGCAGTTGGCTCTCTCGCCGCGCGAACGCCGCGTCAAGGCCTACGCGAAGTTGATGGAAGGTCAGCGTTTCTTCACGAACGCGCGCGGCGCGGGCGGCATCACGCGCGAGGATTTGCGCACGGCGCAGGCGGCGTTCGAACAGGCCGCCGCGCTCGACCCGACGCTCTCCGAAGCACGCACCGCGCTCGCCGAAATCGCCTTTTTCTTCCTCGACGATCAAGCGCTCGCCGAACGCGAAGCCACGGCCGCCGTCCGCATCGACAACAATAACTTCGGCGCGCACCGCATCCTCTCGCGCATCTACTCGCTCAAAGCCGGACTCGACTCCGACAAGATTGACCGCGCCGCCGCCGACCGCGCCATCGCCGCGCTCAAAGACGTGCTGCGGCTCGACCCGAACGACCCGGAAGCCCTCGCGCTGCTCGGCGAGTTTTACGTCAGAACCGAACGCGAGAACGAGGCTATCGAAGCCTTTCGCCGTTGGATGGGCGCGCCCGCCACCGTCGATACGAATTTCTACAAAGTCGTCACGCAGGGGCGCGAACTGTCGCCCGACGCCGCCGCCGCACGCCTCGCCGAAGCGTTGCTCAAGGCCGGCCGCACGGCCGAGTCGGTCGATGCCATCCGCCGCGCGCTCGCCATCAACCCGGAGAACAATCAGTATCTCGCGCTGCTCGGCGAAGCGATTGACGCGGGCGGCGACAGCGATGTCGCCATCAACGAGTTGCAGCGCATGATCGTGGCGAACCCGGCCAATCTCGCCGCCATCAGTCTGCTTGCGCACGCGCAGGCGCGCTCCGGCAAAGTTGACGCCGCCGTCGCCACGCTGCGCGCCGCCACGCAGCCACGCCCCGGCGACACGCGCGAGTTGCAGCAGCAAAGGCGTCGCCTCGTGGACGACCTTGCAGGCGTGCTCGCAGATGCACTGCGCTACGACGAAGCCATCGCCGCCTACGAAGATCAACTCAAGGCGCGCGGCATCAACGCCGATGCGCCGCTCACGGCCGACAGCGACAAAGAGGCCGCGCGCCCGCTCCTCGAACGCATCATCAACTTGCAGCGGCAGGCCGGACGACTCGACGACGCCTTTCAGACCGCCGGGCGCATGCGCCGCCTGCTTGGCACAAACGACCCGCGCGCCGATTTTTATTCCATCGCCGTGCTGCGCGAACAGGGCAAACGGCGCGAGGCTCTGGAAGCCGTGCGCGCCGCGCGTCTGAAACATCCGGGCGTGTCGGAGTTTTTGAGTCTGGAAGCCGAAACGCTGGCCGAACTCGGTCAGGTCGAAGAGGGCGCGACGCTCCTGCGCGCGCGCATCACGGGCAAGCCGGAAGACGATTATCCGGCCTATCTCTCCATCGCGAATCTCTACCTGCAAGCCGGGCGGGGCAAAGAAGCCGTCGCCGCCGCGCGCAAGCTGCTCGAACTCGCCCCGGCCGATCAGCCGCAACTCGTCACGCAGGCGCTCATCATGCTCGCCTCCTCGCAGGAGCGCGCGGGCGACACGAAGGGCGCGGAAGAGTCTCTGCGCCGCATTCTCTCGAAAACCCCGAACGATGCGACCGCGCTCAACAACCTCGGCTACTTTCTCGCCGAGCGGGGCGAGCGTCTCCCCGAAGCGCTCGACATGATCAAGCGCGCCGTCAAGTCTGAGCCGACCAACCCCAACTATCTGGACAGTCTCGGCTGGGTCTACTTCAAACTCGGCCAACTCGACGAAGCCGAACGCTACCTGAACGACGCCGCGCGCCGCAACACGCGCTCCTCCACCGTACAGGAACACCTCGGCGACCTCTACCAGAAGCGCGGCCGACCCGACGAAGCCCGCGCCGCGTGGCGCAAAGCCCTCGGACTCACCACCGAAGCCTCGGACATCACACGCCTCAAGGCCAAAATCAACGCTGAGCCGGGCAAATAAACTACACGATTCGGAGTGTAAATTTGACATATTGACGCTGTGTAGGCCGCACGCTACACTGCCAATAGTCTGAGCGTGTGCCCCAAGTATCGCCCGGACAGTAAGCAAGAACCCTCCTCATCAGTTAAAAAGTCTAAGTAAAAAGAGAGTTCTACCCCCGATGACGCGCAACAATTTGTTCCCCTATCCCGGCCTGCGTGTGCGCCGACACGCACGTCTCGCTTTCTCCGCCGTCGCCTGTCTCTTCGTCTCCGGCCTGTTCGCCGCGAGCGTCGAGGCGCAGACGAAGACCATGCGCCCCGTCGCACGTCTCGTCGGAGTCTCAAACAGCGGCGCGGCGCGCGTCACTTCGAGCACGGACTCGTGCGAGACGCAGGCGCGCATGTTGAACGCTTCGGTAGCGAACGCGCGGACGCGCACGGCTCGCGTCAGCGCGACCGGCGACGAGCGGCGCGCCTTCGATCTGATCAATGAGGCGCGGCGCGCGCGCGGCGAATCCATGCTCATCTGGGACGCGGAACTGACGCGCATGGCGCGCCTGCACTCGGAGAACATGGCGCGGCAGAACTTTTTCGATCACATCGACCCGCAAGGCCAGAACGTGACGATGCGCGCGCGCGAGTGCGGCGTCTGCGGCTGGAGCGCGATTGCGGAGAACATCGCGTATAATTCGGGCTACGAGGATGCGGCGGGCTTCGCCGTCGAGCGTTGGATGACTTCGTCCAAGCACCGCGCCAATCTGTTGCGCGAAGGCTTCACGCATTCCGGCGTCGGGGTGGCACGCGCCGCCGACGGTCGCGTCTTTTTCACACAGGTGTTCGTCACGCGCTAGAGCCGCCGGGCAAGTTCAAAAATTAGAGGCGGCCGGCGCTCAACTTTACGAGAGGCCGGCCGCTCGATTTTTGCCCGGTGAAATTTTGCCCATTCTCACGCTCCCGTCCTACGCCAAGATCAATCTCACGCTGCGCGTCCACGGGCGCCGCCCCGACGGTTATCACGAAATCGAAACCGTCTTTCAAACCGTCTCGCTCCACGACCGACTCACGTTTGAACCGCGCGACGACGCGCACATCGAACTCGTTTGCGACGCACCGGACATCCCATCGGACGAGTCGAACCTCGTGTGCCGTGCGGTCGTCGCCCTGCGCGAACGTTACGGGACGGGGCGCGGCGCGCGCATCAATCTGGAAAAAAAGATTCCTGCGGGGGGCGGTCTCGGCGGCGGCTCGTCGAACGCCGCCGTCGCCCTCGTCGGCCTCGCGCGCCTGTGGAACATAGAGGCCGGACGCCGCGCGCTCGCGGAGATCGGCGCGTCGCTCGGCGCGGACGTGCCCTTCTTCCTGACGGGCGGCACCGCGCTCGGCACGGGGCGGGGAATCGACGTTCACCCGCTCGCAGACGTGCCCCCGAAGCAACTTTTACTCATCACGCCGCGCGTCAAAGTCGCGACCGCGGCCGCCTACAAATCGTTGAACGCGCACGCCTTGACAAAGGCAGTTTCGCCCGTTAATCTCACTGTTTCGCGCGCGCAGGCCGAAATTTCAGGTTCATTGCATGCGGCACTGAGGAACGATTTCGAGCCGGTCGTCTATCGCCTTCATCCCGAAATCGAGCGTGCGCGCGACGCGCTCCGAGCGGCGGGCGCGAGCGGCGCGTTGCTGTCGGGCAGCGGGTCGAGCGTCTTCGGCCTCTTTGAAAATGCGGACGAGCGGGATCGCGCGCGGGCGAATTTGAGAGTAGAGGCGGGCTGGCAGGTTTTCGCCTGCACGACGCTCTCGCGCAGCGCCTATGCGGCGAAGCTCGGCGCGGTTGAGTTTTAAATGAGCGTGCCTTCGGAGAGAGGACACGCCGAGCGAGCAACCTTGGGGCGTCGCCAAGTGGTAAGGCACCGGTCTTTGGATCCGGCATTCGTAGGTTCGAATCCTTCCGCCCCAGCCAACATCACAGAGGCTAGAGGTCAGAGATCAGAGGTTAGTGAAAACGAAATTACTGACCTCTCACCTTTGACCTCTGACCTCTAATTTTATGAGTACGACCGGCGGCATCAAAGTTTTTTCCGGCAACGCGAACCGCGAGTTGACGCTGGAGATTTGCAACTACCTGAGTTGCGATCCGGGCAGCGCAACCATCGGGCGTTTTTCTGACGGCGAGTTTAACTTTCAGATCACCGAGAACGTGCGCGGCGGCGACATCTTCATCGTACAGCCGACCTGCCCGCCCACGGACGCGAACCTGATGGAACTGCTCGTCATGCTCGACGCCTTCCGGCGTTCGTCGGCCGAGCGCGTGACGGCGGTGATTCCGTATTACGGCTACGCGCGTTCGGACAAGAAGGATCGCCCGCGCGTGCCGATTGCCGCCAAGCTCGTCTCGAATTTGATCGCCACCGCCGGGGCGCACCGCGTCCTGACGATGGATTTGCACGCCGCGCAGATTCAAGGCTTCTTTGACATCCCTGTGGATCACCTGTACGCCGCGCCCGTCTTCATCGGCCATTATCAGGAGAACCCTATGCCGAACCTGACGGTGGTCGCGCCCGACACGGGCGGCGCGGAACGCGCGCGCGCTTACGCCAAGCGTCTGAACGCCGAACTCGCGCTCTGCGACAAACGGCGCGAGAAGGCGAACGTGGCCGAAGTGATGAACGTCGTCGGCGACGTGCGCGGGCGCAATTGTCTGGTCGTCGATGACATGTGCGACACGGGCGGTTCGCTGACGAAGGTGGCGAAGGCATTAAAGAGCGCGGGCGCGGCGAGCATCCACGCCTGTTTCACACACGCCGTGTTGTCTGGTCACGCCTGCGAGCAGTTGGCGAAGTCGGACATCGAGCAGGTGGTGA
This sequence comes from Pyrinomonadaceae bacterium, assembly GCA_036389555.1. Taxonomy (GTDB): domain Bacteria; phylum Acidobacteriota; class Blastocatellia; order Pyrinomonadales; family Pyrinomonadaceae; genus JAIVJZ01. The sequence goes on from DASVPS010000004.1 coordinate 21,665, forward strand.
CGACAAATACGATCCCGTTTAACGGGAGCAAGAGTGAGATGGGTAATCTTAAAGTTCTGAGCATCGCGCCGCTCTTGGCGAAAGCGATCAAGTCGATCCACGAGGAGACCAGCGTCTCTTCGCTCTTCGTGTGAAGGGCAAACACTTAATCCGGTCTCAAGTTTCAGGTGGCAGGTTTCAAGTTACGGAACGAAGAACCTCGGTCTTGAAACCTGAAACCTTCAACCTGAAACTGGGTATTTAATCATGGCAGAGAGAAAAGAATTTACGATCAAGGCCGCGCGCCGCGAAGGCCGCGGCAAAAACGACGCCCGCCGCGTGCGCGCCGCCGGCCGTGTGCCGCTCACGATCTATGGCGGCGAGGGCGAATCGGTTTCGGCCTCCGCGTCGCTCGCCGAACTGGCAGCCATCCTGCGCACAGAGTCCGGCCACAACACCATCTTCACGCTCGACATTGACGGCGAAGGCGGTCATGACGTGATGTTTCTCGACCGGCAGATCGACCCCGTGCGCGGTCGTCTGGTGCATGCGGATTTGCGCCGCCTCGTGCGCGGCCAGAAGATCGAAGTCGCCGTGCCCCTGCACCTGACGGGCGAACCCGTCGGCGTGACCGAAGGCGGCGGCGTGCTCGAACAGATGTTGCGCGAAATTCAAATTCGCGTCAGCCCGCGCGACATCCCCGACTCGATTGATCTCGATGTTTCCAACCTCGGCGTCCACGATGTGCTGCACGTCTCCGATCTACGGGTGGCGGACAACATCGAAATCCTGAACGAGCCTGAGACCGTGCTCGCCACCGTCGGCATCATCGCGGAAGAGCCGGTCGAAGTTCCTGAGGCGACCGAGGAAGAAGGCGCCGAGCCGGAAGTTATCGGTAAGGGCAAGAAGGAAGACGAGGGCGACGAAGCCTAACGGACTGCGGGCAAAGGGTAAGCGACAGGGGGAGAGGTGCAATACCCACATCTCCCGTGTTCTTCCTTCATCCTTTCCTACTTACCCTTTGCCCTCGTACCCTGTTTTCTGATGCTTATCGTCGGGCTGGGCAATCCGGGCGCGCAGTATGAGTTGACGCGCCACAACCTCGGCTTCATGGTCGTGGATTTGTTGGCGCGCGAGGCCGGGCGCGACGTGCGACGCACGGAATGCCGAGCGCTCGTCGGGCGCGCAGAGATCGAAGGCCGCGCGGTCGAACTCGTCAAGCCGCAGACTTACATGAATTTGAGCGGCGAGTCGGTGCAGTGTCTGCTGCGCAAACGCGAGTTGAAAGCGGCGACGAATCTGGTCGTCATCAGCGATGATCTGGCGTTGCCTTTCGGCGCATTGCGCCTCCGGTCGAGGGGGTCGAGCGGCGGCCACAACGGTCTGAAAAGCATCATCGCGCAGGTAGGCACGGACGAATTCATACGCCTGCGCATCGGGATTCAACCCGAGCACCCGCTCGCAGACGCCGCGCGATACGTCCTCGAACGTTTCCCGCAGGGCGCGCGCACAGAGTTGGAAAAAGTTTTAGAGCGGAGCGCCGAAGCGATCCGCGCCGTCCTCCGCGACGGCATTGACAAAGCGATGGCAACTTACAACGGGTGAACGGTGAATAGTAAATGGTGAATGGAGCAAAAGCAGTTTCCATTTACCATTTACCATTCGCCATTCACCAGTTCTTTCCTTCTTGCTTCCGCCACGAGGCTGAGGCTAGACATCCATAAGGAGGATGCATTTTGGCTGAGAAGAGAATTTACGAAGTGGTCTTCATCATAGACCCGGCGACGGGCGAAGAAGACTCGACCCGCCTCGTCGAAAACCTGCAAAAAATCGTCACCGATCAGGGCGGCACGATCACCAAATCCGAGAGCATGGGGCGCAGGCAGTTGGCCTACCGGATCGGGCGCAACACCGAAGGCCATTTCATGTTGTTCGAGATCGAAGGCACGGGCGGCGAGATCGCCGAACTCGAACGCCGCATGCGCGTCAGCGATCAAGTGATGCGCTATCTCACCGTGCGCGTGGACGAAGACCGTCGCCGCGCAGAGAAGTTCAAAGAGCGCCGCATCCGCAAAGCGAGCAAACGGCCGGAGAAGGGCACCGGAGGGCGCGGCAGCGCGGGCGGCGGCAATTATGCTGCGGCGACCGCCGCCGCTGCACCCGCTGCCGTCGCGGTCGCTGACGAAGAGGACGCCGAAGCTTAAAATCGCGCGCCCAACCGCGTCGCCCCTGCTGCGGCTGATAGCGGGCGTCAAAATCATATGCGACCCTGAGCGGCGCGCCTCTGCGAAGTTGATAACTCGTGTGAGCGTCGCGCGATGGTCGGGTCGCCCAACCGGCTGACGGCCGGGCAAGTTTGAAAGAGGAAAATTATGTCGAGAAATTTTGATCGTGATCGGGAACGTGATTTCGGAAATGATGACGACCGCGGCGGCCGCTTCGGCGGCGGTGGCGGAGACCGCGGCGGCGGGCGCGGGGGCGCGGGCGGCGGGCGCGGCAGGTTTCGCCGGCGCAAGGTGTGTCGCTTCTGTCTGGACAAAGTTGACATCATCGACTTCAAGGACGTGAAGTTGCTGACGAACTACATCCCGGAACGCAGCAAGGTTTTGCCGCGCCGCATTTCGGGATCGTGCGCGCCGCACCAACGCATGCTGGCCGAGGCCATCAAACGCGCGCGCAACATTGCGCTCTTACCCTACGCCGCTGACTCGTAAAAAGGAGGGACTCACAAGAATATGGCAAACACACAAGTCCTCTTGCGTGAAGATATTGATAATTTGGGAGCGCGCGGCGAGATCGTCAAAGTCCGCGCGGGCTACGCGCGCAACTACCTGTTGCCGCGCAAACTCGCCGTGCAGGCGACGGCTTCAAACGTCAAGCAGATCGAACAGGAGCGCGCCGCGCTCTTGCGTAAGGAAGCGACGGAGCGCAGCGCGGCCGAGGCTCAGGCCGCTCAGATGAACTCGCTGCGTCTCACCTTCGAGCGCAAGGTCGGCGAACACGGTATGCTCTACGGCTCGGTCACTTCGATGGACGTGCAGGAAGCCCTCAAAGAAAAGGGCTACGAGTTCGACCGTCGCCGCATACACCTTGCGGAAGCGATCAAAGAGACGGGTGAATTCTCCGTGCGCGTTCGCTTGCACCGCGAAGTGAACGTCGAAATTCCCGTCATCGTCTCGGCCGAAGGCGGCGCTCCGGCAGCGGCGGCGGAAGCCACGGCTGCGCCGGAGGCGACGGCGGATGCGACCGGCGCGGACGCCGCAACCGATGCTTCGACGGAAGCGGCGGGCGCCGGCGATGCGACTGCCGGCGACGAGTAAATGCAAGCAAAAAGCGGGCGCGTCAACTAAATATTGGCGCGCCCGCTGTGGCTATAGTATGCTGTAGGCGCGTTGCTCCCGGCGGATATTTTCAGACGGGAGCGACCACCGCTTACAGCAGTTTTTTTGCCCGGTCTTACCTCTAACTGCCGACACTTTCAGAGTCTCCCGATGGTAAAAAATTTCGCTCCCGATTCGACGCGCGATCAGATGCTCGAACGCCCGCTGCCGCACAGCGCGGACGCCGAGCGTGCAATACTGGGGGCGATCATCCTCGACAACGGCCTCGTCAATCAGGCCATCGAACTCCTGCGCCCCGAAGACTTTTACGTCCGCGCGCATCAACACCTCTTCCGCGCCATGATCTCGATGAGCGAGCGCGGCGCGGAGATCAACCCGATCCTCATCGGCGAGGAACTCCGCCGCGACGGCGCGCTCGAACAGGTCGGCGGCATCGCCTTCATCTCCGAACTCACTTACGGCCTGCCGCACTTCACGAACCTCGCGCACTACGCGAAGGTCGTGAAAGACAAGTCCATGCTGCGGCAACTCGTCAAGGTCGCCAACAAGATCACGAGCGAGGCGCTCGAAGAAGAGGACGAAGCGACGATCATCCTCGACCACGCCGAGCAGATGATCTTCGCGCTCGCCGACGAGCGCACGCGCCAGGGCTTCGCACACGTCAAGCCGGTGGCCGACCAGATTCTCGAAAAGATTCAGGAACTCGGCGGCCGCGGTTCGGTCTTGACCGGACTCACGACCGGCTTCAACGAACTCGACACGATGACTTCGGGGCTGCAACCTTCGGACTTGATCATCGTCGCCGCGCGCCCCTCGATGGGCAAGACTTCGCTCTGCCTGACGCTCGCGCAGAACGCGGCGATTCAGGCCAACGCCGTCGTCGGCGTCTTCTCGCTGGAAATGTCGAAAGAGTCTCTGGTGATGCGCATGCTCTGTTCCGAGGGGCACGTTGACGCGCACCGCTTCCGCGCCGGTTTCCTGTCGCGCGACGAATGGGCGCGGCTCGCGGGCGCGCTCGGCACGCTCTCGGAGACGAAAATTTTCATAGACGACACGCCCGGCATCTCCGTGCTGGAAATGCGCGCAAAGGCGCGGCGGCTGGCGGCGGAACAGAAGCGGCTCGACCTGATCATCGTAGACTATTTGCAGTTGATGTCCGGCTCGTCTCGACGCTCGGAGTCGCGACAGCAAGAGGTGTCGCAAATCTCGCGCGAGTTGAAGGGACTGGCGAAGGAATTGAACGTGCCGCTCGTCGCGCTCTCGCAACTCTCTCGCGCGCCCGAAGCACGCACAGACCACCGCCCGCAACTCGCAGACCTGCGCGAGTGCGTCACGGGCGACACACACGTTCTACTCTCCGACGGTCGCCGCGTGCCAATCGCGAACCTCGTCGGAACGGAGCCGGAAGTGCTGTCGCTGTCGGCCGATGGACGCATCATTACGGCGCAGAGCGATAAGGTCTGGCACGTCGGGCGTCGCCTCGTCTTCAACGTGCGACTCGCGAGCGGCAGAAGCGTGCGGGCGACCGCAGAACACAGGCTGCGTGGCTGGGGCGGCTGGCGGCGCGTGGCCGACCTGATGCCGGGCGAACGGCTGGCGGCGGCGCGGCGGCTGCCAGAGCCGCGCGAGACGCTGACATGGCCCGACGCGAGGGTAGCGTTGCTGGGACAGTTGATCGGCGACGGCAGCTATCTCAAACAGCAGCCGCTACGCTACACGACCGCCTCGGAGGAGAACAGCCGCATCGTCGCCGAAGCGGCGCGCGCAGAGTTCGGTGCCGAAGTGAAGCGTTACGCTGGCCGTCGCGGGTGGCACCAACTACTTATCAGTGGTAACGGGAACCGCTGGCGACCCGCCGGGGTCAACCTCTGGCTCCGTGAACTTGGAATCTTCGACCAGCGCTCGCACGAGAAGCGAATCCCCGAAGCGGCTTTTAAACTGAGCGAGCGACAAATCGGACTGCTGCTGCGCCACCTCTGGGCGACCGACGGGTGCATCTTTACGCCGCAGGCGGAGGCACGCACGGGGGCAAGGGTTTACTACTCAACCAACAGTCCGGGGCTGGCCGCGGACGTGGCGACACTGCTGCTGCGCCTGGGGATCGTGGCGCGCAGCTACACGGTCGAGCAGGGACGTTATCGCTTGGCGCACCACGTCTCCGTCTCAGGATCGGAAAATCAACTTCGCTTCCTCGAAGCGGTTGGGGCGTTCGGCGAGAGGGTCGGGCAGGCCGAGCGGCTTCGAGTCTGGCTCGCGGGACGCCAGTCCAATACTAACGTGGATACGCTGCCTCAAGAGTGTTTCGAGGATGTCAAAGTGCTGATGAGAGCACAGGGTATCTCCCAGCGCGCCATGGCGGCAGCGCGGGGCACGGCATACGGCGGCACATCACACTTCAGCTTTGCGCCATCGCGCGCCCTCTTCGCAGAATACAGCGCGCTCCTCGGCGACGATACTCTCGCAGCCAAAGCCGACGATGACATCTTCTGGGATCGAGTCATCTCGGTTGAACTGGCGGGCGAGGAGGACGTGTATGACCTGACCGTCCCCGGCCCGGAGTCGTGGCTCGCCGACGGGATCGTTTCTCATAATTCTGGAGCCATCGAGCAGGACGCAGACGTGGTGGCCTTCATCTACCGCGAGGAGCAATACAACCGCACGGAAGAGAACGCGGGGATCGCCGAGGTCATCATCGCCAAGCAGCGCAACGGCCCGACGGGCACGGTCAATCTGGCCTTCCTCAAAGAGTTCACGCGCTTCGAGAACATGTGGAAAGAATAGTGTGACGTAAGGGTTGCGACCTCACACAGGCGAGATGCCGACGACGTGCGAGGGCGGTTCGCGCCAGAGTCGTCTATCGCTTTTTTACCCCGCGCGCCTGCAAAAATGGCGACCCGAAACCTGTAGGCGGAAACTCCCGTATCAAGTCTCTAACGAAATCAGGGCGTTGGCCGAAGCGCGGGCGCGCGTTTCACTTGCCGTGATGGCCGAACTTCTGTGGATTACTGTGAAAGTTGAAGGAGAATTTGATTTAGCCATGAAAAGATTTACTTCGAGCCTCGTCCTCGCATTGTGCTTCGCCGCGCTGACGGTCTCGGCCGGCGCACAGGAGAAGGTCAAAATCACGAGGGCGGACGAACTGCCGCGCCGCACGATTCAACTACAGGGCAAGGCGCTCGACATTTTGAATGACGAAGCGCAACTCGGCCGCCTGGCCGACGAGGGGATCAAAAACCTGCTCGCCGATCTGGCTAAATACGACATCCAGGATAGCTCGACGCTCAAGAGTTATTACTCGACGCTCAGCCAGCTTTATGTGTTCAAAGGCGACTACGACAACGCCCTGAAATACGTCCCACTCCTGCGCGAGCTGGAAAACAAGCCAGCGGCGAAACTGACGACCGGGATGTTTCTCGAAGTTTACGGCCAGACGCGCCGCCAGGTCGCCGATGAATCGAGCGCCGAATTCAAAAAAGCGTTTGAGAAAAATCTGGCCGCCGCCTACGCCAAACTGCCCTATGCGGTGATCGCCGAAACCGTGGAGTCGAACAAAGGGCAACTCACGCTGCAAAACAAGGAAGTGATGCTTGGCGGGATCGAGTCTCAACTGCAACCCCTGCTCGACAACACCAAGGGCAACGTGCCGGAGGGCGTCGCTCTGCAACTCGTCTCGCTGCGCAACGCCTTGAAGAACCAGTTCCCGTTGAAGGAAGAGCGCCTGCGCGTGCTCAATGCGCTCTACGAGGCGAACAACAAGTCTGTGAAGCGCGAGAACATCTGGGCTGCGCGCGACGTGGATTACACGGCCAAAGACAAACTCACCCCGGTCGTCGTCGGCGTCTGGGACTCTGGCACGGACATCGCCGCGCTGCCGGCCGAGAACCGCTACGTCAATCCGCGCGAACAGTTGAACGGCAAAGACGACGACGGCAACGGCTACATTGACGACGTGAGCGGCATCGGCTACGACCTCGTGAAATACGAAAAGTCGGTCGGCACGCTCAGCGACCCGGCGGGCAAAATCAAGTCCGACACGAAAAAGTTGCAGCGCCTCGTTAAAGGCTCGCTCGATCTGCAATCGGCGATCAACAGCCCGGAGGCTCTGGAACTGCAACAAACCGTCGCCTCGCTCAAGCGCGAGCAGGTCAAAGATTTTCAGGAAGAGTTGTCGTTCTACGGTCTCTACTCACACGGCACGCACGTCGCCGGAATCGTCGCGGCGGGCAACCCGGCGGCGAAGGTCGTCGCGGCGCGCATGGGCTGGGATTACCGTACGATGCCGCAAATCCCGACCCTCGAAAAGTCGAAGTTCACCGCGCAGGCGTACCGTGATGTCGTCGCCTACTTCAAAAAACAGAACGTGCGCGTCGTCAACATGAGTTGGCGCTATAACAGCTCGACCATCGAAGGCGCGCTCGCGGCCAACGGCGTGGGCAAAGACGCCGCCGAACGCAAGAAGCTGGCGAACGAGATGTACGAGATCGAACGGCAGGGGCTGTACGAAGCGATCAAAGGCGCGCCGGAAATACTGTTCGTCTGCGGCTCGGGCAACGAAAACAACGACGCAAATTTCTCCGAGTACATCCCTGCGAGTTTCGATTTGCCGAACCTCATCACCGCCGGGGCGGTTGATAGCGAAGGCAAGAAGACGAGTTTCACGACCGAAGGCAAGTCGGTTGATTTCTACGCCAACGGTTACGAGGTCGAATCCTACGTGCCGGGCGGCGACCGCCTGAAGTTCTCCGGCACTTCGATGGCCTCGCCGAACGTGGCGAACCTGGCGGCAAAACTGTTCGCCGCGAATCCGAAGTTGACCCCGGCCGAAGTCGTCAAATTGATCGCCGAAGGGGCTGAGCCTTCCGCCGAAGACCCGAAGATAAAATTGATCAATCCGAAGCGGAGTCTCGCGCTCCTGAAAAAGTAGTCCTTCCCGCAGCACCCGAAAAGCCGCTCATTTAAAGTAAATGAGCGGCTTTTCGGCGGTTATGTTCCCGGATCAGGGCGCGGCGCGTCCACGTCCATGAAGGCCGTGCGTTCACGCCGTCGTGATTCTCAATTACTATGAATCATGTCCAGTTTCGAGCAACCCATCAATAACCCAGACGTTGAATCGGAGACGCACGCGGGACGCCCGACGTGGGCTGAGATCGATCTCGATGCGCTCGCCGCGAACTTCCAAGCAGTGCGCCGCCGGGTCGGGAGTGAAGTCAGGGTGATGGCCGTCGTGAAGGCAAATGCCTACGGGCACGGCGCGGCCGTGTGTGCGCGGCGGCTCGCGGCGGCGGGTGCGGACTGGTTCGGCGTCGCGCTGCCGGAAGAGGGCATAGAGTTGCGCCGCGCCGGAATAGCACAGCCGATACTCTGTCTCGAAGGATTCTGGGAGGGGCAGGCAAGCGCGCTCGTCAAGCATCGCCTCACGCCCATCATCTACCGGCTCGACATGGCGGAGGCGTTCGACCGTGCGGCGCGTGAGGCGGGAGCGGTCGCGGACGTTCACGTCAAAATCGACACGGGGATGGGACGGCTCGGCGTGCGACACGAAGCGGCTGCGGAGTTCGCGCGCTCGATCAAACAATTTGCGCACCTGCGCGTGGACGGCTTGATGACGCACTTCGCTTCGGCCGACGATGCGGCGCTCGACCGCTTCACGCGGGAACAACTGGCGCGCTTCAACGCGGCGCGCGAGGTGTTCCGCGATGCGGGACACGCGCCGACCTTCATTGACATGGCGAACTCTGCAGCGGCCTTCGCACACCCCGCGACGCACGGCAACATGGTGCGCCCGGGCGGCGTGCTCTACGGCCTCTGGCGCGATGTGCTGAGGCCGCAGGACGGCTTGCCCGAGTTTCGCCCCGTCATGAACCTGCGTTCAAGGATCATTCTGTTGAAACGGATCGGGGCGGGCGAGACGCTCGGCTACGGCTGCACGTTCGAGGCGGCGCGCCCGACCATCGTCGCGACCGTGCCCGTCGGTTATCACGATGGCTACGCGCGCGCTCTCTCGAACCGGGGGCGCGTCATCGTGCGCGGTCGCTTCGCGCCCGTCGCCGGCCGCATCTCTATGGATTTGACGCTGCTCGACGTGACGGACGTGCCGGGCGTCGAACAGGGAGATCAGGTGACGCTCCTCGGCGCTGAAGGCGAACTCTCCATGCCCGCCGAAGAAATAGGCAAAATCGCGGGCACGATCTCCTATGAAATCACGTGCGGCATCAGCGCGCGCGTGCCGAGAAGAGTCAAAGAAGAAGGGAAGAAGCGAAAGGGTAAAGAGGAAGGGATAAAGGGTAAAGGGTAAAGGTGAAAGCAGAGTCGCGCGTTGTGCGGCTGCTTTCCTGCTCATAATCTTTCCCCTTTCCCCTTATCCCTTTATCCCTATTAGGTGTTTCACCTTCCTGATTTTTTGCTGTGTGCTCTTAGCGAAGTCTCCTTTCTTTGCGAGTTATTGAAGGATAAAGTTATAGGTGATCACGCCGGACACTTTAACGGGTTGGCCGGACAGGGTAGTCGGCGAAAAGCGCGCCTGGTAGGCGGACTGTTGCGCGGCCGTGCGCAGCAGGGGATGACCGTTTGTCGCATGTGCCGCCACGACGCGCCCCTGCTCGTCAATCAGAATCTCCACCGTGACCGCCCCCTGCACGCGCGCCTGCCGTGCGAGCATCGGGTAGACCGGCACTGGCTTGCTGAGAACCTTGCTGTTGATGATGCTGCTCGGAAGCCTGATCTGTTCGCGCGTTTTCACGGGCGTCGGCGTCGGCGGCGGCAACGGGTCTTCTGCGGGCGCGACGGGCACAACCACGGCGTTGCGGTTCGTGTGGTTCGGATAGTTGACGCCGCCCTGCGGTGCGTCCAAGCCGCCGCCGTCGGACGGTGTCACGTCTCTGCCGCTGATGACGTAGGGCGCGTTCCGCGGTAGCTCGGCGGAGCGATTGCTTTCGGTCGAGATGGTGTCGGGGGGGCGCGTGTTGTCGAAGAGCGGCGCGATGCGTTCGGCGCGCTGGATGAGTTCGGAGCGTTGCACGCCGCCGCCTGCGGGCTGCCGCCGTTCGGGTATCTGCACCTCAGAGGGCAGTGGCGGGAGCGCGACGAGCGTGTAGAGTTCGAGATTCTGTCTGCCGAGGTGCGAGTCGTAAGCGTAGACGCTCGCCACGCCCGCAATCATCATGAGCATGCCATAGAGGCCGAGCGTGCCGAGAAAGAAACGCCCCCGGCGCGCCATATCTTTTTTATGTGAGCCGGATTCGATCAAGTGTGTGAACATAACTTTAGCCCTCTCTCTGGTGCCGGTGCCGACGGGTCTCAAACGAGCGGACTCGGTAAGGTTAGACTCCACTGCGGCGCATCTTGTTCCCGGCGAAGTTTGCGGCTTTAGACTTTGACGCGAAGACTAAGGTAGGATGAGGCGAAGTTTTCAGACGCGCCTTTGAGGAGGAAAAACCCACGTGGCAACCAGCGCAGAGTGGCATGAGAGTTACGAGAAAATGAGCGAGCGGACGTTGAATTTTTCGCGCGCCGTCAAATCCGTGCAGGAGGAGTTGGAGGCGGTTGACTGGTACAACCAGCGCGCCGAAGTGACGACGGACGATCAACTGCGCCGCATCCTCGAACACAATCGCGACGAAGAGATCGAACACGCCATGATGGCGCTCGAATACCTGCGCCGCATGAGTCCCGCCTTCGACAAGCACATGCGCACCTACCTCTTCACCGAAGGCGACATCCTCGAACTCGAAGAGAAGGCCGAAGATCACTGATGCGCCTCGGCCGCCTGCGAGCGCGCGCTGCGACCTTTCATGTTTCGCGCGCGCGGGGAGGAGCGAAATTGAACGACGACAAGATCACCATCTACGAGAAACCGACTTGAAGCACGTGCCGCGAGGCTACACGCCTGCTCCGTGAGAGCGGCATCGAATTCGAGAAGATCAACTACACGACCGCGCCGCTCGGCGAAGCGAAACTGCGCGAACTCGTCGCCAAGCTGAACCTCGCGCCGCGCGAACTCCTGCGCACGAAAGAAGCCCTCTACCGCGAGTTGAATCCGGACCGGCGCGAACTGGCGGACGACGAAGCCATCGCGCTCATGGTCGCGCATCCCGAACTCATCGAACGCCCCATCGTCGAGCGGGGCGAGCGCGCCGTGCTCGGTCGCCCGGTCGAGAAGATCAGGGAATTTTTAGCGC
>DASVPS010000005.1:0-29094 GCA_036389555.1 Pyrinomonadaceae bacterium
CCGGCCTGAATGTCTGCGGGCGTGTCGCGGCGTATGATGCCGCTCACCGGAATCTGTTTTCCGTTGACGAACGTGGCCGTGGGGTTGAGCGCGGCGAGCACGCCCACGTCCGCGCCGTAAACGTCGGAGATGCGCTGCAAGCTTTCCGTGCCCTTGAGAGTTTGCGTCGTGGCCGGGGCGGATGCCGAGAGCAGGGTCATCACGGAGCGATTGCGGTCAACCGGGTCGGTCGAGACGAAGGCGTTCGCGTAATTGGTCAGGCGGCCGCCGGCAGTAGGTTCGTCGGCGCGGTTGTAGGTGATGACGAGCGTGAGGGTCGCCGCTCCGCTTGAGTCGAACAGTGATTCGGGGAGGCCGACGCTCTGACCGACGATCTCATAGTAGAGATAATAACCGCCGGAACGGACGGTGCTGAGTTCCCACATCAACTTGATGAACTCGGCCGGGCGGTTGGCGATGCCGCGCGGAGATGCGCCTTCGCTGAAGAACGCCGCAGCGAAGCTCTCAGGCGGGTTCGTTTCCGTGGAGAGGTTGGTCTGCGTGATGAAACTCAGGAACTCGGAACTGGCACGGCTGACCAGCCCGTTCGGCGCGGCCGCGTTGTCCGGGTAGAGCAGGAAGAGGCCGGAGATGATCCCCTCGCCGAGTCCGCCGGAAGCGTCCATCGCGGTGAGCAGGCGTTGCAACAGGACGGCATCGTTCGGGCCGGGGCCGAGCAGTTCGTAGGTGTAGGGCGCGAGCGGCACGGCGGGCGAGCCGGGGTTGTTGGCGCTGGGCGGCACCACGTCGTTGGCAAAGGGCGTCTGCGATGCCTGATCGGATGTTTGGGCGAGCCGCTTGATCTGGAAATCAATGCGCGTGGCGAAGGCGTAATCGTTGATGGCCGTGAAGGTCGTCGTACGCAAGGCCGGGTCGGTCGTCCCGACTTCGGGTGTGAACACGGCGAGATAAGGCTGCGACTCTTTGACGTTCAGGTCGGTGTTCGTAGAGAGCATCGCCTGCCGCTGTTCGGCCTGGCGGAGCAGGCTCTCCGGCATCTCCCAGAGGATGGGCTGCGTCTGCGGCTGTTCGTTCGCCGCCGAGACGGCGTCCGCGAGCCGTGCGGCGGGCGCGGTGATGCTGGCGAGGAACGCCAGATCGGAAGTTGACCAGAGGGTCGCGCTGCGCACGGCGTAACGTTTGGGCGTCACGTTGACATCGGGCTGCACGCTTAACTGCGGCGACGGGTCGTAGCCGGGATTGAGCGCGTATTGCAGCACGTAGTTGAGTTGTGTGGCCTGCTTCGACAAATCGAGAGGCAGCGATTTCGTAGCGGTCGCGCCGTTGAATTGCAGCCACGAGAGAGAGTCGTTTTTGCCAAGCGTCAGATTATAGGCGGCGTTCGCCACGAAGGGCGGCGTCGGGAATTGCTGCCCCGTCAATTGGAAGAGACCGTAATCGGGCTGCCCTGTCGGGTAGAGGAAGTTCGAGGGGAGCTTGAGGCCGGGCGTCTCTGGCTGATTCGGCAGGCGCATGCCGTGGAGTTGATAACGCCCGACCATGCCGGCCGTCTGCGCCACCTTCCCGTCGTGTTGAATCGCCGTCCAGAGATCGGAGATGTAGAGCGATGTGAGGTTGGCGATGCGAATGGTCGCCGACGACTTGGTGTCGAAGAAGTAAGGCGCCGTCTGATTCTGTTCGACGACGAGGAAAGCCGCGAGCGACATCGAGAATTTCGACAGGATGATTTGCAGCGTGTCGCTCGCGTCGGCCGCCGTGGTGTAAGCGATGTCCGGGATCGACAAGATGATCGACGGCGCGAGCAGGCCGTCCACGCCGTAGAGACTCTGCTGCTGCGAGAGTTGCGCCAGCGTGATCCCGTTGTTCGCGGCGATGCTTGCGAACGAATCGCCGGGCTGCGTGACGTAAGGGGGCTTGCCCGTGATGTTGATGGTCACGTTCGGCTGGATGAGCGTGTTCAGAGCCGCGTTCGTGATGATCAGGTTGGCGGGCGTCGTCTGCCAGCGCGGCGTCGCGGCCGAATCGGAGTAGCGCGTGGCGATGCTCTGGAGCGTGTCCTTCCCCTGCACGGTGTATCGCAGACCGCTCAGCGTGAAGACGTTGCCGCCCGTCAGCCCGTGGGTCAGATTCGGCTCGGCGATGTCGTCGAGGACAAGCGAGACATTGTTGCGGTCGTGCGCCCACTTGAGAATTGACTGGAGCGAACCCGGCGGCGGAACATCCGCGCCGAGCGGCGACTCTGCGCCCGCGTCCCGTTGATGTCCGGGCGCGTCGCTGGGCTTTTGCTCCAGCGGGTAAGCGAAATCGTCGAGCGAGTCTTCGGCCGATTGCACGAGTTGGCGTGCGACGAGCAGGAAGTAGTCTTCGAGGATGAAACGCGAGAGCGGTTCGTCTGCGAGTTGCACGGCGTCGGTCGCGAACTTGGGCTTCGCGCCGGATTCCTCCTGCACGCGCGCCGCGAGCTTCTGGAACAGCTCCGCCATCTTCACGCGGTAGTCATCCGTGATGGTGACGTACTGGCCGAGGTCGATGGTTACAGTCTGCCCCGCCTGCCCGTTCGGGTTCGGGAACGTGAGCGAGTAGCCGCTGAAGGCCGGGAAGATCGTCGCGCCCGCTTGCAGTTTCTTCTGGTACTGCGCGTCGGGCGTGACGACGTTGACGGTAAAGCCGGATTGCAGGAACGTCATGATCGCCGATTCGGGGATCGGGATGGTGGTGGTGTCCGCCAGTTTCTTCATGATGGCGACCAGTTGATCTTTCGAGACGGCGGTGGCGGCGAGCGATGAAAGATTGGCAGTGTCGCCCTGCTGGTTGAGGAGAGAATCTATGACCCACGGCAGCATCGCGGCGCACAGCGACTCGAAAGACGAGTCGCTCCCGTCGCCCGTGCCGTCAACCGTCGGCGCGTCCATCGCGAGCACGAAGACGAACGCCCCGCGCTGGTCGGCCGGGTTGGTGCTCGTCACGTCCGGCGTGTGGACGGTGAACTGCGGCCCAGGCACGACGAGGAGCGTCGGCGCTACGACGCCCACGCCGCGCGTGACCTTCTTGAAATTCAGGCGCGCATCTTCAAAGGCGGCCAGCATGAAGCGCGGCGTGGGCGCGATGCGACGCCTGCCCACGCGAGCTTGCGGGAGCGCCTGACCGTCCCACGGCGCGGTCGAGTCCGAGCCGATGGTGAGGTTGGCCGAGATGGTGGCGGCGAAGGAGAAACTGATGGTGATGGAGAAAAGTCCGAGGTCGATCTTGATGGAGACCTTGATCGAGACGTGCGCCGAGATGGAGAGCGGGATGGCGCGGTACGACTCGAAAGTGACCTGCGCCACGACCTGCACGAGCAGCGACACGTCGGCCTTGATGATGACGAAATCAATCGTGCCGTAGAGTTTGCCGATGACGCCGAACGTGCCTTGCAGCCAGAAGTAGTAGTTGTCTTCGACCGCGCCGGAGGTCGGGATGGGCTGGCAGCCCGCGGGCGGCCCGGCGTAAGGATGCCACGCGGCGATGACGCCCTCGATGATGCCGAAGACCGTGATGCTGAAACCGGCCTTGAGCGGCCCCTTCTCGAAGTAGCGCCCGACGCCGACCTGCACGCCGAGGCCGAAGACGATGACGGGGTTGAAATTGCCGCACGTCGTCTGCGGCACTTTGTTCGTGGTCGCGCTGCTCAGTTTGCCGAAGTAGAAACCGGCCGAGCCGAGCACGGGCACGCCGAGGATGATGGCCTGCACGGAGAAGGAGCGCGAGAAGTCGAGGTTGTAGGGGAAACCGAAGTCGAAGAGGAAGTCGCCGTTGGTGTAAATCTTGATGCCGAGGTTCGGCAGGACGATGGAGAACGCGCCGAAGTCTATGTTGCGCAGGAGGCTGGGGAAGCTGAAATCGATCTGATAGAGGCCGATGTCGTCGGTGATCTTCTTGTAGAGGACTTCGATGACGAGACCGTCGAGCACCTTCGCCTTGTCGCCGTTAAAGCCGAGGCGGAGGCCGTAGAGGTCTGGGTCGTTGAAGACGAACATCAACTCAAGGGTGTAGTCGTTGCCCGCGCGCAGCAGGCCGAAGTTGGCGGCGACGAGCCAGTTGTGCGTCTGGCTGTAGTAGGGTTGCCCGACGGTGGGGTCAGTCGGGTTGACGGGATTTTCTTTGCCCTTCGTCGGCTTGATCCCGCTGAGTGCGTTGATGACCTGCTCGACGGATTCGAAAGTCTCGGAGCCGCGAATGGCGACGCGCTGGCCGAAGGCGAGCAGGCGCAGGTCGAACAGAGAGTTGCCGTGGCCGGGCACGGAGGGCATGTCCTTCACGTCCTGCCCTTCGCCGTCGGGATTGAAGAGCGGCGTCTGCTCCAGACCGGGGACGTTGATCTTGCCGTCTATGGCGATCGTGATCTTGCCGTTGATGCGCTGGAAGACGAGGCCGTTGATCTGCATGAAGCCGAGGTCGATTGGCGACGGCAGACTGTACTTGGCCGAGACGCGGTTCTTGACGTTCGGCTTGAAGTCGAAGATGAGTTCAAGGTTGTCGAGCGAAATCTGGTTGAGCAAGTCCCAGGGCGAATCGAGCGTGAAGTATGGGTCGGCGAGGTCGGCCATCTTGAGGAGTTCTACGAGAAGGCTGCCGACCGTCCAGCCGTTGAGTGTGAAGGTGAGCGTCTTGTCGGTGATGTCGTAGGTGGCGCGCAGGCCGTTCCACTGCACCCAGAGCGTCTGGCTGTCTGCGGCCAAAGCCTCTGTCGAGAGGGTGTGTATGGGCAGGTTGAGCGCGAGCGCATCCTGCTTGGCCGTGCCGAAGTTGTAGCCGACCTTCACCTCCGTGTTGATCGCATCGAGCGTGAGCGTGCCGATGACCGAGCCGGAAAACTTCTGCCCTTCGGGCTTGTTGCCGTCGTACTGGAGACCGATGTCCGCCGTCGTCTTGATGGGAAACTCAGGCAGCGAGTTTCCCGAATCCCACTCGATTGTCCCGGCCACGCGGTAGGTCGGCTGATCGCCATCGACCGCCGCGAACGCATCCGCCGCCAGAATCAGGCTTTCGGAAGGCTCGTCGTCCGAAAGCATCGATTCGCTCTTCTTGCTATTCTTGCTCTTGACCGGGATCGTCGCATCGACGCTGAAACTCTGGACGGTCAGCGTGCCGGGCAGAAAGTCCGGCAGGTTGAAGGCGCGGAAGAACTGCGCGAGCAGGTCGCTCAGGACGAGCGGTTCGGCGAGCGACGTGCTCAGCGTCCACACCTTCGGCGTCACCGTGCCGTCGTAGACGACGGACGTGTTGACCATGATCGGCCCGACGCCGATGACGCCCTCAATCGAGCCGCGATAGACGGTCGTGCCCGTCGCTGCGCCGCCGTTCCCGGCGACACGCTTCCCTCCACCGTTCCCTCCTCCGCCGCCATTGCTGCCGGAATTCGTCGGCGTCACGGCTGAGAGCATGAAGCGCATGTGCTGAAACTGTATGAGCGGCTGGCCGCCCCACGTGATGAAGTCCAACGCGCCGTCGAAGGTGAAGGCGAACGAGTAGGACTTGGCCGGGGGGCTGATGCTGAGCGTCACGTCGGAGAAAGAGACCTCGACGCCCGCGGGCAGACCTATCGCCCCTTTGGTCACTTCGCGCAGCAGATCGTCAAGCGACACGGAGCCGTTGAACGAGCCGTCGATGTTGAAATCCTGATCTATCGAGACGGCGAACAGGCCGCCCGGCGTGCCGTCCAACTTGCGGAAGACTGTCGGGAAGATGATGAATGAAGTGTTGAAGTTGACGAGGTTCTGGCGGGTGGCCGCCGCGCCGAGCGGGTTGATGATCGTCCACGTCAGTTCGATGGTTTCGATGGTGAAGTCCAGCGCGTTGGTCGGGTCGCTGATGAGCGAGATGCTCTGCTGCCCGCCGTTGCCGAGCGTGATGGAGAGGGATGAGATTCCCGGCGTCGGCGTCAAGGGGCCGTTGAGTAATAAGCCCTGAAAGCCGACGGCCGAGAAGAAGGCCTGCAACTGCGGCGGCACGTAGCGGAAAAACGAGTTCCCGTTCATCAGCGCGTTCGCCACGGTCATGGGCGACAGGATCGCGTCGGAGTCGGGGGCTGATTGCACCGAGAGGCTGTAGTTCTTCGGCAGCGCGCTCGCGCCTTGCTGCGCGTCGTAGATGAGTGCGATTTTGACATCGAGCGTGGCCGTGCCTGGGTCGCCGACATTTTGCACCTGGCTGCTGTCGAGATTGATGTCGAGTTGCGTGCCGAAATAGATCAGGGGGTTTTGCGCGTACTCGACGGCGAGCGGCGATTCGATGCCGGCGTAGAACGGTATCTCTTCGAGCGCGTCTTCGTAGCCACCAGCTTCGAGTTGTTTCTGCGCCCCGCCTTCAATCGCCGCATATTCGCCGAAACTCTCTTCCGCGAAAAGCGCCGCCTCTTCATCCTCTTCCGGCTCGACTTCACCCGTCTCGATTTGAAAGCCGATGAAAGGCACGTGGAGTTGGAGGAAAAAGATGCTGACCGTCTGGTTGCTGATGTTCGCCACCAAGTCCATGTCCGGGTAGAGAATGGTCTCGTTGTCAACTTTATCAACCGCGATGGGGCCGTAGATGGGCAAGGTCGAAGGGATGAGGCCGAGTCCCTGAACGATGTTAAAGATGGGCTGAAACTGGGGCGGCACGGTGAAGCTGGCGGCGAAGTTCTGCCCCGGCGTGAGCGAGACGCTCGTGCCGCTCCAGTTGTAATTGGTTTTGACCGTGCTGAAGATGAAGGCCGGACTCGCCACGTTGAGCAGCGTGAAAGGCCAGCCGACCATGTAGGTGAAGAACGTGGTGAAAGTCCAGTTCGCCAGATCGGCTTCGACCTGCACCTGTAACTCCGTGGCGGGCAGGCTGAAGGTCAGCGTGACGGTCGTGTCGGCGGCCGGAGCGCCGAGGAAGCCTTCGGTGAGTTGCGCGTTCGTGACCTGAAAGCTGTTGTTGCTGATGTTGCCCACGTCGCCTGCGTTGAAACTGACCTTCAAGCCCGCGTCGGTCTCGCCGAGGCGGAAGGCGGCCTTGAGGGCGTCGTCGAAACCGTCGGGCGCGGTCAAGCCCGCCGCCGTGATGAAGGCCGCGTTCAGGACGACCGGCTGCTCCGCATTGGTAAGCGCATCGGCCAAGCTTTGGAGTGAATTGTCAGCCATCTTGCGAAGCCTCCTTAAATGTCCATCATGAGAGCCAGGTGATCGCTGGTGGAGCGAACGTAGCCGTAGTTAGTCCAATTGTAGAAAATCTGTCTGCGCTGGATGCTGAACGCGGGCGCGAGCGCCGGTGGCGGATTAAACATCATGGCCGGGGCGAGTACCGGGGCGTACGCCACCGTGCCGGGCGGCGCGCCGCCCACGGGCGGGCCATTGAGGTTGAAGGGCGAGCCGCTGAAGGGGTTGATGATCGTGAAATTGTTCGGGGCAGGTATCGCCATGCCGCCGGCGTAGCGCGTGAAAATATTGTCAATGGCGATGAAGTTGACGATGCGGTCGCTGCCGATGTAGCCGTAGCCCGGATAGTAAGTCGTCAGGTTATTCGTGCTCCAATAGACGGCCGAGCGGCGTCTCTTGATGTGCGTGGCGAAGTAACCGATGTAGCCGTTCGCGGGCAGGGCGGGGGCGGGGGCGACGGGCGCGAGCGCGAGCGTGTAAGCGGCCAGTCCGGCCTGCATGGGGGCGTAATTGCCATTCTGGACGAGCGCGGCGGTCATCAGATTGACGTTGAAGTCGCCGGCCACGACCCGCACTTCGTTGGGCGCGTTGGCGGCGGTGATTTCCGCCGTGTCCGCCAGTTCCTGCAAGTAATTTCCGGCGGCAGGGTTACTGGCCGGAGAGTGGACGGCGAAGATCGTGATGTTACGAGTGACGACGGGCGGCATGGCGGCGTTCATCTCGGCGAACGTCACCATGTAGGGGGCGCGCCCGACGTAGGGGATCGCGTTGCCGGCGTTCGCCACGTTGTTGGCGTTGTAGGTGAAGTCCACGCGCGCCGCGCACTGGTTCTCGGCCACGCCGACGTTTTGGAGCGCATTGGCGGGAACGTTGCGCGCGCCCACCACGGCCGTCAGCGCCGGGGGGTAAGCCCCCGACATGCCGCCGGCCGGTTGCGCGGTTGCGCCCGCGCCGCCCGGCCAGATGTGCGGGCCGGTGAAGATCAAATTCGTGCTGTCGTAATAGACGGCCACGCCTTCGTTCGGCCCGGTCTGGAGCGGCGGCACGAGCATCCAGTTAACGTTGCCCGTCGCGACGCGGATGGCGTTCAGCAGGGTGATCGCCCCGGTTCGCCCCGCCCCGCGCACGAGTCGCCCCGGCGCATCGTAGCCGGTCTCGATCTCGACGACCACGAAGATGTCCGGGGCGGCCGCCACGATGTTCGACATGATGTGTAGTAAACGCGCGTTGGATGCTATCGCGCGCGTGGTGATCGTGCCGGGTTGACGCCCCTGGCCCGGGTCGTTGATCTTGTTGAGCCCAAAATTCTCGATGTTCCAAAACAAAATTCGCTTCGTCATTTAAGCGTCTCCTGTGCGCGCGGCGTGGCGGCCGGATCGGTTGCTTCGGGCAGGGCGAGCAGTTCCGGCGCGGGGGGCAGGCTCTGCGTTTGGCTCTCCGTCTTTTGATCGCTGTCCTCGATGTAGGCGGCATACCAGCCGAGGCTTCCCTTCCCGCCGGGCGCGCCGAAGAGGAAGAAGTTGATCGTCGCGCCGGGCGGCAGTTTGACGATGCCGAAGAACTTGAGGCCGATGTTGTTGAGGCGCAGGCTGAAGCCCTTAGTGTTTGACCCGGCGACCGTCTTGTAAAGCAGTTGAATACTATCGAGGGCGACCTTGAGCACGCCCTGTAGACTGAGCAGCTTCGCGCCCGGCGACGCGCCCGGCAATTGCAGCCCGGTGAAGACTGAATACTTCTTATCCGTGGCGGAGGTTTGCGCGTTCCACGCGAGCAGCATGCGCGACTCGAAACCCGCTTTGGAGACGAGCGCGCCCGGCGTGCCCATCGTCACCTTATAGACGATGCCGAACCAAGCGCCGGAGAGCGAAGTGATCGGGATGCCGACGCCGACGGAGAGGTAGCCGAAATCGGGCGGTCGTTTGTCGCCGGTCGAAGCGATGAAGCTGTCGAGTTGGAGCGAGAGTCCGGCGAAGAGACTATCTGCGCGCACCGTGCTCGTGGCGAGATCGAAGGCCAGCCCGGCGCTGTTGAAGGTGAAGGCGACCGCGCCCGGCGTCGCCACCGGCGACTCCATGTTGATCTGCAAATTCGAGAAGGAGAGACCCGCGCCGAGCGAGGCGGGCGCCGTGTCCGGGGCAGAGCCGAAGGAGAGCGTGTCGAACGGGTCGCCCGCCTCTGCGCCGAGGAGCACGGTGAAATCGAACGCGCCCCAGAAGAGAAAGCGGCTGCGGATCATCGGGTTCGCGCCGCCGCTGTTGGCCGTCAGCGTGTTGAATTGCACGCGCGCGAAAGAGATGGCCTGAAGCACGTTGCTCGCCAGCAGGAAAGTCGTCGGGCTGTCCTGCTCGAAGACGTAAGTGGAGGTCGTGCCCTGACTTTGATAACTGCCGCGCAGGACGACGGCGTTCGTCGTGCCCTGCCCGTAGGAGCCGTAATTGCGCGTCACTGTTGAGCCGAAGA
Source organism: Pyrinomonadaceae bacterium (assembly GCA_036389555.1). Taxonomy (GTDB): domain Bacteria; phylum Acidobacteriota; class Blastocatellia; order Pyrinomonadales; family Pyrinomonadaceae; genus JAIVJZ01. The sequence continues at coordinate 9,618 of DASVPS010000005.1, forward strand.
GGACGGCCAGGTTCAATTGCACGCGGCTGCGGAAATCGACGAGCGCAGAGTTTTGGAAGAGGGCTTGCAGTTGCAGGACGGTGAAGGCGTAGTCGCCCGTGACGGGGACGGCGAGGGGGAAATCCGCGTTGCCCCCGGAGGCGATGCTCTGTCGAAACAGCGGCAACTGGTAATCGATCAGGCCGAACATGGTGCTCAACCCGTTGATCTTGATGTCCGTGCCCGTGACGGTGACGCGGCTGACGGTGACGCCGAAGTGGTGCGCCTCGAACTGCGAGAAGTTGATCCCGGCGGCGAGTCCCCTGATCTGTTCGGGGATGCCGGAAGCCCCCACGTCGGCGCGCAGCACGAGGATGCCGTTCCAGTTGGGATTGGTGACGATGCTCTTGAAGTTCTGATAGAGCGTGTTGCCTTTGTCGGCCTCGGCTATCGCCGCCGCGATGAAAGTTTGCAGCCAGTTAGACAAACCCGTCAGGGCGAAACCGGGATCGCCCGCGTTGTCGGGCAGAGAGAAGTCTGCGGTGGCCGCCCACTTGTTCGGGTTCTTGACGCGCTCCTCGACGGTGCCGTCGGCGAATTTGAAGATGAGGACATTGCGATAATCGGTCGCCATCACGCCCTCGCCGACTACCGCCGAGAACGTCCACCCGGCAATCGTCACGGTGTTCTCGAAACTCGGCGCGAGCGGTGGGGGCGGGATGGGCGGCGCGGGCGGCACGTGCAAAAGCTGGCCGAGATTTTTCGGGTTGACCACGACGCCGAAGAGTTGATTGGTTTGAAAGAGATTTTGCAGCGGCGTCTTGAGATGGTTGAAAGCCATCTGCGGCGAATAGCCCGCGGGCGGGTCGGTCTGCGCCAGCGTCACCCTCACGTAGTCCGCGCCGAAGTCGCCCGACTCCACTTCGGCCAGTAGTCCCTGCGGCGTGGTGGTCTTGGTCGAGGTGAGAGCCGGGGAATCATCCGATGCCGTGTCAGGCGCGGCGAGACGCGCGAGACGCGCCTGCTTCATCGCCGTGAGGTGCTTTTCGACCGAAGCGGCGATGATCGTTTTGCGCGTCGGCGAGACGATCTGGCTCTCGAAGTCGCTGAGGTTGGCGAGCGTAAAACCGGAGGGCGGCTGCGCGCCGAAACCCGCGTAGGGCGCGAGCGGCACGGCGCGGCCGGCCGCATAGAGCAGCTTCGTCAGCGGTTGATAGGTGGAGAGCACGCTGATGTCGTTGTCGGTCTTGCCGTCGGATTGATAGAGCGGGCTGCCTTCGGGCTGCGCGTGATAATAGACGCTCGTGCTGTCGCCGCTCACCAGCCACGCCCACGGAGTCGAATAGACATTCGTCAAACGCGCTCTCACCGCGCCGCTCCCCGGATCGTCGAGCGTCGCTTGCGGGAACGGGAAGATGGGCGCATAGGCCGGTTGCTGCGGCGTGAAGCGCAGGCGGTCGAAGGGCGCGTCGGTGGCGTAAGCGCGAAAGCCTACTGTCTCCGAGCCGAAGAGTCCGCAGAGCAGATCGTAGGTCGCGCCCGCGCCCGCGCCGGAGAGCGGCGCGCCGCCGACGGCGAGTGCGAAGTCTCCTGCGGGCGTCATGTAGAGGGGGCGGAGTTGCGCCGGGGCGGCGTTCGAGTCCGCATACTCGAAGACGAACGCGCCCGCGAAAGGGACGGGTGCATTGTTCTCGTCGCCGCCGCCGAGGGCGACAAGGCTGAGCGCGTTGTTCGTCGTCGGTCGCAGCCAACTCGCGAACTGCGTCGCGTTGCCGTTCCCAGCGACGGGCGCAAACAGCGTGCGCAGCTTGCCGTTGGGAAGATCGATTGTGGTGCTGCCGCCGTTGACAGGGTCGAGCGGGTCGAGCGCGGCCACGTAATTGAAGAACGTGCCGGGCGCGCCGGTCACGAGCAGCGGGTAGGACTGAACGCTGTCGGACGTGTTGCTGCCGCTGTTGCCGTGCGCGTACTGGAAGCCCGTGTCGAAGTGTGCGAGCGTGACGGCGGGGTCGATCTGTCCTGCAAACAGGAAGCAGCCGCTGTACTGGCCGAAGAACGGAATCTGCGCCGTGTTCGGATTGATGGCGGGGCCGTAATCAATTTGCTGAGTCTGGAAAGTGAGGGTGCTTCCGCCGACGGTGGTCAGAACGAGGCCGGTGTTGCTCGGCGTCAGTTTCAGGCCGCTCTGCGCGATGAAAGTGATTTGCTTGCCGACCGGGTTGTTGAGAGTGGTTGACAGGAAGACGGTCGTTCCGCTGCTCGTGCCGAAAGCGAAATCATAAGCCCCGCAATTGGAGGGAGTGTTCGGCGCGGCCGGATTGGGTAGCCACATGCACGCCTGCCCGTTGAATTGCTGGCCGAACCCCGGCCCGTAGCATTTGTCGAGGTAGGCGCGCACGGCTGCGATGAAAGTATCGGCCGCCGCTTCGTCGGGCAGCACGGGGGCTTGCAGGGCGAAGAGATAATGGCCGCTGTACTGGTTGAAGGACTGCGCGATGGTGATCGGCACGCCCGGGTCGGGCGGAGTGTCGCCGCGGCCGAGCAGGTAGGCGCACCAACCGACGTCGCCCGCCTGCCGGGGCATGACGAAAAGCTTGGAGGAGAAGAGTTGTTCAAAGCCGGGCGTCGAATCGGTCATCGCACTTCATTCCTTCCTTGGGGAGATAACTCAGGCCGGACTACACCGAAAACACCTGCGCCGCGCCGGACGCGCTACCAAGGCCACAGGGCGATGTCGGCCGAGATGTTGGTCGGCGGGGTGTTGCGGGACTGGAATTGAGCCTGCATGAGCACCTGCCCCACCTGCTGCTCGGTCGGGATCGTCAAGATAAACTTTGCCCCGGCCGCCAGCCGCACGTCGCCGAGAACGAGTTCGTCGGGAATTTGAGCCACGGGGCTGACCTGATTCATGCTGACCGAGTAGAGCAGCATGCTGCCCGCGTAGAGATCGACCGTGACGTTTGATTTGCTGAGACCACGCACGGTGGTTTGCGCCCTGAGTACGGGTGATAGAAAGAAGCTGCGCTCGACGTAGATGAGTTCGTCGGGGGCGAGCCAGGTTGCGAGGCTGCCGCGAAAAGGCACGAGCGGGGACGTGCCTTTCCGCGTCAGGATGACGGCTTCGACCGAGGAGAGTTGCGGCACTGCGTTCAGTTGCAGCCGCAACTCTCCCCGCGCCGTGTTGCCGTTCGCCTTGACGTTGAAGCGATATTTTCGAGAGTCGTGGGTTAAGGCCGACTGCCCGACGAGTTGCCCTTCGAGCTTGAGCGTGACGAGCACGCGCGCCAGTTTGTCATCAACGGCGCAAGTGATCGCCAGCGCTCCCACATCGCGCCCGACGCTTTTGCCCGGAGCCACGGTCTGTGCGCCGGCCGCTCCGGCCAGCGACAGCAGGGCGAGGATGAGCGCGAAGCCGCCGCCGACTTTCGACCGTCTGAACATCTCTCGATAATCTCTTCATCGCTTATGGCGACGGGTCAGAACGTGAAGGCGAATTATTTCTTTTTGCCCGCGCCCTTGGCGCTCTTCGAGCTGCCTTTCGAGCCGCCCTTCGAGCCGCCCTTTGAGCCGCCTTTTTTGAAACCCTTAAGCGCGGCCGACGACGTGCTGGTTAACGGCCACGAGGCGATCTGGGCGGTGAAGGGTTGCGGCGTGTTGGGGGGCGTCGTGATCTTCCCGCTCATCACAACGCTGCCGGGCTGCAACTGCGTCGGGATGGTCAGGTGGAAACCCATTCCCTTATTGATGATGATCACGCCGAGATACATATCATAAGGGGTGGCGATGTCGGGCGAGGCTTGGGTCATCGTTCCGCTCCACACCGGGAGACTGCCATTCATGAGCGTGACCGTGGCGTTGTTTCGCGCGTCACCGAAAACGTTGGTCACGACGGAGACGGTGGACGAAACCCAGTAAGTGAACTGGAGGGGGCCTGCTCCGAGCAGAAAAGAATCAGCATGAGAAGACATAGAGAAAGGTTCCTTTCGAGTTGAGTGGTAATTCTGTTAGTGAGAGCAACAGAGCCTTAGTGGAACGACTCTGCGATTCGGTTGCGTACTGAAGTCGTCGGCGCGGAGGTCTGGGGCGGCGCCGGGTATGCCCCGCGGTCTCCTGCACTGTGCTGACAACTGAAAACCAATTGATCCGACGCGAGGGTCGGAAAATCCGCCGAGAAGACTCGGCCACTGCGGCTGAGCGCGCCCTGCTCTAACGCCTCTTGCAGCGCAGGAGGTTCGTTTATTGCCTCAGGAACGCGACGGTCGCGGGTGTCAAGAAACTTGAGAGCGGCCACGAAGAGACCTGTGCCGAGAACTGCTGTGCCGGATTGGGCGGCGACAGAAATTCTATTTGCAGGAACACGTTGCCCAGTTGTATCGGCGTCGGGATGGTCAGCGTAAAGGTCGCCCCGCGAGAGATTCTGAGCGAGCCATAAATCAACTCCGTGTTAATCACTATCGTCGGCGCGGCCTGAATCATCGTGCCGCTCCAGATCATGACCGAGCCGTACTTGATCGCGGCAAACGCCTCGTTTCGCGCCTCCCCGAACACGTAGGTCACGACCGAAACCGTAGATGTCAGCCAAGAGGTGAACTGCAACGGCGCGGTTCCCTCCAGCAACGCATCAAAAGTACCGGACATGTCGAAGGCTCATGGATTAATCAGGGCTTCAAGGACGCGACCGGTTACTCGACCCGATAGCTCAAAGTCAAAGACATTCAACGCGCGACGAACAACACGCCCCCGACTCGAAATTAAGCTGCTGCGATATAGATGAAGTTTACGAGGAGGTTTCTATGTTTGCGCATGAGCTAGCCGTACATCAGGCAAGCGCCAAGCCCCGGCAAACGATCTGGCGAGCGTTCCGAATTTCGCCGCACGACGAAACCGTAAGGTAAAGCTGTTCTGGTGCGCGTCTTCATCACTTGCTCCGGGGGAAAAGCGAATTGATTCCGAACTTGATAAGCTAACCGATCAAGTTAAAACTTAGCGTCGCAGTTATTCACCTCAGGTTCGTCGGTCTGGGCAATATAACATGGAAAATAAAATCTGTAATCAAAATTAAAATCGCCCCACATCAACCACACGACGCGCCGCGTTTCAGAGACGCGCGCAAACTATCGAACTCGCTCTCGCCTGAACCGCACCTGAAGCGCGAACGACTGTGCAGGGCACGCTCGATGCGCGCGCACTGACGCACGACGCGACGCGCCGCCGCTTACACACGGACGGACGGAAGGCGCTATTGATCTTTGTCGCGCGGGTAACGCTGCAACATGCCTTCTTCGCTCATCAATTTTTCGATGGCCGGAATATCCATCGGCAGCCAGTCGGTCAGGATGTCCGCGCCCTTGTCCGTGATCACGATCACGTCTTCGAGGCGAATGTAAATCTTCTCTTCCGGCACGCGCAGCGCAGGCTCTATGGTGAAGACCATCCCGGCGCGCAACACTCCGTTGTCCTGCCCCACGTCGTGCGTCGCCATCCCGACCCAGTGGCCGAGGGACGCGCGCGGACTGGCGGCCGACCTCCCGTAGCTCTCCACAAACTCACGCGCCGCGCGCTCGTACGCGGGCTTGGAAAAACGCGCGCGTGCCAGCGCCCGCTCCATATCTCGATGGGCTTCCTGTTTAATCAATGCGGCGGTTGCGCCCGGCCTGATGTGCTTCAGGATGGCCTGATAACACTCCAGATAAAAGCCATAGAGTTCGCGTTGCCATGAATTGAATTTTCCATTCACAGGCCACATGCGGGTCACGTCGCTCATGTAGTAGCCGACATCGGGAGCATAGTCCATCAACAGGAAGTCGCCGTCCTGCATCCGGCGTTTGCCCGAACTGTAATGCGGATACCAGGCATTCGTTCCGCTCGCGACCAGAGAATAATAAGCGTCGCCCTGCGCGCCGTTGCGGTAGTAGACGTACTTGGCGACGGCGTCCAACTCGTATTCGGAGATGCCCGGCACGGTCGAGCGCATCGCTTCCAGGAGGGCGAGCGAAGAGAGCCGCGTCGCCCTGCGAATCAGCGCGATCTCGCGCGGGCTTTTGATGAGCCGCAGCTTATCGAGCACAGGCGAGAGGTCTTGAATTTCAAACTGCGGGAAGCGCGTGCGCAGCAGATCGGCAAAGCGCCCCTCGCGCGAAGGGCTGCCGTCCCAGGGGTCTGAGGCCACGTCGGCCACGGCGCGGATGGCTCCGTCGCGGCTCGTCGCCAGCCCTTCGGCCGGGCTGAAGGGCGTCAGAAGCGCGCGCGCCTGCCCGGTGCGGGCGTAGCGAGACAAGTGCTCGGCGAGCAGTTCCGAGCCGTACACGGCATCCACGCCGGAGAGTTGTTTGATCAACTCTGCGTCTTCGGCCGAGAGCACTTTGCCTTCGACCCGCTCACGCCCCTCGTTGCGGTGCGGCACGTAGAGCGACGCGCGGCGTTGCGCTGCGTCCAGCAGCAAGTAAGCGTGCGGCGACTCGACTCCGCACAGGTAATAAAATTCATTCGACTGCCGGAAGCGCGTGAAGCCTGCGGGCGCGGGCGCGCCCTGCACGACGGCGATTTTTCCGCTCCCGATCTCGTCATAAACTTTGCTGCGGCGCGCAGCGAATTCTTCGGGCGGGAAATCGGTGGTGAAGAAAGGAATGCCCTCCTGCGCCGACACGGCCGCGGGCAACAGCAACATGAACAGCACAACTCTCGACAGTCTAACAGGCATCACGAGTTGCTCCTTTGAATGAATAATTGTACGGAGACGGGGACAACTCTTAATAAGTTAAAATCAAGAAAAAGTCTACTTCAAGAAATTTGAAGGTTTAATAAGAAAGGCTACCCGAAAGGTAGCCTTCCCGACTTATGAAGCACGCCGGCACGCGACTTCAAACTTATTGTCCGCGAAGCGACTCGGCAGTTCACGCTTCAGAGTAGCTTTCGCGCGACGCTACGCGAACACGTCCGTCCCGTGGCCGAGCACGTTGTCCGGGTCGTGTTTGCGTTTCTCGCTGATCAGGTTTCCCCAGCAGTTCTGGAAGTGCTGTTTCCAATCGCCCGCCTCCATTTGCACGGCGCTGATCGTGTAGAACTTGCCGCCGAGATCACGATTCCGCTCGTAGAGATTTCGGTTTTCCGCCAGCACGGCGCTCACGACCGCCGGATCGGGCGGGATCGTGCGCAATATGTCGAAGAGGAAAAAGATTTCTTCATCCGGCACGCGAAGCATCGGGCGCTTGAGCCTCGACCTGCGAAACGGGTAGAACAGGATAAGCGAACCCGGAAGGAAGAGGGACGGGTCGAGCGCAGAGATGGTTTGCGATGCGAAGGCGTCAATCTTCGAATCGGGGACGAACAAGTCCACCCAAGGGTGCGGGAAGCCGCCGAGTCCTGCCGCTTCCAAAGCGTCTATGAGTTGGACGACGAGGTCTGTGTACTCGAAGTAAGTTCGGTCTTCAAACTGCTCCGCGCCGGGGATGGCATTGAGCCCTTCGAGCGGGTTGACGGGCAGTTCACCGGCGGACGTGTAGAACGAGGTGCATTCGATGAAGAAGGCGAAGCCGCCCGCAGGCGTCGTCACGCTCATTCCGCGGATGTGTGCGAAGCGTTCTTCTTTGATGAGGAAACGGAGGTCGGCGAGCATCGCGGGCGCATCGGGATAAAAAAGCCTTAGCGTCTGCGCGCGCTCTTTGGCCGGGATGAGCCGAATCGTTGCACGGACGATGATCGCGCACAGTCCCAATCCCGCCAGCACGGCCTCGAAGAGTTCCCGGTTGGAAGTCTCGGAGCAGGTCAACAACTCACCCTCCCCGGTGACGACTTGAAGTTCGAGGACGTTGTCCACCTGCGCCCCGTGCTGGTAACTGCGGCCGCTGACGCCGCCCACCGAGAGTGTCCCGCCGATGGTGAGCCGCGTGTAATCGGTGAGCACCGGCGGCGTGAGTCCGGCGGCCGTCGCGGCGAGCAGGAGAGTGCGCCACACGACGCCCGCATCCACGACGGCGCGGTTCGCCGCAATCGAATGAATCTGATTCAGCGTGCTCACGTCTACGACGACGCCGGCATCCGCCTGCGATTGGCCGAACGCCGTATGCCCTTTGCCCCGGCTCACAACCCTGATGCCGTGCTGCCGCGCGAAGCGCACCAGTTTGACCACATCTTCAACCGAGCCGGGGCGCAGAATCGCGACGGGCGTCCGGTGAATCATGTGGCCGAAGTCGTCTGCGATGGCGGCGAGCGCCGCCGGATCGGTGACGAGCGTCCCGTCGAGCGGTGGTAAGAGTGAGAAGTCGCCGCCGCCTGCCCCGCTCGCCTGAGTCACCCATGAACGGTTTGTGAGATCAAAGCCGATGACCGCCGTGGCGGCAAAAAGCCCTTTCAGGAGTCCGCGTCGAGAAATATTCTGCATCAAGTCACCTCTTTTAAGTGTGAGACGGATTAAATCAACCTGGCCGTTAGTTATCAGCGCGCGCACGGCGAAGCGCCCTTGCGCCGGTAGCATCTCTCTCGGATAACGAAGGAAGACAGAAGGTGTAGCCGCGGTAAGGTGCGGCGTTAGCGAGATGCCCCATCTGTTAACGCGAGAAAGGGCGGCTAAAAGGATCACTCAACGGGTAAGTTTAAGCAACAGTTTCCGCATCCGCCCGTGTGCAAAGTTAAGGGGTGCCGGGCGGCAGGCTCACCATCTTTCGCAGCAAGTGGTTTAAGGCCAGACGCGGATCGGCGCACAGCCCGGCATGCACGGCCGAGGTCTGTACGATGGTGCTGCGGGGCGCGACCAGCCAGTCGAAGCGAGCGCGGCGCGGCAGGCGACCGATTGCCCCGCCCCGCTCGCCCCCCTCGCAGATCAACCGTATGGCTTCCAGATGAGCCTGCAACTCGCCCACATCCAGACCGGGCGCAAAGGCCGCGAGCCGCTTCTCGTCCACCTCGAAGGCGGCGTTGAGGAAGCCGGCCGCCTGGCACGAGAGGATCACGCCCACGTTCATAAACTCTTCGCGCTCGGCGTGCGGCACGACCCGCACGATGGCGTAATTAAACGAGTGACGATCTGACACGCGCGGCCTCCTGCACGAAAAGTCGCGGCGGTTCGAGCCGCCGCATCAGGTAGTCGAAGTAAGCCTGCCGAAACTCTCCCGCGCTCTCGAAGGTGGAGTCCGTGTCGAGCCACACGTCGGGGATGAGGCCGACGATGTCGCCGATGACTTCCGGCGTCAGGCGTCCGGCCAGCGCCTCGTCGAGTTCATGGAGCAGCGTCGCGGACGAAAGCAGAATGTGATCTTTGACGTGCGTGAACGCGGCGCGGCTGCGCTCAAGATAGTTAGCCCACGTGTGTTGAAAGTAGAGCGCCGCCCCGTGGTCTATGAGCCGGAGTTGCTTGTGCCACATGAGCATGTTCGCGTTGCGCGGCGTGCGGTCTACGTTCGTCACGTAGGAGTCGAACCAGACGACCGACGACGCCAGTTCGGGACTCAGACGCTCGACCAGCGGGTCGTACGTCACGGAACCCGGCAGGTAATCCAGCGCGAGGTTAAGCCCGACGCTCGCCTTCAGGAGGTCTTGAATCTCCGGGTCGGGTTCGGTTCCGGCGAGCGCCGCATCCAGTTCGACGAAGACTATTTCGGGGACAGGCAAATTCAGAGCGCGCCCGATTTCGCCCGCGACCAGTTCCGCGATGAGCGCCTTTGGCCCCTGCCCCGCGCCGCGGAATTTCAGGACGTAGAGGCCGTCGTCGTCCGCCTCGACAATGGCGGGCAGCGATCCGCCCTCGCGCAAGGGCGTCACGTACCGCGTCGCCGTCACCGTTCGCACATTCAAGCTCACGCCTTCACACACCCTCCCGCCTTCGGTTGTCTTGCAACGATAGCATCAACTCGCCTTCCGACCGGCCGTCATCGCCCCGGCGACGATCTCAAAAGAGCGCAGGCGCGCCGCGTGGTCGAATATTTGCGCGGTGACGATGATCTCTTCGACCTGCGTCATGTCTATGAAGGCTTGCAGCCCACGCCGCACCGTCTCCGTGGAACCGACGACGGAACAGGCGAGCATGCGCTCGATGCCGGCCTTCTCCATGGCAGACCAGTTCTCTTCCAGCGCCGTGTCGGGCGGTTGCAGCAGTCCGGGGACGCCGCGCCGCAAATTGACGAATTGCTGTTTGAGAGACGTGAAGAGTCGGCGCGCCTCTGCGTCCGTGTCCGCCGCGAACACGTTTAGCCCGGCCATCGCATAAGGCTCCTTCAACGCTTCGGACGGCCGAAAGCGGCTCCTGTAAATTTCGAGCGCCTGCGTCAGGTAGTCCGGGGCGAAGTGTGAGGCGAAGGCGAACGGCAGCCCGAGCGTGGCCGCGAGTTCCGCGCTGAAGAGGCTGGAACCTAAGAGCCAGATGGGCACGTTCAACCCGGCGCCGGGGACGGCGCGCACGGCCTGACCCGGCCGCACGGGAGCGAAATAGGACTGCAACTCGGCGACGTCTCCAGGGAAATCATCCGCGCCCGTGTCTAGATGTCGTCGCAGTGCGCGCGCCGTGCGCTGGTCTGTTCCCGGCGCGCGGCCAAGCCCCAGATCGATCCTCCCCGGATAGAGAGATTCGAGCGTGCCGAATTGCTCTGCGACGATGAGCGGCGAGTGGTTCGGCAGCATCACGCCGCCCGACCCGACGCGGATGCGCTCTGTGCCGGCGGCGACATGCCCGATGAGCAGGGCGGTCGCCGCGCTCGCGATGCCGGGCATGTTATGGTGCTCGGCCAGCCAGTAGCGGCGGTAGCCCCAAGCTTCGGCGTGACGTGCCAGATCGAGCGTCTCGCGGAAGGTACCTGCAATCGACCCTCCCTCCTTGACGGGAGCGAGATCGAGAATCGAGTAAAAAGTGTCGTCTATACCCTTCATGTCTGTATCTTAATTCTTTTACCTCAACCGAATAAAAACCGCACGCCGGATTGTCCCGCAGAGCGGCTTCTGAATTTTGACGGCCGGCTCTTGCAACTCTTTTGGGCAATAATATAGTTGACTCATCTGACGCAGATATGACAAAAGGGCATTACCCGGCGAGCGGTGGCCTTTGAGCTGCGCGCCGGGGCAGGAGTCGGATTCTTTCCGGCTTAACCTGCGTGGCGTGTAGTTAAATGGCGGGGTGCTCACAGATTATCCTGCTAAACCAGGAGCGGCTTTTGACACCTATGAGGCGTGTGAGGCCGAATCAATCGGCTTTTGCCGCTCTCTTACGTAGTTAGACCGACACTATCGGCTTTTCACGCTCTATAGCGGAGTTATGCCGAATCATTCGGCCTAATATGCGTTAGGTTGCTTCTGCAAAGCTACCTTCTCATTAAACGAAAGATAATGAGAAGACCACACTGGATTAAGGAGTAAAAATGGCTGAATTAATATCATTTCTAACCTCTGAAGCCTTAAAGCCTCTCCTAAAGGAATTACTAAGGATTAGGCGTCGGCGTCGGGAGGAACTCGATGCAATTGCTGACACTTTTGGCGATCCAATTGACCTTGCGAAGTTTTACATTGAGCCACGCTGCCAGCACCAAAATCCCGCTGACTTCGATGAGGGTGAGCCTATATCAATCGTTCGCAGTCAGATCTTCTCCACCATTAACGATTTCTTCAATCGAGAGTTTTCGGCATCAGGGGGTGGGAAGAATACTATGTTTGTTCTTTCAGATGCGGGTATGGGTAAAACTTCTCTTCTTGTGATGATAAAGTTATCGCATATAACTGAATTCTGGCCTCAACATTATTCTTGTAAGTTATTTAAATTAGATGGAGATACGCTACAAAAAATTTCCGAGGTTCCGAATAAAGGTAGGACTATTCTTTTGCTGGACTCACTCGACGAGGATCCTCTTTCTTGGGAAGACACGGAACGCAGAATACTTAACATCTTAGAAGCAACTGCAAATTTTCGTCGAGTTATCATCACTTGCAGGACGCAATACTTTCCAAAGACTGCCGCTGATCCCTTCAACCGACCAGGGCGCGTTGAATTAGGGGGCTACGTTTGCCCAATGCTATTCCTCTCTTACTTCGACGAACGTCAAGTTGATCAGTATCTTTCAAAACGGTTTCCATCAAGATTTATTCGGCGGCTGCGGAAGCAGCCAAGTCAATTACATAAGCGAGCTAAAGAGCTTCTAAGTAAAGTACAGTCATTGCAATTCCGGCCACTGTTATTGGCCCATATAGAGGATCTCTTAGCAAGTCGGGAGACGAATTGGGATGATTATGGTGTGTACCAAGCTCTCGTGGAAGCATGGTTGCTTAGGGAGGAGCGGAAACTAAGAGCCCAAGGGCACCAAGCATCTAAGGAGCACCTCATAAAAGCTTGTACTGATGTAGCACTTTTTATGCAAACTACAAGGCAGCGTGTTATCACACGTGATGAGCTTGAGAATTTAATTCAGTCTTCTCCAACCGTTTCTTACTTAAAACAACTTAATTTTGGGGGGCGGGCATTACTTAATCGTAATTCAAACGGAGACTATCGTTTCTCGCATTACTCTATTCAGGAGTTCCTCCTTGCCTACCATATATTAAACAATCAAACACCTGCTAGCCTTTTTGAGTTTGCAGTCACGGATCAGATGTTACGCTTTATTCTTGGTCGGCTTGACCAATATCAAAAAATGCCACGTTCTGTAGTCACAAAGACACTACATGTTTTTAATGAATATGGAATATGCGTCTCCTGTGGCATGTCAACGGGGTATGCCTCCTATACCAATCAATCAATTTGTAAGGTTACTCAGAAAGATATTGCGTCATTCATATTCTCTGGACTTAAGTTTGACGAACTAAATTTAAGCTCTATAAACCTATCCGGCCACATTTTTAGTTTCTGTTCTTTTATTCGTGCTGCTCTTTCCAATACAGATCTATCCAATTGTGACCTTAGTAATGCCAATTTTGGCGGCGCTAATCTAGCTAACACTGATCTACAGGGTGCGTTGCTTGATGGTGCAAGTTTTGAAGGAGCTATTTGGGATGGTATGCAGAGCGATGTTTTGATGAGCACTAGCCCTAAGTCTTGAGGCGCGAAAAGATGTATATATGCGTACGGCGCAACCTAACCACGGCGTGCACCCGACCGCGAATAGCGCAGCCTTCATCTGCAAAGGGTGAGCCAACTATATTATTGCCCTCCTTTGCGCGAAGCATATAAGGCAGGAGCAGACAAGCGATCTCGTCGGGAGACGTAGATGCAAGAGAGCGTTGTACCGGGCATGTCTCCGGTACAGTACCGGGTGGAATCCGTCGGGGCAAATTGTGCCCGGCGGGTTTTGCATTTTCAGGACGTGTGACGGTAAGGAGCGACGCAGATGAGTCGAGACGCAGAGCAAGACCACATCTCGAAGAGAGTTGTGGTCTATCGAATCGCAGGCATGGACGACGTGCGAGTCCGGCGTGATGTCGCATACGGGGCAGACGGCACGGGTGCTCTCACCATGGACATCTACTATCCGCCCGACACGAAGCGCGGGTCGCGTATACCGGCCGTCGTCTTTGTGGCAGGATTTCCCGATGCGGGGTTTGAGGCGAAAGTCGGTTGTAAATTCAAAGAGATGGGAGCGTCGCGTTCGTGGGCGCAACTGACGGCCGCCTCCGGCGTGGCGGCGATCACCTACACGAATCGAGACCCGGCGGCAGACCTTCACGCCCTGCTTCGATACACCGGGCAGCACGCCGCCCGTCTGGGGATTGACCGGCGCAGGATCGGCCTGTGGGCTAGTTCCGGCAACGTCCCGCTCGCGTTATCTGTGTTGATGCGTGAAGAGCGGGAAAATTTGAAGTGCGCCGTGCTGTGTTATGGATACACGCTAGACCTCGCAGGCTCTACCGCCGTCGCAGAGGCGGCCGCGACGTGGGGATTCGTCAACCCGTCGGCGGGTAAATCAATCGCCGATCTTCCGACGGATGTGCCCCTGTTCATTGCGAGAGCAGGTCGAGACCAAATGCCCCGCCTGAACGAAACGCTCGACCGATTCCTCGCACACGCATTGACTTGTAACCTGCCCGTTACGTTCACGAATCACCACGCGGCTCCGCACGCCTTCGACCTGTTGCACGACACCGAAACCTCTCGCGAGATCATCAGGCACATACTTTCCTTTATGCGCTTTCATCTCTCGGCCATTCCGGCCGCCAGTTGATTCAGCGAAAACACTCCCCGAACCTGAAGCCGTGCCGGATTGGCAAACAAATAATGAAGGGCAGCCACCTGACTGCCCTTCATTATTTGCTCGCCGGATAGCGATAGAACGACGTTGATCAATATCGCCCGCAGCTAACACGTCGCCGGCGCAAGGTTCACAAGCGTCAGAGCGCGCGTTGATCGTGCGGGACGACGATGTTCGCCGTGGCGGTCGTCGTGTTGCCCGCCTGATCGGTGATGGTGGCGACGACGCGGTAGAGGCGGCCGTCGCGGTCTCGACCGTCGCGGCGCGCTTCGAGCGTGAGCGATTCTTCCCATTCGCTCGACTGTCCGGCGAGGCTGCGCAGGGGGATCGAGAGCGGCGTGCCGTATTCGTCCGTCACGACGTAGCTGACGCTCGCGAGACCTGAGACGGCATCGGACGCGCTGCCGTTGATGCGGACGCTAACCGCCCCGTTGTTGGCCGGCCAGATGATCGAAGGCGTCGCGGCGAGAGTGATGAGCGGCGCGGTCTGATCAATGTTCAGGAGCAGTTGCCCGCCCGTCTCCGTATTGCCCGCGCGGTCGGTCGAACGGTAGAGGACGGTCGTCGTGCCTTCGTCGCTAATGGTGAATGCGCCCGTGTAAGTCTGCCACGTCTGGCCGTTGTCCGTGGAGTATTCAGTCGCCGCGACGCCTGCGCAGTTGTCCGTTGCGTCGAGCGTGACGGAGACACCGGTCGTGTACCAGCCGTTTTGCCCGTTGGGGGCAGAGGGCGCGAGGGCTGCGTTTGTGTCGGGGGCGAGCGTGTCGGGTTCGGCGTCGGCCACGAGTCCGTGCGCGACGTTGAAGCAGAAGTAGGACGTGCCCGTGTGGGCGCGATGTGCGCCGGGCGTCAGGTCAACCGCGCCGAAGAAGCCGCCGCCGTCGGTCGTGGCCGTGCGCGTCGCGTGCGTGTCCAGGTTTTCAATCGTCACTGCGACGGTGTCGAGGGGCGTGTTGTCTGCGCGGCGGGCTTCGCCTTTGAAGTGTCCGAGCGTGGGCGCGACCTTCCAGGGAAACGCGGGGATGTGCGCCGCATCGCTGAAGATGGGCGTGGAACCCGCAGGCTCGTAGAGCGTCGCACCATTCGTGGATTTCCCCGTCGCCAGCCCCGATGCGAACTCCGCGAAGGGGCGCGCAATCGTACTGGCGGGCGCGGGGAGGGCGAAAGGGTTGTTCGCCACGGCGATGTTGCTCGTCGCCATCGAGAAGAAGATGATGCCGCTCAGGTTCGTGCCGCCCGCGGGCGTGAGCGTGCGGCGCGTCTGCCGGAGCGTGCCTTCGATGGCGTTGTTGGCCGCGCCCTGCCCCATCATGCCGGCGCGGTTATAGAGATGCCCACGCAGCCACGCATCCCACTGGTCGTATTGCGGGCGGACGCTCGCGGTGTGTTCCGCCTTGTAGACCATCGGGATGGCGATGTCGATGATGCCTTCCTCAGTCCACGCGCGCCAATCCTGATAGACGCGCCAGTTGGCCTCGGCGGAATTCCAGGCCGCTTCGCTCGTGCCGATGCCGCCGAACGCGATGAGCGCGGCGGAGACTTTCAGGTCGGGCTTGATCGAGAGCGCGTTGAGATAGATGCGGCGCACGATGTTCGTCACCTGATCGCGCCGCCACTGGCTCCACTGCGGATTGTTCGGCGCGGGCGCAGGAGCGCCCGGCGCGATGTCGTAATGTTTTTGGAAGCGTTCGACGCTCGTCGTGTTGTAGCCGATGTTCGCGCCGGTCGAGGGCGTCTGCCCACTGATGCCGATCTCCGGGTAGCGTATGCGGTCTAGGTGCAGCCCGTCGATGTCGTAGTTGCGCACGAGATGATTGACCACTTCGACCGTGTAGGCGGCGGCTTCCGGGTGGCCGAAGTCGATCCAGAAGTCGCTGCCGAAACGATGGCCTTGATAAGCGATGGCGGTGCCGCTGTCGGGCAGGAGCGTCCGCGTGAGCCAGTTATTAGACCCCGGCGTGATGGTGTTGGTCGCGGCGTTGAAGCCGCCATGAAGGTTGAAGGCGTGGTTCGGGTTCTCCGGCGGGAAGAGGTTCGGCGCGCGTCCCCAGATCGCGCTCATGATGACGAAGGCGTGAACCTCTATGCCGTGCGCGTGCGCCTCGTTGATGATGTCCTGTAGCGGGTCGAAGCCCGGCTGGATCGGCGTGCGGTCGCCGCGCGGTTCGAGCGAGTTGAGATACCAGGAGTCGCCGCGGCGGCGCACCTGCACGAAGAGGGCGTTGGCTTTCGCGGCGCGCGCGTTATTGACCACCGTCACCACGTCTGTGTGGTTGTTGAGATTCGTGTTGAAAGTGTCCACCCAGAAGGCGCGGTACTCGGTTCTGACTTGCGCCTGCAGGGCGCACGGCGCGCACATCGCCGACAGCAGCAGCAACAGGCAACAAGCGACTCTCCGGCCAAACTGAATTTTGCGAAGTTTGATGTTCATAGTTTTCCTTAACGCGAGACGACGACGACTCTCCGAATCATCAACGACCCGGCGAGACAGACACCCGGCCGAACGCCAGCGCCTTCGAATACTTTGTCAACGGCTGAATTTTCCGCCGTATCATTTGTGGGAGTTTATAGAACTGTTGGCGACGTTTTACTATCGCCCGATTTGCTTGTCAATAAAAACCGGCGGCGAAAAGCCCGGCCGGCCATCCGCCGCGAGCGCCGCAACAACGCGCCCGCGCTAAAGGGTGCAATCAGCGTTTGTTATATTGATGCGGATGCGAGAGAAAACTTACATCGCGCTTTTGCGTGGCATCAACATCGGCGCGCGGCGCGTCAGGATGGAGCGGCTGCGCGAATTGTTCTCCGAGTTGGGGCTGGCCGACGTGCGCAGCTACATCCAGACCGGCAACATCTTTTTCCGTTCGGCCGAACCTGACCGCGACGCGCTCGCGCGCAAAATCGAGCAGCACCTCGCCCACGCGCTCGGCTACGAAGTGCCCGTGTTTCTGCGGACTGTCGCCGAGGTCGAAGAAGCCTTACGACTCGACCCCTTCAAGCATCTCGAAGCGACGCCCGACACGCGGTTTCTCATCACTTTCATCTCCCGCCCTTTGCCCGGCACGCTCAAGCTGCCGCTCGCCTCGCCCACGAATGATTACGAGATACTGCAAGCCACCGACGGCGAAGTCTTTAGCCTCCTGCGCAGCATCAACGGCAGATCGGGTAACCCGGCGCCGTTGATCGAAAAAGCCTGCGGGGCGAAAACCACATCGCGTTTCTTCGACACGACCATCAAGATTCTACAGGCCGCGCACAGCGGCGGCACGCGCTAGGACGCCGTTTCCCAACGGATACACGGGATTCAGCGCGCGGCGAAAAAAACTATTGACACAAACTAGGAGAGGAGTATTATCAAGCTCCCCTAAGACATGCGGAACTTTGAGATGGCTCACCCCCGTCTCGTCAACTTTTCAGCTCGGCAGCCAAGAATTGCGATGGCGCAACTCTTTTCCTGCACCCGATCTCCATGACCGAGCTGTGTTTGCTGCTTCGAAACAGGAAGTCGCTTTTGCCCCTCTTGAAGAAGGGATAAACGGTTCGTCAGAGTGGAGTTCGGCGCGAACTCAACCACTCCGGCAAAGTGCGACAGACGCCTCTGCTTAGTCTCTCCCGGCCTGGGCAGTCTCGCCGACTTTTTTACAGTTGCCGCCACCTCGCTTAACTTGCGCCCGCGCGCGAGACGTAGCCGATTTGCGCCTGCGCGAGGTGTCGCGTTTTCACGGAATTTCTCTGTACTAACGGCATGATGATGCTCTGTGCCCTATTTAACTCAGGTCTTAATCTTCGCGGCCTCTGCGACAGAGATAAGGCTTTAACGTACCTCACCCACCCGGAGCTTGGAGGGACTAAAGTATGAAAAACAGATGGTCGAACGTGTTCAAGATGTGCGCGATAGTTCTCGCCCTATCGCTTTTCGCCGGAAGTATTTTCTTTACCGGCACGAGTAGTTCCAAGGCGACCGCGGCCACGAGCGTCGCCGCCTCGACGATAATGACGACGACGGCGCAGGAGGAAGTGAGCGCCGACGAACCGCGAATCGAATCCATGTCGGCGATGCTGCTGAAGGAAGCGACGGCGGAAGGCAACGCGCTTTTGATGGTTCAATTCGCGGCGGATCAAAAGGTTGAGCCACAGGTGAAGACCGTCATAGATGATCGCGACGTGCTGCTCAGCGACGACGGCACGGGCGGCGATGAAGTGGCCGGAGACGGCACTTATTCCGCCGTGATCTTCCTCGACTTCGAGGAGTTGGCTAAAAATCAGGACGAGATTCAGGCCGTCAACGCGCAGCCCGAACCGACTCCCGAACCGACATCAGACGACCAGCCGCCCGCGGACACGGAAGTGACGGCCGCCAGCCGCGCGGGCACGTCCGAGGCGCAGGCCGATTCCGATCAACAGGCGACGGCCACCGCCGCCACGGTCATGACGGAAGAAGAACGCGCTGACACGAATCTGGCCTCCGACACGTCGGTCGTGATGCCCGACTTCGACGAGACGCGCGATTTCGTCGGTAACAAGGCAGTGCCGCTGGTTGATTTCCGCAACGTGCAGCCGGGACAGATCGTGCCCCTGCGCCGCATCGGGACGTGGCGTCGCGTCAGCGCCGAAAAGTCTCTGGTGATCACGAATCTGAAAGTGGTCGAGAATTTCGACCGCACGTTCAACCCGTGTACGGGCGTAGGCACGCGCATGGGGCGCTGGACGTTCGGCTACCTGATGACGCAGATGGCGAACCAGCCCGTGACGGGCATCAGCCCTTCCACGTTCACGCGCAAGTGGCTGGATAAATGGATGACTAACCAGACGGTCAACGGCTGGACGGTCGCGCAGCGACAGAAGATCAAGACGCTCGTGATCGACCCGTGGGTGGCGGCGAGCGGCGGGCCGGGCATGCCGCTCAATCTTTCCATCGCCCCGTTCAAACTGCTGGCGATTGTCAATCGCGTTGACCTGCGCAACAACACCACCTACGGCGGCGGCAACGCGGGCGAAGGTCGTTTCGTCTTCGGCGTCATCGACCGCACGGGCACGGGCAGCACCGACCCCGCCTACACGAGCACGGGCAGCCGCAATTGCCGCGAGACGCAGTTCACGGTCATCTTCGAGTACGGCATCGACCGGCGCGGCTGCGCGATCAGGGATTGGGGCAAGCAGTGGTACAACCTGCGCAACTTCGTCCTCGGCTCGGCGGCCTACAACAACGCGCTGCAAGCCATCACAGATCAATTCACCACCGCGGGCGTCGCGCCGCACAAACCGAACGGCAGCGCGCTCAACCAACTGCGCACCAACGAGGTCGAACTCCAACTCGGAGTAGCAGCTACGCCCCTCTGGGAATT
>DASVPS010000006.1:0-23949 GCA_036389555.1 Pyrinomonadaceae bacterium
TGAGAATAGCCCAGCGATTTATCGCTGGGGATAAGTTGAAAGATAATGTTTAAGTCCCGTAGGGACGATTGAATGTTCTTTACAGATTCAATCGTCCCTACGGGACTCTAAACATAGAGACACGTTTACAACCCAGCCATAAATGGCTGGGCTATTGTCAAATGTCCCTTCGGGACAAGCACAGGTTTATTGTTCAGACAGTTTCTAACGCCTCTTGCTTCGGACGGGTTTGCGCCGGATGCCTTCGCTTCTAGTGGGGCTAGGCAGACTTTCGGGGAGGTCTAGTTCATCGTCGGCGAGAACTTCCATCAGGACATTGGCGACACGTGAGTATTCCAAGAGCACCGGCAATGACGGTTCACGTTTTCCAGTTTCGTAATTTGAGATGTAGAAGCGATAACTCTTTTCGTCTTGTCCAAGACGCCTGAGCATTTCGCCCTGCGAAATACCAAGCGCGAGGCGAATCTGAAGTAGCTTTTCTGCGAGCCGTGCGGGTCGCTCACGCACACTGCCCATCAGGATTTCTCCCCTGATGAGACAATCAAGTGTGCGCGTCGCTTGATTTTAGTGACAACTGTAACTAAAATCGCCTTGCTATTTGTTGTCGCCAAGAAGATGCAGCCGTTCTGCTTCGTGGCGACGCTCATCACTCGTGAGTGGGTGAGGGTGAGCTATTCAATGCGACCGTTGCCAGTTGGTTTTCAAAGATAGAACGCGCGCATCTTAACAGAGCGCGCCCTACTTCCGTATCCTTTTTCTCATCGGAAGGACAGACACTTATGACGATCCCGCCTCCACGCATCATCCTCTACCTCGAAGATAATCGCATGCTGAGTGAAATCGTTTGCGACGTGTTGCAGTTCGCAGGGTGGTATGTCAAGGCTTCCCCGGACAGCATCTATTCGTTGGCGATGCTTGAATGCACGAATGAACATTTCGACCTGTTGTTATTCGACCACGAGATACACGGCATCAAGGGACTGGAACTCGTGCGCCGCGTGCGCCGCATGCCACACCGCAAAGGAACTCCGATCATCCTTATCGCGCTGGAAGACCTCGACGAGGAAGCACGCGAGGCGGGCGCGGATGCCTTCCTGCGCAAGCCAAACAACCTGATCGAATTGATTGATACCATCCGACACCTGTTTGCCGCGCCCGCCGAGACGACGTAAGAATGAGGATGCGCAAGTCCGTGCTTCTCTGCTACCATTCCCGCCCAAAGGGACGGTTCAAAACAATTAATCTTATGGCGAATAAACGGGCACGCATCGTGGTGATCGGCGGCGGCTTCGGCGGACTGTTCACGGCTTTGGAGTTGGCGAACGACGGCGAGGTGACGCTCGTCAGCGCGGAGGATCATTTCACTTTCCGGCCGATGCTCTACGAGTATCTGAGCGGCGAGGTCGAAGCATGGCACATCGCGCCGCATTACCGCGAGTTGTTAGACGACAAAATTCATTTCATACACGGCGCGGCGTCGGACGTGGATTTCGCTGCGCGCACGGTCGCCGTCGAAGGATGGGCTGAACCGCTCGGTTACGATGCGCTGGTGCTGGCCGTCGGCGGCGTCACGAACTACGCGGGAGTTGAGGGCGCGGAGGAACACACGCTCCCCTTTCGCGGCATCGCGGACGCAGACGCCCTGCGCAACCTGATGATCGACACGCTCGACCGCATCCCGCCCGACGCCTCTGCGGAAGAGGCGCGGCAGCGCGCGACTTTCGCCGTCGTCGGCGGCGGCGCGAGCGGCTGCGAACTTTCCACGAAGATGGGCGACCTGCTGCGCGATGCGTTCCAGAGGCGCGGGCTGCGGGGCGAGCCGCGCGTCGTGGTGGTCGAGATGGCCGAGCACGTCGTGCCCGGCATGGGCGAAGAGTTGCGCGTGTATGTGGAGGAGGCGCTCCGAGAGGCGGGCGTAGAGGTGCATACACGGACGCGCGTGCGGCGCGTGACGCCGGAGGGGTTCACGTTTGAACAGGCGGGCGAAGAGACGGAGGTGGCGACGGCGGGGGTCGTCTGGGTGGGCGGCGTCCGCGTCAGCCCGCTCGTGGAGCGTTTGCAGATTCCGAAGGACAAGCGCGGTCTGGTCTTGGTCGAACAGACGCTGCAAGTTCAGGGTCACGCGGAAGTCTTCTCGCTCGGCGACGACGCCCACTTCCCAGATGCCAGCCCGCAACTGGCGGGCACGGCGCAACTCGCCTTTCAACAATCAACGCTCGCCGCCGGGAACGTGCGCGCGCTGCTCGCGGGCGGGGAACTCAAGACGAAGCATTTCGAGGAGATGGGCGAAGCCCTGAGCCTCGGCACGGAACGCGCGGCGGTGCTCGCGGGCGGCAAAGCCTTCGGCGGCGCGCTCGCACGTCAGGCGCGTTTCGCGCTCTACACCTCGCGTCTGCCGACGTGGCATCACCGCGTCAAGGTCGGCGCGAGTTGGTTCTTCGAAGGCACTGCGCCGCTCCCGCTCGGCCTGCGCCGGCCGGGCAGTTAATCTATGCAAGGTGTTCTTAGATAAATCCGACGGGGGAAGTTTTAAATGGCACGCGGGTGGGAGAGCAAAGCGGTCGAAGACCAGATACAGGAGGCGGAGGAGCGTGCGCGACGCGCGGCGGAACCGACGCTCGACGAATCGCCCGAAGCGCGCGCACGCCGCGCGAGACTCGAAACCCTGCGCCTCTCGCGTTCGCGCACGCTCGACCAACTCGAACGCGCCACCAACCGCGCCCATCGCGAAATGCTCGGGCGCACGCTCCGCGCGCTCGAAACCGAAATTGGAGACCTGAATAGTACGATTAAACCCTCATAGCCTGTCATCTTCAATCGCTACTCATAGCGAAGCTCAAAGAAGGCATTAACCGTCTTACCGGTCAGTAACGCGCTACGGTTGTTAAAAATCAGAAAGTAATCGCCGGGTGGGAGCGCACGCTTTACGTTAGCTCCATGAATGTATCCAGAGTTGTAGAAGTGGGTGTATGCGCCATGATTCTGGAAACTGGACATTTCGTGTGCGGGCAAGATGACAAAGTTTATATCGTTATTACCACCCCAAGCATCGAACCTGCCAACAACCAGACCTTGATAGCCCACGCTTTCTACGGTGAATGGTATGTAGCGAAAGTGGAGCGGCTCAACAAACATTTGCTGCCTGACAATATCATGAGCTGGAGGTTTAGGAAGCAATTCGGGCGTTGGCTCATAAGTAGGGTAAGGCGTTGCTGAGTAAGTTGGTTCCGGTAGTGACATGCGCGCAGGCGCGGAGCGTGTCGGATGCGGCGTAGGCTTGTTCTTTTCGACTCGCCTTTCAGTTGTATCTTCTGTCTGTTCTCCCCACGGAGGCCATACTACAAAAAGAACAATGCTGGTTGCAGCCAGTGAAACGGCAACGACGGCAAGAACAGCAACCGCCGCCCATCCCCATTTATAGCTTTTAGGTTTTGGTGGTGGTGCCAGCAGCGTCTTAAAATCATCGTCGGCTTTTAATGGGCGGGTTTGTTGATTTAGCGGTTTTACTTGTCGCGGGTCTGCCGCTGCGCATCCACACACGTCGCAGTAAGGTGTGGCAAGGGGCAACTGCGATCCACATTGGCGGCAAAACATAAGCATCCTTCCTAAACGGGACTACTTAATAAAACGCACCAAGCCAAAACTATCCCCTTACATTATTACTCGCCTATATTGTCCTGCACGCCCGCGCCCGGTTCGCCGTCGAGGACGGTGCTCATGCCTTCGTTATGTTCCGCCGTGAGGGGCGCGTCCGGCTCTGCCGCATCGCCGCGCTCGTCCGCTCGATCCTGTTCGTTGAAGTGCCCCGCCTCGTCGCGCGTCTCTTCCCTTCGCTCGCTCATCGCCTTGCCCCTTTCAACTTGTCGCGCACAAACACCCGACAACTCATCTTAGATAACTGACAGTCCTCACACTTCCACCGTCGCCGCCTCGCACGAATCGAGCGTGGGCGACTCCGCCTCTTCCGCCGCCGCATCGCCTGCCGGGTCGCCTTCACCGATGTAGACGCGCCCCGCTTCGACCGTCTCGAAATACTCTTCGATGCGTTCGAGTATCTCGCCCACCTCGTGCGAATGATAGAGCACCTGTCGGAAGCGCGAGCCGCCGACGAGGCCGCGCGTGAATTGTCCCGCGAGTTGCTTCATGCGACCGATGGCGGGCAGTTCCGGCATGTCCGCGCGCAGCAACTCGAAGTATTCGAGCAGGAGGTTGCGCTTGTCCGCGAGCGTCGGCTGAAACGGTTCGCGCCCGGCGAGCGTGTCTTCGATCTGGCGAAATATCCAGGGGTTCGCCATCGCGCCCCGGCCGATCAGGATGCCGTCGCAGTTCGTCTCGCGCCAACGCGCCAGCGCCTCGTCCACGGTCGTCACGTCGCCGCTGCCGGAGACGGGCACTTTGACCGCCTCTTTGATCTGCCGCACCAGGTCCCAGTTCGCGCGCCCCTTGTAGCCCTGCTCTTTCGTGCGCCCGTGCAGCGCGATGTGCTCGACGCCGCAGCCTTCGGCCAGTTTCGCCGTCTCCACCGCATTGATGTTGTTGTCGTAATAGCCCGCGCGAATCTTGACCGTGAGCGGGATCGTGATGGCCTTCTTAATTTCGGTGAGGATCGTTTCGAGGCGCGGCATGTCGCGCAGCAACCCCGAACCTCCGCCGTGCTTGACCACCTTCGGCGCGGGGCAGCCGCAGTTGATGTCGAGCAAGTCCGCGCCGACCTCTTCGGCCATCTCGGCGGCCATGCGCATGCGTTCCGGCTGCCCGCCGAAAATCTGCACGGCGAACGGCCGCTCGTAATCGTAAAAGCGCATCTGCCGCTTCGACTTCGGGTTGTTGCGCGTCAAGCCCTCGACCGAGATGAACTCCGAGACGGTCAGACCGATCCCGCCGCGCCGTTTCAACAAACCCCTAAACGCCACGTCGGTCACGCCCGCCATCGGCGACAGCACGAGCGGCGGCGAGATCAACACATCCCTGATTTTGAAAGGCTTCATCTTTATATTGCGGAATGCGGATTGCGGATTGCGGATTGAAAGACAAACGGTTTTCTAATCCGCATTCCGCATTCCGCAATCGGCTTATTTCCACAGTTCGACGCCCGTGGCGACGAAGCGAACCTCGTCGGCCGTGCCGTCGTCTTTGCGCGCGATCTTCGCGCCGTCTTCGATGAGGTGATCCACCTGTTCTTTGGTCAAGACCTTGACGGAGAACTCACCCTCGGCCTTGAACTTCATGCTCTTGGAATCCTTCGGCACGAAGAAACTGTGATCCTTGAATGTGACGCGAATGCCGTTCGCGCCCGACTCCGGCGCGATCTGCATCCAGCAGCCCTCGCTCTGGCAGACGCGCTCCACCACGCCCTCAATCCTCACGCGCTTGCCCGCAAACTTCGCAGGCTCTTTCAACACGTCCGCGAACGCGACCTCAGGCGACTTGGCATCGAGCGCCACGCCGCGCTTGATCACGTCGCCGTCGCTCACGGCTTTCGCCGTTTCGACCTTGGCCGCGTCGTGCGTCTTATGCGCGTCATGCTTCTTGTGTTCCTGTGCCGTCGCGGCTGTTGTGGAAGCGGCGGCGACGAAGAGGAGCGAAACGATAAATGTCTTCATAGGGAAAATAAGTTATCCTTTACGACTGGAATTGCGATGCATCTTAAAGTGCTCGTGCAGCGACCTTCGGATTATAGCAATGCAACCCAACCTCATCAAAAGCGTAGGGATCGCGTGGACGCTTCTTTATGCCGTGTTCGTCGTCTGGATTTACGCGACCGCGCCGCGCACTTTCACCGAAGCGACGACCGGAGCGAGCGTTGTCGCCGGAACTTACGCGATTGACGAGGCTCGCTTTCGTGCGGCGCGCGAACTGTTCGGGCGCGAGCAATACGCGGCCGCGCGCGACGAATGGATGCGCGCCGACCCGGCCATGCGCGATGCGCGCACGCAGTTCTACATCGCTTACGCCTTCTATCGCGAAGGCTGGGGGCGCGTCTATAACGATGATGCGCTGTTCAAACAAGGGCTGGAGGCCATCGAGCGCGCCATCCGATTGTCGCCCGAAGGCGCGCTCGCCGTGGACGATACGGAGTTGAAGATTCACTCCGCCGCCGAACTGAAGGCCGAGTTGCAGCAGGGCACGGAGAGTTCTCTCGGCGATCTCAACCCGCTCAGGATCGCGCGCGAGAGGAAATGAGCGACGGCCGCCGCTGCCGTCTTTGAACCCATGAAGAACCAACGCGACAGCAACCGACTGCTCGTGCGCCACCTGTTGCTCCCGACGATCTTTCTGACCGTCGCGCTCGCGGGCGGCCTGCGCGTCGCGGCCGGGACGGGCGCCTTTCTTTTCATCGCACCGCCGCTCGTCGCGCTCGTGCTCGCAGTCCTCCTCTTGCTCCTCTTCGTGCGCGGCCGGCTCATAGATTTGCGCGCGTGGCTCTCCGGCGACAACCCGCCGCTCACGAACGTCTCGCATGCGCTCACGCTCCTCGCGCTCTTCTTCGCCTCCGCGCAAGCCTTCACGAGTGTGCTCCCCGAAAGCGGACTGTTCCGCTGGATGTTCGCCTTCTTCTTCCTCTGGACGCTCTGGAACAATCAGTTCGCAGACTTCGACGCGCGCAGACTTCTGCGCAGCCTCGCCGCCCTCTTCGGCACGGCCTTCGTCCTCAAACACATGCTGCTCGCCTCGCTCTACGCGCCGGACGGCGGCTGGCTCAAACGACTCGCGGGCGCGCTCCTCGAAGGCTTCACGCAAGGCACGTTCGGCGCGCAGGAGAGTTTCGCACCCGCGACCGGCTACATCAGTTTCTTCACCCTCGCGCTCTACGTCCTCGGCCTCTTCCTCGTCCCGTCCGCGCCCGACACCGACGACGCCGCGCCGGAGCAGGTGACAGACAACCTCGTCGCACAGTTCCGCCAACTCTCAGGCGAAGAACGCGCGCTCCTGCGCGCAGAAATTCTGCGGACGGAACGCGGCCTAATCGAAGACGAGATTCACTCTACCCGAACAGATTGAGGCGGGAAGACGAACACTTTCGTCCTCCCGCCCCAATTATCTTCCCGTCTATTTTAACGACTTCGCTGACTTACCAGTTCACGACCAACTCTTCCGAGCCTTGCCACGCGGGCACGTCTTCGCGTATGGCGGCGCGTTGGAGACGTTCCGGGTCGTTGAGCAGTCGCCCCGCGCCGAGCGCGACGGCCGCGAGCGGATCGTCTGCGACCGTGACGTGGAGACGTAGTTCCGTCTGGAGGCGTTCGGCCATGCCGTCGAGAAGCGCGCCGCCGCCCGTTAGGATTAAACCCGTCTGGTAGATGTCGGCCGTCACGTCGGGCTGCGATTCCTCAATCGCCCGGCGCGCTCCGGCCACGATCTCTGAGAGCACCGGCTCCAGCGCCTCGCGCACTTCGTCCGAACCGATCTCGACCGCCTTCGCTAACCCGCTCGTCAACTCTTTGCCGACCACTTCCATGCGCCGCGCTTCGGTCTTACCGTCCGCGCCGCCCGCGCGACTCGCGCCCAGTTCTTTCTTGACCTGTTCGGCGGTGCGCTCGCCGATCTGCATCTCGTATTTCGCGCGCACGTATTCGCGGATCGCGTCGTCCATGGCATTGCCCGCCACCCGCAGGCTGCTCGAAGAGACGATGGCCGCAGAGGCGACGATAGCGATGTTGGTCGTGCCGCCGCCGATGTCCACGACGAGGTGTGCGCGCTCGTCGTCGTAGCTGAGTCCCGCGCCGAGCGCGGCGGCGAGTCCTTCGTCAACGAGGTCAACGCGCGTGGCCTTCGCATCGCGCGCCGCATCGCGCACCGAGCGTTGTTCGAGCGTGGTTGAAGAACCGGGCACGCCGACTACCATGTGGCTGCGCTTGTTCTGGTTGCCGTGGACGCGGCGTATGAAAGCGACGAGCATCTTCTCGGTCGCCTCGAAATTGTCAATCGTGCCGCCCTTGACGGGGCGAAACACTTCCGCATCCTTCGGCGCGCGCCCCAGCATCTTGTACGCTTCAGTACCAACGCACAGCACTTCGCCCGTGTACTTGTGAATCGCCACCACCGAAGGCTCGTTCAGGACGACCCCACGATCCGGAGCGTAGATGAGCGTGTTCATTGTCCCCAGATCAATGGCGAGGTCGTCCGAGAAGAAATTGCTTAAAATGTTCATGACTTGCCCCTGATAGACTCCCAATCGACGCTTGATTCCAACTTAAGAGAATTTGATAGACGCATGCTGCCCCTCAATCGGCAAATCGCATACCACCGAAACCCGGCGCAAAATCCAGTAAATTCGCATGCGCGAGTGCCGCGCCGGTGTCTGTTTCTAAGACATTAAAGAGGCAGGCGGGCGAAAGACGAACGCACAGAAAAAGTTGAAGGCGGAGTCGGCGGGAACGAAACGGGTGGTTTCGGCGTTGATTCGATGGCGGTTAGGGGCAGCTAAACGTGGCGGGCGCGGGGGTAGGCGTCTCCTGTGGAAAACTTTCCCGGCGCGCCCGGCCGGCCTAAAATGGCGCGAGTAATTTTTTCTCAGCGAGTCTTGGGTTCGGACACGAACGTCTTATTCACGATCTTCCACTCGCCGTCTATCTTGAGCATGGACATGTAATCGGTCAGCCGCGCGTTCGGATAATCGAGCAACACCTTGACGACGGCGGCGTTGCCCGTGATGTCTATGCTCTGGATGCTGCGCCTGCGCGCGGCCTCGTCCGGCGCGGGTTTGCCCGGTGCGCCCGCGATGTATTCCGCGCTGGTGCGCTGTGCGAACTTCCCTTCGCGCATCCAGAACAGTTTCGCTTCCGGGTGAAAGACTTTCTGGAAGTGCTGGCCGTCGCCCGTCGCATGCCCGCGGAAATAATGTTCGATGGCCTGACGCACGGCCGCCTCTTCCGCGTGCTCAGCCCGCGCCGGTTGAAGCCACACCAACACCCCGGCCGTCGTCGCCATCAACGCGACCAGAAGACTAAGTTTTTTCATCACACTCTCCCGCAAAATTTTGATTGGGATTTCGAGACGGCGTGCCCGCGAGCGGGTCGAACTAATTTTTCACACGCGCGGGCGACGCTTCCCGAAGCACTAACAACTGAACGCCCGCCACACGCAAAACGTTCACTCGTTTTCCGCTCGCCGCACGTCGCTCACAACCTCGTACAAGGTGGTCGCTTCCTGCTTAGAAGTCTGCCGCGCGTTCGGCACGGCGAGGACGCGCACCGTCAACAGACGCTCGCGACGCGCCAGTGTGATCTCATCGCCCGCGCGCACCGCACGCGATGAGCGCGCCGCCACGCCGCCCACCAGCACCGCCCCGGCCTCGCACAACTCCTGCGCCACCGTGCGTCGCAACACCAGACGGCTCGCGCGTAAAAATTGATCCAGACGCATAAAGGGTAATGCGGATTTCGGAATGCGGAATGCGGATTAGAAAGCAAATGCCTGTTTTCTAATCCGCATTCCGCATTCCGAAATCCGCAATCGGACTACTGTTTCTTGTTCCCGCTCGTCTCGGTTTTCTTCTTGTCGTCCTTCCTCGGGGCGACGGGAGTGGTCGGGCTGTCCGACTTCGGCTCGGCTTTCAGGAGCGGCAAGACGCCCGCCTGATAGTCTTTCGCGATCTCGATGTAGGCGTCGCGGCGCAGGTTCTCAAGGTAGACTTTGCGCTCCTTCTCCATGCGGCTGACCGTGATGGCTTCTCGCACCTTGTTGTCGTCGAAGACGGCCTCGCCCGCAGGCGTGCGCTCGTCCACGCGCAGGATGAGGAGGCCACCCTCGGTTTCAATCGGGTTGGTAACGCCGCCTGCCTTTACGTCCTTGAGGGCGTTCGCCACGACCTCTTTCGAGATGTCGCTTATCGCGTAGGTGCCGAGTTTGCCTTTGTTCTCTGGCGCGACGCGCTTGCCGTTCACCTCGCGCTCGGACTGCACCATCGCCAGCGCGCCGAAGTCCGCGCCCGCGCGCAACTGCGCTACCAGCTTATCGGCGCGCTCGCGCACCTCCTTCGGGTCTTTCCCCACGGTGCTCAGGAAGATTTCCGACAGCCCGATGCTTTCAGGGCGGCGGAATTTCTCCTTGTTCGCCTCGTAGTAGGTTTTCACTTCAGAGTCGGTCAGGCCGTAGAAGATTTTCTGATCCACTTCGCGGCCGAGCACCCAGGTCTTCATGATCTCTGTGCGCATCGTGTTGCGCACGGAGGCCGGGTCGATCTTGCTCTCGCGCATCGCCTGTTCGAGCGCGGCGAGCGACTTGAGACCCTCGCGCTTCGCCACGTCCAGCATGCGCCGGTTGACCTCTGCCTCCACGTCCTCATTCATCCCCAGTTCCTTGCCCTTCTGGACGAGGAGTTGTTCGTTGACGAGCGTGGCGATGATCTCGTTGCGCCGTTTGCTGATCTCTTCGGTGGCCTGCTGCTCGGTCAGCCCGCGCTGCTGCTGGAGCGCCTCCACGGCTTCCGCCATGTCCTTCTTCAGCATCGAGAGCGTAATGACATCGGCATTGACCTGCGCGATCACTTCGTCAATGACGCGCGGCACGCCCTCTTCCTGTGCCCGCACCGAGAGGGCGGCCGACGGCGCGAGGAACACGGCCAAGAGCAACGCGGCGGACGCCTTGACGCGGTTCGCACGAATTAAAAATTTTGACTTCACAGATTTTTACTCCTTACCAACTCGGCGCGCGACGCAACGCTTGACGGCGGCGCGGTCGCCCTGCTTCATATTGTCTAATCGAATTTAACGCCCTTGGTTTACCAGTCCGCACGCGGGACGAGGCAGGCTAAAACGGTCGGGTGAAAGTTCAGTCTTCAAGTTTCAGGTTCAAAGTTTCGAGTCGAAGTATTCGGAGCACCTCAGACTCGAAACTTTGAACCTGAAACTTGAAGCCCATTTTAGTCTGCACTGCTGATTTGCAGCAACAGGCCGTGCGCGGTTTGGATCACGTCGTCGGCCTCATCCTCGCCGAGGTCTATGCGCAGGACGCCGTTCGGCGTGAAACTCGCGCCCGCGCGCGCGCCGACGAGCGCGAGCAATTTTTCGGGCGCGACGCGCGCTTTCTCGCTCAGTTTGATGGCGATGCCGGTCGGCGTCCGGTCGAGCGACAGCACGCCGACCGTTTCGGCCGTGCGGCGCAGGCGCGCGTATGCCAGCAATCTCTCGACGGATTCGGGGATGCGCCCGTAGCGGTCTTCCGTCTCGGCGCGAATCTGTCGGAGCGTCTCGTCGTCGCGCGCCGAGGCGATGCGCTTGTAAGTGCGAAGGCGCTGCCCCATGTCCGAGATGTAATCCTCGGAGATCGCCACGTCCACGCCCAGATTGAGCGAGACGGAGGTTTCGTCCTGCACGTCCTCGCCGCGCAGTTCCGAGACGGTGCGCTCCAACATCTGCGTGTAAAGATCGAAGCCGAGCGCATCCATGTGGCCGGATTGCTGACCGCCGAGCAGATTGCCCGCCCCGCGCAGTTCCAGATCGAGCGCGGCGACGCGAAAGCCCGCGCCGAGGTCGGAGAATTCGCGTATGGCCGCCAGACGCCTGCGCGCAATGGGCGTCAATTCCTGCTCCGACGGAATCAAAAGATAGGCGTAAGCGCGACGATTCGAGCGCCCGACGCGCCCGCGCAATTGATACAGTTGCGCCAGCCCGTAGTGATCGGCACGGTTTATGATGATGGTGTTGGCGCGCGGGATGTCTATGCCGTTTTCGATGATGGTGGTGGCGACCAGAACGTCGTATTTGTAGGCCATAAAATCGAGCATCACGCCTTCCATCTCCTTCTCGTTCATCTGCCCGTGTGCCACACAGACGCGCGCCTGCGGCACGAGCCGCTGGACGAGCGCGGCGATGGTCTGGATGGTTTCGACCCGGTTGTGTATGAAGAAAATCTGCCCGCCGCGTCCCAACTCCAACTCGATTGCAGACTTGATGACAGACTCGCCGAACTGCACGACCTGCGTCTGAATGGCGAGGCGGTCGCGCGGCGGCGTCTCGATGATGGACATGTCGCGCAAGCCCATCAGAGACATGTTGAGCGTGCGCGGGATGGGCGTGGCCGAGAGCGTCAGCACGTCAACTTTCTTCTTCAACTGCTTGAGCCGCTCCTTGTGTGCGACGCCGAAACGCTGCTCTTCGTCCACGACGACGAGGCCGAGATCGCGAAACTTCAAATCCTTCGACAGTATCCGGTGCGTGCCGATGAGAATGTCCACCTCGCCCGCCTCTACGCGCCGGACGACCTCTTTCTGCTCCTTCGGCGTGCGGAACCGGGAGAGCAATTCGACGCGCACGGGGAAGGCCGCATAGCGCGCCGTGAACGTCTCGTAGTGCTGGTAGGCGAGGACGGTCGTCGGCGTCAAAACGGCCACCTGCTTCGATTCCATCACGGCCTTGAAGGCCGCGCGCATCGCCACCTCGGTCTTGCCGTAGCCCACGTCGCCGCACAGGAGCCTGTCCATCGGCGTCGTCGCTTCCATGTCCGTCTTCACGTCTTCGATGGCCGTCTCCTGATCCGGCGTCGGCACGTACTCGAAGCCGTCCTCGAACTCGCGTTGCCACGGAGAGTCGGCCGCGTAGGCGTAACCGCCGACGAGTTTGCGTTCGGCGTAGAGGCGCAGCAGTTCGTCGGCCATGTCGCGCATCGCGCGCTTGGCCTTCGCCTTCGTCTTCTGCCAGCCGAGTCCGCCGAGACGGTCGAGCACCGGCTCGTGCCCCTCCGCGCTCGAATAACGCTGCACGAGGTCGAGGCGTTCGACCGGCACGTACAACTTCGAGTCCTCCGCATAGAACAACAGCATGAACTCGCCGCGGCGGCCGGGGCCGAGATCGAGCGTCTGCAACCCGCCGAAGCGCGCGATGCCGTGGTCTATGTGGACGACGAAATCGCCGACTTTGAGATCGCGGAAGTCCGACAGGAAAGCCGCCGTCTTAGACTTCTTGCGCGGCCGCTTCGCAGCTACGGAAGCCTGCCCCGTTCCCAATGCGCGATGCTCCACGGTCGCGCCGTCGTGCGCCTCGTCAAACAGATCATGCTCGACGTGGACGACCAGATTCGCCGAAGGCAACTCGAAGCCGCCCGACAGACGCCCGACCGTCACGAGCGCCTGTCCCGCTTCGAGCGTGCCCGGCTCGCCCGCGAACACGACGCGCGCGCCGACGTTGTATTCCGCGAGCATCTCGCCGACGCGCTCGGCCAGTCCCGCGCTCGGCATCGCGAACAACACGCGCGCGTCCGGCTGCGTCGTCAGCGCGCGGCGCACGTCGGCCGCCAGTTCGGCGATGCGCCCGTGATACCTGCGCGCGGCGCGCGTGTTCCATTCGATCTCCGGGGCGCGCTCCACGGCCGGAAAGAGAAAGAGCGGCGCGGCCGTCTGACGCGCGCGCCCGATGGTCACGGCCGCGGCCGCTTCCGCTTCGCCCGCGAAACGCTCGTCGGTCGCCGCCGCCGCGCGCCCCAATGTGCGCAACTCGACGCGCGGCACGCCCCCTACGGCCGCGCGCAGTTCCTCCGCCGTCAAATAAAGTTCTTCGGGGCTGAGTGCGATCTCGTCCGCCGCCTCGGTCTCCGCGTAGCGCGCGCTCAAAGTCTCGTAAGTGTTTCCGAGAAACGTTTCGAGGGCGGCGGGCTCGTCGGCCACAAGCACCGTCCCGCCTTGCAGGTAATCGAAGGCGCTCGCGGGTGTGGAATGGACGAGCGAGACGAGCCACTCCCAGCCCGCGAAGGTCTCGCCCTCTTCGGCATGCACGGTGCGGTCGCGCAGCGAGCGCGCGTAACGCTCGTCCGTCCAACGCTCGCGCGCCAGTTCCGCCCACAGACGAAAATCGTCCGCGCCCACCGCGTACTCGCGCATGGGCACGATCTCGATCTCCTGTAACTGCGCGACGGACAACTGCGTCTCCGGGTCGAACTCGCGTATGGAATCAACCGTGTCGCCGAAGAACTCCACGCGCACAGGGCGGTCGCGCCCCGGCGACCACACATCCAGAATCCCGCCGCGCAGAGAGAACTCGCCGACCGCGCCGATGGGGTCTTCGCGCACGTAACCGGAAGCGAGCAGCAACTCGATCAACTCTTCGGGCGCATGATCCTCATCGCGCTTGAGGCGTGTGCCGGTCGCGCGCAGTTGTTCCGGTTTGACCGTGCGCCGCGCCAGCGCGCGCGCCGTCAGCAACACGAAATCTCCCTGCCCGTGCGCGAGCCGCCAGAGCGTCAGCGCGCGCCGCTCCAACGTCTCCGCGTGCGGCGACGCGCCCGCGTAAGGGTCGCTCTCGGACGCCGGCAGCGTCAGCACGGCGGTCTTCGCGCCGCCGCTGCCCTCCACACCTTGCGCCCCTTCCGTCTCTTCCCGACGCCTGAGCGCCTCGCTCCAGAAACAGAGGTCTCGATCCCACTGTTCGAGGTCGCGGCTCGCCTGCACGACGACCGCCAGACGCATCCCCGTCTCGCGCTGCAAGGCCGCCAAAACGAGCGCACGCGCCGCCCCCGAAGTCAGGCCGCTGACCGACACCACGCGCGCACCACCCCGCACCTCCGCCACGAGCCGCCCCAACTCGCCGCCCTCCAGCACGCGCCTCAACGCGGACTCCACCGCCGACCCTTTTTGCATCGTGCTACTCATAAGTCTTTCGTGAATCGTGAATCGTAAATCGTGAATAGAGAAAACCTGTTCTTTCTATTCACGATTTACGATTCACCATTCACTTCTTCTTTATTCTCTCGATAATGTCGGTCGTCGAAGCCCCTTGGATGAAGGGCAGGGCGAGGACGCGCCCGCCCGCGGCTTCGACCTCTTCGCGGCCGTGGATTTCGTCCACGCCGTAGTCGCCGCCCTTGACCAAAACGTCGGGCAGCAATTGTGCGATCAAGGCGCGCGGCGAGAGCGCATCGAAGATTGTGACGTAGCTGACCGCGCCGAGCGCGGCGAGCATTTCGGCGCGCTCGGCTTCGTTCATCACGGGGCGCGAGTCGCCTTTGAGCGCGCGCACCGCCGCGTCGGAGTTGATCGCGACGAGCAAGGCGTCGCCGAGTGCGCGCGCCGCCTGCAAGTAGCGCACGTGCCCGACGTGCAGGATGTCGAAGCACCCGTTCGTGAACACGAGCCGCCGCCCCTCCGTGCGCAAACGCTCGCGCACTGTGCGCGCCTCATCCGGCGTAAGAATCTTCTCGTTCATATCTTGCGATTGCGTTGATGCTAACACGAAGAGTCGGCAGCGGTCAGCTATCGACGGCCAGCCGTCCGGCGTCAACAAAACCAACTGCGCGGTGCGCCCGTCATATGTCAATCATATGACATCATTTGCCGATGAGTGACCGCTTCCCTATAATTCCCTTTTCTCCCGGAGCAGGAATAGATGACAGAGAACAACACGCCCTTCATAGAAGACAACGACCAGACGCGCGCGCGCCGCGAGCACCTCGACAAAATCCAACTTCTCACCGGCAACGCCTACCCGAACAGGTTCGCGCGCAAGAACCTGACGGCGAGCGCGGAGGGCGAAGACACGATCATGTCCGTCGTCGCGCAGTTCAAACGTCACGAGCCGCCGCGCGCCGCGGGAGCGAAGCCGACGCCCGAACAACTCGAAGCGGCAAACGCCGCGTTGAAGGAGTTCGGCACGGTGCGCGTCGCCGGGCGTCTGGCCGTGCCGCCGCGCGTGATGGGCAAGGCCGCGTTCGTACACCTCTCCGACGGCCGGGAACGCCTGCAAATCTACGTGCGCCGCGACGAAGTGCAGCCGATGAACCACCGCGGGCGCGAACTCGACGGATGGGAACTCTTCGGGCTGCTCGACCACGGCGACTTCATCGGCGTCGAAGGCTTTCTCTTCGTCACGAAGACGGGCGAACTCTCCATACACGTCCGCGCCTTCGAGTTCCTGGCGAAGGCTCTGCTGCCGATGCCGGACAAGATGCACGGCATCAGCGACCCCGAAATCCGCCAGCGCCAACGCTACGCAGACCTCATCGCGGGCAGCCTCAAAATTGACAAGGACGACGAAGAGGGCGGCGGCAAAGAACCCGAACTCACCACCCGCGAAGTCTTTGAACGTCGCTCGAAGATCATACGCGAGATGCGCCACTTTTTAGACGAGCGCGGCTACATCGAAGTCGAGACGCCGATGCTCATGCCCATCGCCTCGGGCGCGGCGGCGCGTCCCTTCAAGACGCACCACAACGCGCTCGACATAGACCTCTACGCACGCATCGCGCCGGAACTCTATCTCAAGCGGCTCGTCGTCGGCGGCTTCGAGCGCGTCTACGAACTCAACCGCAACTTCCGCAACGAAGGCATCTCCACGCGCCACAACCCCGAATTCACCATGCTCGAATTCTACTGCGCCTACATGGACGTGAACGGCATGATGGACTTGTGCGAGGAGTTGCTACGGCAAAGCGTGTTCGCAGCGACGGGCGGCACGAGCGTTCGCTTTGGTAATGATGAGTTCGACTTCGGGCGTTCTTTTAAGCGGCTTACGATGAAGCAAGCCATTGCTGCTTGCTGGCAAGCATACGAAGATGAGTCTCCATATAGACTAACAGTAGAAATGCTTGACGATCCTAGAGTTGTTTACATTATGAACAGAGAAATACCTATTAGATTGAAGGCTGAACCAATAGTTCAAATGTTTGATATGGGTGACATTACTATAGATGACATTAAGAGAGGCCACCTGACCATGATTTCATTTAGAGACGAAATCGAGAGGTTAAGAGTTTCTGATGGCGAACTTGAGCCTGAAGAAACAGCCAGAAGAATACAAAATATTTTTGAGTTGCTCGAAAGGTCACGTGAAGCTCTTTTTTGGGGAATACTTCATCAGCCCGTCTTTATCACGGATTATCCTAAGCCCGTCTCGCCGCTCTCGAAAGCGTCGCCCGACAACCCAGCCGTCGCGGAGCGGTTCGAGTTGTATATTGCGGGGATGGAGTGCGCGAACGGGTTTTCGGAGTTGAATGACCCGGTGGAGCAGTATGAGCGGTTTAAGGAGCAGGGGCAGGCGCGGGAGCGGGGCGACGAGGAGGCGATGCAGATGGACACGGATTACGTGCGCGCGCTCGCTTACGGAATGCCGCCGGCGGCAGGCATCGGGATCGGCATTGACCGCATCGTAATGCTCCTGACCAATCGTCGCTCCATTCGCGACGTGATTCTCTTCCCGCACATGCGCCCTTCTGCTGCGGCCGCACCGAAACCGGAAGAGGCGAGCGCGGACGACGAGGCAAAATCAACTGATGAACAGGCGAGCGGGCAGGAAGCCTGAGCCGTCCGCCGAACTTTTTAACCCCTCACCCCCTTAAGCCTCGCCTTTTGAGCGGGCGTGAAAGAGAGAGATTTAAGATGACCAGAAAACTTTTTGTAGTTTCCCTGTTGCTGGCCGTGGCCGGAGTTCTCGCGGTCGCGCAAAATAAGGCTTCGCAGCCGGTGAAGTTGACCGGATACCTGATCGACAACATGTGTGCGAATGCGGAGGGCGAAGGCGATGGCATAGCCGAGACGGCGAAAGGCCACCCGACCGCCTGCTCGCTGATGCCGAGTTGCGCCGAGGGCGGCTATTCGCTCGTTGTGGACAAGAAGATTTACAAACTGGACGAGGCGGGAAACAAGTCCGCCCAAGCGGTCTTGAAGGCGACGAAGGCGAGGAAGGGATTGCGAGTCGAAGTCGAAGGCACGCTCGACGGCTCGACCCTGCGCACGTCGAAACTGTCGGAAGCTAAAGCGGCGGAGTAGCAGCGTCCGCGTCGAAAAAATGTAGGGCGGTTTTTGTGGAAGGCCGCCGCTGATTACTGCCTGGTCGGCGTCGAATCCTTCGGCGCGGACGAGGCGGCAGAGGCGGCGGCCTTCTGTCGTAGTTTCGCCTGCCGCTCCGCGACCCACGCGGGCACTGTGCCCTGTCGCCCCAGCGCGGCGGCGTAGTCGTTTATGGCGGCGAGCGCGCCCGCGTGGTCGCCGGTCTGCTCGCGCAGGCGGCTAAGGTCTAAGAGCACCTGCGGGTTCGTGTCGCCGTAGAGTTCGGCGGCGCGCCGGAAGCTGTCTGCGGAGCGCGCGAGTTGACCCTGACGCTCGAAGAGGCGACCGAGATAATAATAGGCGACGGGGTAGCGCGCGGCATCTTTTTGCGTGAGCGAGAGCAGGACGGCCGTGGCCTCTTCATAGCGTTTGAGGTTCATCAGCGCGGCTCCGAGTTCGAGGTTGGCGGGCGGGAAATAACCGCCGGGGCTGCGCTGAAGCACGCTGCGATAATGCTTCACGGCCTCTTCGGCGCTGCCGCTCTCGCGCGCGGCGCGCGCCGTTCGCAGGAGGTCGTAAGTGGCGCGGTCAACTTCGTGCGCGCGAAACTTCGCGCCCGGCCGCGCGGCGGGGCGCATGTCGCGCCCGTCGCCAATCTTCGAGTTCGCGGCGTCTACGTCTTCCGCCGTGGCGACGGAGGCGGCGGGTTCATGTCCGGCCGCGACGAGTTCACGCCTTACCTCTGCGATCTCGCGTGGGACGCCCGCGCCGGTGCGCGTCGAGCGCGCGACGAAGTTGTCGAGCACAGTGAGGCCGCGCTCGGCGTCGCCGTCTTCTGCGTAGACGCGCGCGAGGGCGGCGGCTGCTTCCGCGTGCGCGGGGTCGAGCCGGAGCGTGCGCAGCCATTCGCGTATGGCGAGGTCGGCTTCGCCGCGCAACAGGTGGAGGCGGCCGAGGTTGTAGCTCGCTTCCCCGTAAGCGTAGTTCTCCTGCATGAGCGCGGCGGCGAGCGTCTCGTGCGCCTCGTCCCAGTGGCCTTGCCGTATGAGTATGACGCCGAGATTATTGAGGGCGCGCGAGTAGTTGCCGCGACGCTGCGAGATGGCTTTGCGATAGGCGTCTTCGGCCGCGCTCGCGTCGCCGAGACGCGCGAGGGCGTTGCCGGTGTTGAAGAAGAAGGCCGGGTCGTAGCGGTCTTCGTGAATCATCAGGCGCAGGGCGTCTAGCGCTTCCGGCTCGCGCTTGAGGGCGACGAGGCGTTCGACGAGCGCGCGTTGCAGGCGCGCACGTTCCGCGCCCGGCTTCGCGTCTTTGATTTCGGCGCGCAGGCGTTCCACTTCCCCTTCTTCAACCTTAGACTTCGCCGCAGCACCCGCCGACGCGGAAGCGGCCGACGCATCAACCGGCAAAGCGGCGACAGGTGCGACGGAAGGCGCGGCGTTCGGCGCAGCCGAGCGAGCCGCGGAGGGCGCGGATGTAGGAGTTGCGGCCGTGTTGGCCGAAAGGGGCGCGGGCGAAGCTGACGAAGGAGTCGCGGAGGGCGCGGGCGCGGCGCGGCGCGCGCGCGTGATCTCTGACGCCGACCCGGACGCGCGCTTCTTCTCTTCCTGCGCCCCTTTCGCTTTCGTCTTCGCATCGCCCGGCCTGACAGCTTCCTCCCGCGCCGACGCCGGAGCGGTTTGAGGCTTCGTCCTGTTCTGCGCGAGGGCGACGGGCGCGGCACCGCCGCCGCTGCACCACGCCGCGAGAGCCACGACGGCAGCGACCGGCAGCGAAGCGGCGCGCGCGCGACGGCGGCGCGCAAGGTCTGCGCATGTTTGGTTCGGGTTCGAGAGTTGTTCCGGCATCTTTAATTCTCCGTCGGAGTTTCGGCAAAGTCCCGCGTGCGGGGTGAGCGCTCGGCCGCGTGTCCGTGAAGGCGCGCGGCCTGATGTGTATTGCGGCTAATGTGTTTGGGTTCAGCGCGTCGCGGTGTTGCGTGTGACGCGCCGCGGCCGTTCTTTCGGTTGCTCGCGGTCGGGCAAATTCAACTGCGGCGGCCGGGCGGGCGTGGTGGCGTCGTGCCCCGCGTAATTGACTATCGTGCCGCCGAAACCGACCGCCCATGCGCGTGCGCGCGACGCGACCGAGAGGCGTTCGAGCGGGTGGCGCGTGCCGCTCGGTTCGAGTCGCCAGTTTGCGCCGCCGTCCGTCGTGTGAATGATCGTGCCTTCCGCGCCGACCGCCCAGCCTTCCGTCGCGTCTATAAATTTCACGTCCGACAGGTCAACGCGCACGTTCGATTCCTGCCTGAACCACGAACGCCCTCCGTTCAGGGTGGCGAGCACGAGGCCGCCTTCGCCGACCGCCCAGCCGCGTCGCGCCTCTACGAAGGAGACGGCGTTGAAGCGCCTTGCGCCGGTAACGGGCAAAGTGCTCGTGCGCCACTGTGCGCCGTCCGGGTTGTACAGAATGGTGTTGCCCGCGCCGACGAGCCAGACCTGACCGGGCGCTAGAAACGCGCCGCCGAGCAACAAATGTTTCGTCGGCACAACCTGTCGCTCCCAACTCGCGCCGCCGTCCGTCGTCGCATAGAGCGCGCCCATCTCGCCGAAAGCCCAGCCGCGCGCGCTGTCTATAAAGGCGACGCGCGTGAGCAGCACGTCCGCGTCCGCGCCCGTCACGCCGACGCGCGTCCAACTCACGCCGCCGTCCATCGTTCTCAACAAGTAAGAACGCGACTCTTCTTTCGTCCTCAGCAAGTAGATGCTGCGGTCGCAGACGAGCCAGCCCTCCTGTTCGTTCGCGAAATAAACGTCGCGCAGCGTGTCTTCGGTGGGCGCGCGGCGAATAGCCCAGGTTCGCCCGCCGTTCGTCGTCGCCAACAGCGCGCCACGGCTGCCGACCGCCCAGCCGCGCGAGTCGTTCACAAAATAGACCGCGCGCAGCCATGCCAAAGTCCCCGACGCCTGCGCCTCCCATGCGCCCGCCGCCGCGACTTGCGAGGCGAGCAGCAGACAAAAGAGGAGCAATTGCGGAATGCGGAATGCGGAATGCGGATTAGCGGAAGAAGATGCGTGCGAGGCGCGGAACGCAAAGCGCGGAATGCTGAACACCACGGAACGCCGAACGCCGAACGCCGAACGAAACGCGCCGGGTTTCGCTCTGACAATCCGCATTCCGCATTCCGCATTCCGCATTTCTTCAGAATCCTCCCGTGAAGATGCGGAAGAAGCTCACGACGGGCAGCAATTTCACGAGCCGGTCGAAGGTCTTCAACTTGTTGCCGGGAACGATGATCTGATCGCCGGGGTTGAGAAAGTAGTTGTCCGGCATGCGTCCCTTTTCAATCGCGGCGACATCGATGATCGTCGGTTGCAAAAAGCCGTTCGCGTGGCGGCGCATGACCATCACCTTCTTCTTGTTGCCCGTTTCCAGCACGCCGCCCGACAGGGCGAGCGCCTCTGTGAGCGAGAGGCGGCGCGACATCGGGCGGATGCCCGGCTGCGCCACGTCGCCCACGACCCAGAAGACCGCCGACTGCGCCTTGTCGAGCGAGACGGTCACCTTCGGCTCGATGACGTACTCATCGAGCTTCTTCGTGATCTCGTCGGCGACCTGTTTGGTCGTCTTCCCGCCGACGAAGACGCCTTCGGGGATGAGCGGGTGCGAGATGACTGCGTCGGGCGGGATGGTGATCCCCGCCTTCGAGTAGCGGTCGAGATTGAAGACCGTGATCGAGATCACGTCTTCGGGGCCGAGCCGGTAGGTCGCCATGAAGTTGTTGTAGTAGGGCACGACGGCCGCCTCCTCTTCCGAGAGCGTCTCGCGCCGGTTCGCCAGCATCTCGGCCGACACGTCCGAGCGCGGCGGCGCGCTCGTGTCGTCCGGTTCGAGCCGTTCGCCCGCCCGCTTCGCCGCATCCGAAGTTCTGGTGGTGGTGGCGGTGCGCGGCCGCGTCTTCTGGCCGGACTTCTGCTTGTCCGTATCTTGCGCGGCGGTTGTCTGGGCGGAAGCCGTGCCGCCCGCGAGCAAAAGACCCGCGAGGGCGAGCGTTGCCAACTTCATCGTGTGGATTTTCATGTCTGTACCTCTCGAAAACTGCTGCTTGCGGCGGCGGCGCGAACGGAGCTTTCTCTATCGCGCGCCGCGACCGAACAGGATCGTCTTTGCCGTCTCGAATATAATCACCGCGTCGAGCACGAGGCTCTGGTTCTTGATGTAGTAAAGATCGTATTGCAACTTCTGGCGGGCGTCCTCGATGGACGCGCCGTAAGGGTATTTGATCTGCGCCCAGCCGGTCAGCCCCGGCGGGATCAGGTGTCGCTGTTCGTAGAACGGAATCTCCTCGGCGAGTTGCGCGACGAAGTGCGGGCGTTCGGGGCGCGGGCCGACGAAGTTCATCTCGCCTTTGAGGATGTTCCAGAACTGCGGAATCTCGTCCACGCGAATCTTGCGTATGACGCGCCCGACGCGCGTGGTGCGGTCGTCGCCCGTCTGCGCCCACACGGGGCCGTCCTTCTCCGCGTCGAGGCGCATCGAGCGAAACTTCATGATCGTGAACGGGCGGCCGTTCTTGCCGACGCGCT
The DNA here is from genome assembly GCA_036389555.1 of Pyrinomonadaceae bacterium. GTDB lineage: Bacteria > Acidobacteriota > Blastocatellia > Pyrinomonadales > Pyrinomonadaceae > JAIVJZ01. The sequence continues at coordinate 22,264 of DASVPS010000006.1, forward strand.
CCTGCCGGTAGAGCGCGGGGCCGGGCGATTCGAGTTTGATCAGGAGCGCGGTCAGAAGCGCGATGGGCATCGAGACGAGCGCGCCGAAGAGCGCGACGCCGCGATGCAGGAGCGTGCGCGCCACGCCGCTCAGACGCGCCTGTCGCCCGCGTCCCGAAAAGATGAGCCACGACGGGCGCATCATGTTGAGGTGGACGCGCCCGGTCGTGCGTTCGTAAAACGACGCGCCCTCTTCGATGGCGACGCTGCCGCCGAGACTCAGGTCGAGCAGTTGTTGCGTCGGGAACTGCCCGCGCCGCTCGCCCTGCGCGACGATGATGCGGTCAATATTTTCGCGCCTGACGATCTCCGCCATGTCGGTCGTGACGCCGATGACACGCGGGTTGATGATGCTCTTGCCGACGAGCGCGGGGTCGTTGTCCACAAAGCCGACGATGCGATAACCGGCGTCCCTGCGATCCAAAACTTCGCGCGCGATTTCGATGGCCGCCGTGCCCGAACCGACGATCAGGATGCGCTCGCCGACCATCGGGTGGCCGAGCAGCCAGTGGATCGAGATGCGCCAGCCAACCATCAACGCGAGCGCGAGCGGGAGCGCGACCAGAGAGATGCCGCGGCCGAGCATCAATTGCGGCAGCATGTAGAAGACTATCGCCAGCGCGACCCAGGCGAGGCCGAGCGCCTGTATGAGACGCAGCACGAGTTCGCGCCGGTCGTGCATGACGACGAAATCGTAGAGGTCGTAGAGATAGAACGCGCCGAGGCAGAAGACGGTGGCGAGCGCGGCCTTGTAGAAGCCGTTGCGGGCGACGAGTTCGTAATAAGCGCCGTCCTGACCGAGCCGAATCTCCGCAGCCGCCACCATCCCGCCGAAGATGAGCAATGCTTCGGCGAGTATCAAGAGGGGCGTGCGGGCGTTGAAACGGCGCGTGAGACTCAAATGAACTCCTTAAAAGTGCTGAGTGATGAGTGCTGAGTGATGAGTGAGAAGAGTTTTTAACTCATTACTCATCACTCATTACTCATCACTTCTTTTGTTTCGTTGCGGCGATAGTAGCGGCGCTGGTAATAGCTGCTGCTGTCGTCGTTGGTGTCGTCCGCGCCGTTGAGAACGATGCCGAGCAGGCGTTCGCGCGGGAGCGGTTCGAGCACGCGGTCGAGCGCGGCGTAGCGCGTCTTGCCGGAGCGCACGACCATCAGCGCGCCGTCGGCGCGGCCGATGAGGACGGTGGCGTCTGTGAAGATGCCGAGCGGCGGCGCGTCGATGATGATGTAGTCGAACATGCGACGCAGTTCCGCAAGGAGCGAACTGAATTTCGGGCCGGAGAGTATCTCGGCCACGTTGTCGCGCACCGTTCCGCCCGGCAGCAGGTGCAGCCCGGCGGGTTCGAGTTTGATGATCGTCTCGGCGAGCGTCGTTTCGCCCGCGAGCACTTCGGAGAGACCGGCGGGCGCGTCGATGCCGAGATAGTCTGCGGCGCAGGGGTTGCGAAGGTCGCCGTCGATCAGGAGCGCGCGCACGCCGTCGGTCTGCGCGAGCAGCCACGCGAGGTTCAAGGCCGTGATGGTCTTGCCCTCCATCACGCCCGCGCTGGAGACGACGATGGCCTGAATGTGCCGACGCTCGCCAGCGTGCAGGACGCGCGTCCGAAGCGCGCGATACTGTTCGGCGTGCGGCGAGCGCGG
>DASVPS010000007.1:0-9646 GCA_036389555.1 Pyrinomonadaceae bacterium
GCGCGTTGTCGAGCACGACGCGCGCCCCTGTCCCCGCGCCCGCGATGTTGTCCATCACGGCTGGCGTGATCGCCGCCGTGAGTTCGGGCACTTGGGTCAAAAAGTACATCTTCAGGACGCCGAGCAGCATGATGACCGACCCGACGAGCGTGTAGAGGAAAAACTTGATCGCCGCGTAGAGCCTGCGCTCGCCGCCCCAGATGCCGATCAGGAAATACATCGGCACGAGCGAGACTTCGAAGAAGAGGTAGAACAGGAACAGGTCCATCGAGGCGAAGACGCCGACCACGGCCGCCTGCAACAGCAGGAGCAGGACGTAGTATTCCTGCTCGCGCTTCCCTATGTATTCCCAGGAAGAGAGCGCGGCGATGACGCCGAGCAGCGTCGTCAACACGATGAGCAGGACGGCCACGCCGTCGACGCCCATCTGGTAGCGCGCCCCGATGATCGGAATCCACTGGCAGTCTTCGATGAACTGCATCCCGCCGGCCGCGCGGTCATAACCGATGAGCGCGAGCGACACCAGAAAGACCAGCCCGAACCACGCGGTGGCGAACCGTTTGATGGCGCGCGCATTCTCCTTCTTGAAGACGAACAGGATGATGAGCGCGCCGACGAGCGGCAGCCACGTGATGATGGAGAGCAAGTAAGGGATTTTCATATTGGTCAGTGGTCAGTAGTCCGTTGTCAATTATTTTCCCGTCGCCCGACTTGTAAGGTCACGTTTCAGCGAGTTCGTTATCCGCCGCAAACGACGGATGACTGATCACTGACGACAAACTAACGCTTTACCTTCCGCGCACCAGCCCTAATATGTCGCCGCTGAAAAAGAAGATGACGGCGACGACGAGGCCGAGCACCATGACGAGCGCGTAGTTGGCCGTCACGCCCGTCTGCGCCGCGCGCAGGAGCGGCGACATGAGCCGCGCGATGAATCCGGCGATGCCGTTGACCGCGCCGTCAACCACGGTGCGGTCGAAGTTGCCGGTGTACTTGCTGATGCGCCGCGTGAGCCACGCCGAGCCGTTGACCGCGCCGTCAATCCCCTTCGAGTCGACGGCGTAGACGCCGCGCGCCGCGTCCATCGTGCGCCGCGTGAAGAGAAGGCCGTAGAGTTCGTCCACCCAGTACTTGTTGTAGCTCGCGCGATAGAGCGCGCCGAGCCGCGCCGCCCACACTTCCGGCAGACGCGGGTTCTTCACGTAGAAAAGATAGCCGAGCAGCATGCCGATCCCGGCGGCCACGAGCGAGATGACAATGAACACCCATTCGGTCAGGAGGTGACTGTGAGTCACACCCTCGACGGCGTGGGCGAGGTTGAAGCCCGTGTCGTTGCCGTAAGGCGAATGGCTTCCCGCATCCGCTCCGGTCGCAGCGTGCGGAACTTGCGCGGGCGCAGCGTCGGAGTGCGGAGCGGGCGTGGTTTGCGTCGTCGCCGGCTCGCCGTGATTCTGCGCGATTGCGGTCGGCTCGCCGTGCGCGTCTCTGGTGTTCGCCGAGGCGTGTTCCCCGCCCGCGCCGTGCGGCGCGTTGAACTGTCGCGTCGAGGGATTCCAGACGACCGGCTCAAGCCAGTTGACGATGTTCATGCGCCCGCCGACGTGCGCGCCGCCCGTGAACGCGGGGCTGATGCCGACGAAGCCGCCGACGACCGCGAGCACTGCGAGCACTGCGAGCGGAACCCACATGGCGGGCGGCGACTCGTGCGGGATATGCGTGCCGTGGCCGTGCGCGTCCGCGTGCAGGGCCACGGGCGCACCGTGCGCGTCTGTATGCACGTGCGCTGCCGCATGCGGCTCGCCGACGTACTCGCCGGGTTCGTGGCGCGGACGGTCGCCCGCCGATTCGGTGTGCGCGTCGTGCGTCTTGCCCATGTCGTCGTAACCGTGCGCGTGCGCTTCGTCGGCCTGTCCGCCGGCGGGCACGTCCAGGAAACGCTCTTTGCCCCAGAAGGTCATGGCGACGAGGCGCGTCATGTAGAAGGCGGTCAGGGCGGCGGTAAACGTGCCGATTGCCCAGAGCAGCCAGCCGTAAGGGATGAGCGTGGTCGAGGCCGCGTTCCACAAAATTTCGTCCTTCGACCAGAAGCCCGAAAACGGAAGGATGCCGCAGATGGCGAGCCAGCCGGCGAGAAACGTCAGGTAAGTCTTCGGCATGTACTTCCTGAGTCCGCCCATGCGCCGCATGTCCTGTTCGTGGTGCATGCCGTGGATGACCGAACCCGCGCCGAGGAACATCAGGGCTTTGAAGAAGGCGTGCGTCATGACGTGGAAGATGCCGATGACGAACGCGCCCACGCCGCAGGCGAGGAACATGAAGCCGAGTTGCGAAACGGTCGAGTAGGCGAGAACTTTCTTGATGTCGTTTTGCGTGATGCCGATGGTCGCGGCAAAGAGCGCGGTCAGCGCGCCGACCACGGCCACGACGAGCATCATCGTCTGCGAGTGCTGGAAGATGACGTTCGTGCGCGTCAACATGTAGAGGCCGGCCGTGACCATCGTCGCCGCATGAATCAAAGCGGAGACGGGCGTCGGCCCCGCCATCGCGTCCGGCAGCCAGACGTAGAGCGGAATCTGTGCGGACTTGCCGCACGCGCCGACGAAGAGGCCGAGCGCGAGCCACGACATGAGACCGAAGTGCCCCAGCGGTTCAACCAGATAGCCGGAAGCCTGCGACATCACCGTCGTGTACTGCGTCGAGCCGAAAGTCGCGATGATGCCGAAGACGGCGAGTGCGAAGCCGAAGTCGCCGATGCGGTTCGTGATGAACGCCTTGCGCGAGGCGTCGCCCGCTTCCTTGCGGTCGAAGTAATAACCGATGAGCAGGTACGAACATAAACCCACCCCCTCCCAGCCGACGAACATCATCAGGAAGTTCGACCCCATCACGAGGATGAGCATCATGAACATGAACAGGCCGAGGTAAGCGAAGAAACGATAAAACCCCGCGTCGCCGTGCATGTACCCGGTGGCGAAGACGAAGATGCACAGGCCAACGCCCGTCACGATGAGAATGAAGATTGACGAAAGCGGGTCAAGTTGATAACTCCACTCCACGTCGAGCAACGCGCCTTCGATTTTCGACGGGTCGAAGCTCCCGCCGCCGACCAGCACCGGCGAATCGGGCGGCAACCCGCGCTCTTGCCGCACGCGCGCCGCCTCTTCTGCGACCGTTTTGGATGACGTTGCCAGAAAGCGCTCGGTCTTCCCCTGCGTGAGTTCCGTCGCGCCGCCCGGAATCCACGTGTAGCCGAACGCGCCGTCCTGACTCGTCACGTAAGGCGCAGGCCACTGCGCGTGGCCGCCGAAGCCATACGAATACACGGCCGCGACGCCCAGCAGAAACGCCAGCGCGACCGAGCCGACCCCAATCGCGCCGACGAGTTTCTCCGAGAAACGCAGCCGACGGCCGAGCAACCCGTTGACGGCAGCCCCGGCGAGCGGCAAAAGCGGAATGAGCCAGATGAGTCTGTGCATAGTTTTCGTGAATCGTGAATCGTGAATCGTGAATAGATTAAATTCGTTTTTCTCTATTCACGATTTACGATTCACGATTTACCATTTGAGCAGATCGATCTTGTCAACAAAAATGGTCTCTTTGTTGCGATAGAGCGCGATGACGAGGCCGAGGCCGATGGCGGCTTCGGCGGCGGCGACAACGATGATGAAGACCGTAAAGACCTGTCCGGCGACGGCGTTCAGGTTGCCTGTGTCCTGCAAATAGCGCGTGAAGGCGATGAAGTTGAGGTTGGCCGCGTTCAGGATCAACTCGATGGACATGAAGATCACGATGATGTTGCGCCGCGTCAGCACGCCCGCCACGCCGATGACGAACAGGAGCGCGGCGATCACCAGAAACTTCGACAGGTCAGGCTCCAGCACGCCCTGCTTGATCGTCTGCCAGCGGCCGGCCGGGACTTCCTGCCAGACGAGCGCGAGCGTGGATGTGATGAAGTAGTTCATAAGAATATGAGGGATGAGGGCGGAGGGATGAGGGATGAGTTAAAAACAAAAGCCGCTTTTCGGCTTGAATGTTTTCTTAATTCATCCCTCATCCCTCATCCCTCATCCTTTAGTTCAAGGTCGTCGGTGGCCGCCTCCTGCTTGTTCGTGCGTGCGAGCATGACCGAGCCGATGATGGCGACCAGAAGAAGCACGCTCGCGATTTCAAAGGGCAGCGCGGCGAAGCGGTAGAGGCTCGCGCCGACGAGTTGTGTGTCTTCCGAGATGCGCGACGTGCCGGTGGCCGCCGGGCGCAAATTCTGTTGACGCGCGCGCCGCCCGTTCGCGGCCACCTCGCGCTGCTCTTGCGTGATCAGGTTGTCGCGGATGAGCAGCCCTTCGTAACCCTGCCGGATGGCGTAGATGAAGCCGAGCGACAGCAGCACGAGGAAGATCGCGCTCGTCGCCACCTGCGCCGGCCGGTTGAAGAGCATCTCGCTCCCGCGCTCCTCTGCCCCGACGTTGACCAGCATGATGACGAACAAAAAGAGCACCATCACGCCGCCGACGTAGACGAGAATCTGCACGCCCGCGATGAACTCCGCGCCGAGCAGCACGAAGAGCGCGGCCACCGACACGAGCGTCGAGATGAGAAACAGCGCGGAGTGTACGGCGTTGTGCGCGAGGATGGTCAAGAGCGCCGCCACGAGCGCCGCTATCGCGAACACCCAGAAGAAAACCGCTTCCCAACCGGAGAATGTCATAAGGATTTAATGTCGCTCGTCAGTCCAAGTGCATGTCTTCGACAAACCGCGAGTCTTCCGTGAAATCGTAAACCGCGCATTGTTCCTCGATCACCCGCCGCACCGCGAGGGCTACTTCCTCCCTCGATCTGCCGCCGCCGCCCGCCCTCTTCTCCAACAGGTAATCCGTCACCTTTCGCGGAGTGGTCAGTTCCGCGGCATCGGCGTCAGAGATGGAGACGCCGAACTTCTCTTCAAAGGCCATCAACAGTTCGACCGTGTCCAGCCCCATTTCAGGACTCGTACTTCACCGTCTCGCGCCCCTGTTCGAGCATCTCGCGATTCCAGACGAACCCGGCGCGCGAGTAGGTGGCGAGTTCAAACTCCTGCGTCAGTTCGAGGCAGGCGGTCGGGCACGCCTCCTGGCAGAGCGCGCAGAACATGCAGCGCGAAGTGTCGAAGATGAACTCGTCGAGCACCTTCTTCTTGCGCGCCTTGCCCGCCGTGACGATCTCTATGTCCATCGGGATCACGTCGATGCAATCTTCGGGGCAGGCGAGCGCGCAGAGGTTGCAGGCGATGCAGAGCGTCTCGTAGGTCTCCGGGTCCATGTTGAGCCGCGGCGCGCCGTGGAAGCGCGGCGCGACTTCGGGGCGCACCTTCGGATACTGCTCCGTGTAAATCCCCTTGCCCGCCACCGAATCCTTATCCGTCAACGCGCCGAGGTTGAACTTCAGCGTCAACTTCAACCCCGCAATCAGATCGAAGAGGAAGAAACGCTTCAACTTCTCTTTCCACGTCGCCTCTGGAACATAAACTTCCGGCATAAAAACCTCTGGTTTCAAGTTTCGGGTTTCAAGTTTCAGGACTGAGGTTTGAAGTCTTCGACTTGAGACCCGCGACCTGAAACTTGAAACTCTCTATTCCGCTGTGGCCGCGCTCGCCACCGCGGTCTGGCCTTTGGGCGGGCTGACGAGTCGAATACCGACGCGCTGCTTCTTCAAGTTGAAGTCGCGCGCGCCGTGGTTGATGTACGAGAGCATCCCGGCGGCGACGAACACGCCGAGCGCGCCGAAGGCGATCATGATCGCTTTGCCCGACCCCGTCAGGTTCACGCCGCGCGAAAGCGACGTCACCGTGTCCATGCCGCGCCAGCCGTCGAGCGCCTGCACGGTGAAGACCGCGATTGACGTGAGCGTGATGTTGAGGAGCGCGGCCGGAATCATCCACTTCCAGCCGAGGTCCATCAGTTGGTCGTAGCGGTAGCGCGGGAACGTCCAGCGCAACCAGAAATAGACGTAGAGCAAGACCGCCATCTTCGTCAGGAACACGATGAGGCTGACGGCCACGAACAAATTCGGATAATTGATGCCGAGCCGCCAGACAAACGGGAAATACCACCCGCCGAGAAAGACCGAAGTCGCGATGGCCGAGACGACGATCATCGCCGCATACTCCGCCATGAAGAAGAGCGACCAGCGCATCCCGGAATATTCCGTGTGGAAACCCGCGACGAGTTCCGACTCCGCTTCCGGCAGATCGAACGGCGCGCGGTTGTTCTCCGCGATGCCGCTGATGAGAAAGATGATGAAGCCGAGCGGTTGATAGAAGATGTACCAGATGGAATCCAACCCCTGCGCCGAGACGATGCCCGACAGAGAGAGCGTCCGCGCAAACATCAACGCGCCGATGAGCGCCATGCCCATCGCCACCTCGTATGACACCATCTGCGCGGACGAGCGCAAGCCGCCGAGGAGCGCGTACTTCGAGTTGGAAGACCAGCCCGCGAGAATGAGCGCGAGCACGCCCACCGACGAGACCGAGAGCACGAACAGCAAACCGATGTTGATGTCCGTAATCACGCCCCAGTCCGGCGCAAACGGGATCACGACGAAGACGACGAAGGCCGCGACCACCGAGATGAACGGCGCGAAAAAGAAGATGTAAGTGTCTGCGCGGTCGGGCTTGAGGTCTTCTTTGGTGAGCAGTTTGATGGCGTCGGCGATGGGCTGCAACAGCCCCCACGGCCCGACGCGCATCGGCCCCAGACGCGCCTGCATGAAGGCCGAAATCTTGCGCTCCAGATACGTCGCATACGCCGCCCAAATGGCGACGCCGGTGACGACCGCGCCCACCTGTATGAACGGCCACACGACGTAATTGATCGTCTCCTGCCCCAGCCGGAGCTTGAGCAGCAATCCGTTGATTAACTCCGGCGGCGCGAATAATGCGAGCATGTCCATATCGGTTTTCAGACTTCGATCTCGAAAGTGCAGTCGTGGACGGCCTTTAAATCAACCAACTCGTAATCGCTGTCGAGCGTTCCGGCGCGGTCAACGACGAGATAAGAAGACCACTCGCCGACGGCGAAGGGCGGCGTGTGCCAGGTGCCTTTGTGATACGCATAGGGCAGAAGCCCGTTGACTAAGAATGCGACGATCTCTTCGACCGCCGGCGCGCTTCTCTCCGAAGGCGGCGCAACACAGATGATCGAACGCGACGACGCGAGCGGCGAAAAGACCTGCATCGTGCGCCGATGCCGCGCCATGAATTGAAACTCGAAGGCGCGGCGCTCGCTCGTCGCCCCCGTCAAACTCGGCGCGCCCGTCCCCAGATCAATTTCCACCGACCCGCGACTGTCAAGCAAAATCCCATACGGCGCGAACCGCTCGCGAGTCATCTCTTGCACCACGAGGCGAACAACTCTCATAAGGCAGAGGTCAGAGGTGAGAGGTCAGAGGTTAGTGAGAAGCAGTTTTTGGTTTTAACTGATCTCTGACCTCTAGCCTCTGACCTCTTCAACGATCAATTTCGCCGAGCACGATGTCGAGCGTGCCGATGATGGCGACGACATCGGCGACGAGGTGGCCGAGGCACATCTGCCGGAGCGCCTGCAAGTTGATCAGGCAGGGCGGGCGGACGCGCACGCGCGCCGGGCGGCTCGACCCGTCGGAGACGAGGTAGCAGCCGATCTCGCCCTTCGGCCCTTCAATCGAATGATAGTAGTCGCCCGCGGGCGGCTTGATGATCTTCGGCACTTTCGCGTTGACGGGGCCGTCCGGCATCTTCGCCAGAGCTTGTTGCACGATGAGACGCGACTGTCGCATCTCTTCGAGTCGCACCAGGTAGCGATCATACGTGTCGCCGTTTTCGCCGACGGGCACTTCAAATTCCATGTCGGCGTAGGCGGCGTAGGGACGCGACTTGCGTATGTCCCACGCGACGCCCGAACCGCGCAGCGCCGGGCCGGAGAGGCCGATGGCGATGGCGTCTTCGGCTGAGATGACGCCGATGCCGACGGTGCGGCCGAGCCAGATGCGATTCTCGGACAGGAGCGTCTCATACTCCGCCAGCCGGTGCGGGAAGTTGTCCACGAACCGCGTCACGTCCTCCGTAAACCCGTCGTAGGTGTCGTTCGGCATTCCGCCGATGCGCCATGCGTGGCAGGTGAGGCGCGCGCCGAACTGCCGCTCGAAAATTTTCAGAATTTCCTCGCGCTCGCGCAAAGCCCACAGGAGCACTGTGAACGAGCCGATGTCTAAACCGTGCGTGGCGAGCCAGAGGAGATGCGAAGAGATGCGATTGAGTTCCGTCAGGACGGTGCGTATGTAGTGGGCGCGCGGCGGCACGTCTAACCCCAACATCTGCTCGACGGTCTCCACCCAGAGCAGGCCGTTCGAGACGGCGGCGATGTAGTCGAGCCTGTCCCAGTAGGGCGCGATCATCGGGTAGAGACGGTTCTCGGCGATCTTCTCCATGCCGCGATGGAGGTAGCCGATGTCGCAATCGAGATCGATGACCGTCTCGCCGTCGAGTTTCAGGATGACGCGCAGCACACCGTGCGTCGAAGGATGCTGCGGCCCCATGTTCAGCACCATTTCGGGGCTGTCCAACAGGGTCTCTTGCGTGGTGGCGACTTCTACCTGATGCATAAAGTTAATTGCGGAATGCGGAATGCGGAATGCGGATTGAAAGCAAAAACGTGTTCCTGTTCTTATTCATTATTCCGCAATCCGCAATCCGCATTCGTCATTTCCTATTGAGCGGCATTACTTCTTTGCCCGCGATGAAGATTTCGCGTACGCGCCGTTCGTTCGGCGTCGAGAGGGCTTCGAGGCCGTAGGCGCGGCGTTGTTCGAGTTGCTCGCGCTGCACGTCCGAGAACTCCGGCAGGTGCTTGGCCGTCCAGTTATTCTCGACGGGTTCGAGCGGGTAATCCTTGCGCAGCGGGTGGCCTTCCCAATCGGGCGGCAAGAGTATGCGGCGCAAGTCCGGGTGATTGTGAAACTGCACGCCGAAGAGATCATAGACCTCGCGCTCCATCCAGTTGGCCGCAGGCCAGACGCCCGTCACGCTCTCGACGCCCGCCGCGTCCGTCGTCCCCGCCTTCAGGCGCACGCGCTCGTTCGCGCTGATCGAGTAGAGGTTATAGACCACCTCGAAAGGCGCGTCGGTGTTTTCGGGAAAGTGTACGCAGGTGAGGTCGGAGAGATAATCGAACGGCGACACCGCATCGCGTTTCAGAAACTCGCAGACTTCGACGACGCGCGCCGGCACGATGCGCACGGACAACTGGCCGAGGAACTCCGACGCCTCGATGACCGCGCCGTCCAGATGTTCGCGCAGGCGTCGGACGAGGGGATGGTTCGCGGCATCGGTCGGCTTCGCCCCCTCTTCTTTCTTCTTGACGGGGGCTTTCGGCGCACCCGCGGCCGCTGCGCCGCCCGCAGGCGGCTTTGGCGTCGCCGCCGTCGTTGCGCCCTGCTCACCTCCAGCACCTTTGAAGGCGGCGGCTTTGGCGCGCGCCTCCGCGATGCGTGCGGCCTTTTCCTCATCGGACGCGACGGGCGATGTCGCACCAGCGGTTGGTTTGGTCGCGGTCGGCGTCTCAGCGCCGGTTTGTGCGTTTCCTTTTGCGGCGGCCATCCTGGCGGCGGCCTTCGCCTTGGCCTCGGCGATGAT
>DASVPS010000008.1:0-7169 GCA_036389555.1 Pyrinomonadaceae bacterium
ATCGTGAATAGAAAGAAGTCAGGTTTTCTCTATTCACGATTTACGATTCACGATTTACGGGTCTTGGAGCGTTATGAGTTTCCTGAGCGGCTTGATGAGAGACGAGGATTACCAGCGCGAAGACCCGCGCCCGGCCGAAGCGTTGGCGGACGGCGAGATCGTCATCAGCCCGGACACGCGGCGTGAGCATCGCCTGCCGCCCGGCCAGACGCGCACGCGCAAGTGGCCTGTCCTCGACGCGCACGGCACGCCCGACATTGATCTGGCGAACTGGAAGTTTGAGATCGAAGGTTTGGTGGAGCGGCCGCTTGCGTGGTCGCTCGACGAATTCCTGGCCTTGCCCGCAACGAAAGTTTATGCGGACTTTCATTGCGTGACGCGCTGGTCGCGCCTCGACAACGTGTGGGGCGGCGTGGCGACGCGCGAACTGGCGAAACTCGTCCGCGTCAAACCGGAAGCGAAATACGTCGTCGCGCTGGCCTACGATTACGGGTGGACGACGAACGTGCCCATCGAATATTTCCTCGCCGAAGATTCGCTCGTCGCGTGGTCGCACGACGGCCGCCCGATCCCGCCCGAACACGGCGGCCCGGCGCGTCTCATCATCCCGCAACTCTACGCCTGGAAGTCTGCCAAGTGGATCAAGGGTTTGCGCTTTCTCGCCGAAGACCGCGCGGGCTTCTGGGAAGAGGGCGGCTACCACATGCGCGGCGTCCCTTGGAACGGGCGCGACGGCGAACGCTTCCGCTACGGGAGCGACGAATAAGAAGTGATGAGTAATGAGTGATGGGTGATGAGTTAAAATCTTTTGTCTTCTCACTCATCACTCATTACTCATCACTCATCACTTTCTTCTATGTTTCTCCAATCGCCCACGCCAGCCCCTTCGCCACAACCTCCGACGACGCTCACGGAAGTGTTCGCGGAGTTGCAGAATAGCCTGTTGCGCGCGTTGCCCGGTATGTTTCGGGGCGTGCTGGTGTTTCTCATCTTCTGGCTTGTGGCGTCGGTGGGGCGGCGCATCATCGCGCTGGCCGCGCCGCGGGTGCGCGCGGACACGGGCGTCGTTTTGCTGCTGTCGAGAATTTATTACTACGGCATCCTCATCTTCGGCACGGTCACCGCGCTCGGCGCAGCGGGACTGAACGTGAGCGCGCTCGTGACCGGACTCGGCCTGACGGGTTTCGCGCTCGGCTTCGCCCTCAAGGACGTGCTCTCGAACCTGCTCTCAGGCATCATGCTGCTGCTCTATCGCCCGTTCAACATCGGCGACGAGATCAGGATGGGCGAGTACGAGGGCAGGATCGAGACCATACGCATGCGCGACACGCTCGTGCGCGCACACGACGGGCAGCTCATCGTCATCCCGAACACGAAATTGATCACCGAAGTCGTCGTCAACTACACACAGGCAAGGCAGCAGGGCGCGGAGTCGGACGGGCGCGCCGCCGCCGCCGCGATTCGCCCCGCCGCCGCTGCCGCCGCATCGCCCGCCGAGAGTGAAGATTACTGGCAGCCGCCGCAACAGTAATTTTACATTCTTAACGCAACCGCGCGCGCCCCTGATCGTATCTAAATATCAGACATTCGAGAGGGTTGACCTGCATCAGATCAACTGGAAAAATATAGTCGATTTTAACAACAGAGGGACAAGGTTATGAACAACGAAATCCTTACCACACAATCGCGGCCGCGCGGCGTGCGCGGCCTCTCGCGGCTGGCCTGTGCGCTGGTCGTTTCACTGGTCTTCGTCGGGTGCAATTCGGTCGGGTCGAAGGCGACCGAGATCAACAACCCGCAGCTTAATTTCGCGCCGACGACGACGGCGACGGGCGCGGCCGTGGCGCAGCAGAACTCTTACGCCGACGTGGTGGCGCGCGTCGCCCCTGCGGTCGTCACCGTGCGCTCAGAGCGCCGCGGGCGCACGGCGCAGCAGCACCCGTTTCTCGACGACCCGGCGTTTCGCGAGTTCTTCGGGCAGCGCATTCCGAACGTGCCGCAGACGCCGCGCCGCGAAGAGGGCTTAGGCTCCGGCGTCGTCGTCACGGCGGACGGCTACATCCTGACGAATCATCACGTCGTTGACGGGGCGGACGAAATCAGGGTCGAACTGGGCGACCGCCGCGTGCTCACCGCGAAGGTCGTCGGCTCCGACCCGCCGTCAGACCTCGCGGTCTTGAAGATCGAGGCGACGAATTTGCCCGTCTTGCCGCTCGGCGACTCTGACAAAGTGCGCGTCGGCGACGTGGCGCTGGCGGTCGGCAACCCGCTCGGCATCGGTCAAACCGTGACGGCCGGCATCATCTCCGCCAAAGAGCGCACCACTTCGGGCGTCGGCGACGGCAGCTTCGCCAACTTCATACAGACCGACGCGCCGATCAACCGCGGCAACTCCGGCGGCGCGCTCGTCAACACGAGCGGCGAACTGATCGGCATCAATTCGCAAATCCTGTCGCCCACCGGCGGCAGCATCGGCATCGGCTTTGCCATCCCTTCAAATATGGCGAAGGGCGTGATGGAGCAGTTGGTCAAGAGCGGCAAGGTGCGTCGCGGCCAACTCGGCGTGCAGATTCAGGAGGTCACGTCCGACATCGCGGCGAGCCTCGATTTGAAGGAAGTGCGCGGCGTCATCATCGGCGTGGTCACGCCGGGCAGCGCGGGCGAGCGCGCCGGTCTGAAACAGGGCGACGTGATCACTGCTGTCAACGGCACGGCCGTCAACGATGTGAACTCCCTGCGCAACCGCATCGCCAGCACCGCGCCGGGCACGGAGGTGACGCTCACGGTCGTCCGCGATGGGCGCGACCAGCAGGTGCGTGCGACGCTCGGCGAGTTTACGCAGACGGCGCGGCGCGAGGGCGAACCCGGCGGCGCTGAACCGGGCGGCGCGACGGGCGAGACGACGGGGAAACTCGGCGTCCGCGTGCAGCCGCTCACGCCCGAACTCGCGCGCGAGTTCGAGTTGCCGACCGGCACGCAGGGCGTGGTCGTGGCCGACGTTGACCCGAGTGGCCCGGCCGCCGATGCGGGCATCCAGCGCGGCGACGTGATCGTGCAGGCCAACCGACAGGCCGTGCGTTCGAGTGCGGACTTGACCGCCGCCGTCGGCCGCACGGGCACGCGCCCCGCGCTTCTCTTGGTCAATCGGCGCGGCAACACGATCTTTCTGACCGTCAGGCCGCGTGCGTAAAGTCGGGTCGAGAGTAAAAGTGCAAAAAGGCAAAAGCGAAGCGGGGAGCAACGTTGCTCCCCGCTTCGCTTTTGCCTTTTAGTTTCGGGTTCCACTTCCACCTTTTTACTTTTGCCTTCCTCCGGGTGCTATACTTCTCACACTCCCGTAAACGACAGAGCATAAATTTTAGAGCGCGTTAAATCGTCTCCCGCGAAGACGAATGTTCACCCGAAGATGTCCCTGAACGAATCGCAAACTACGACGGCCGACAGCGCGCCGCGCCGCACGACCGACGCCGTGCCGCGAGACGCCGCCGCCGTCATCCTCGTGCGCGAAACGGAAGGCGACGGCGCGGTGCCGCAAATCTTCTGGGCGCGGCGCGGCGAACACCTCGCCTTCCTCGGCGGCTTCTACGCCTTTCCCGGCGGGCAGCGCGACGCTGAAGACGGCGAAACGCCCGTGGACAACTCCGCCGATGCTGAACACGCGGCGATGATCGCGTGCGCCGCGCGCGAGTTGTTTGAAGAACTCGGCGTGCTCGTCGCGCGCGGCGCGGACGCCCTGACGAAAGGTCAACTCGCCTCCGTCCTGGACGATCTCACCTCCGAGCGCATGACCTTCCCGCAACTGCTCGCGCACTACGGGCTTCATCTGGACGCGCAGGATTTCACCTACGCCGGGCGTTGGGTGACGCCGCCCTTCAGCCCTCGTCGCTTCGACACGTGGTTCTTTCTCGTGCGCTGCCCGCGCAAGCAGGAGCCGCGCATCCTCACGACCGAGTTTGAGAGCGGCGAGTGGGCACGTGCGACGGAAGCGGTCGCGCGTTGGGAGCGTTCTGATGCTCTCGTCGCGCCGCCCGTGCTGCACGCCCTGAGAGTTTTGAGCGACGGCCTGAACGAAGAGACAACGGAGCGTTTTCTGAGCGTGCCGCAAGCGCGCCGTGAACCCGTGCGTCGCATCGAATTCATGCCCGGCTTCATCTGCTTTCCCCTGCGCACGCCGACGAAGCCGCCCGCCACGCACACCAATTGTTACATCGTCGGCCACGGCGAACTCGTCCTGCTCGACCCCGGCTCGCCCTACGAAGACGAACAGGCCGCGCTCGCCGCCTGTGTGGACGAACTCACGGCGGAAGGCCGACGCTTCCGCGAGATTATCCTGACGCATCATCATCCCGATCACGTCGCGGGCACGGGCGCGCTCTTGCGGCATCTGGGCGGTCGCATAGCGGTCGCCGCGCACCGGCAGACGGCTGAGAGCTTGCGCGGCCACCTTCAGGTGGATCGCTTCATCGAAGACGGAGACTCGATCGAACTCGCGGGCGAGCCTTCGCTCACGCTCTGCGCGATGCACACGCCGGGGCACACGCGCGGCCATCTCAGCTTTTACGAGGCGCGCACCGAAGCGCTCATCACGGGCGACAACATCGTCGGCCTCGGCTCGGTTCTGATCGATCCGCCCGAAGGCAACGTGCGCGATTATCTCGCGTCGCTCGAACGCTATCGCGCGCTCTTGCCGCGCGTCAAAGTTCTCTTCGGCGGCCACGGCCCGGCGGTCGCCGCGCCCCGCGCCAAAATCGAGGAGTACATCGCGCACCGGCTCGAACGCGAGCGGAACATCCTCAGCGCCGTCCGAGCGGGCGCGTGTTCGCCGCGTGAGATCGTCGCGCGCGTCTATGCGGACATACACCCGAAAGCGCACGCAATGGCCGAGCGCGCGGTGCTCGCGCACCTCGAAAAACTAGAAGCGGACAAACTCGTCCGGCGCACGACGGACGGGAATTTCGTCGCGTGTGAGACGGACGCCGCGGCGAGTTGACGGGTTAGTTAAACTCAAGGTTCGTGCGGCGCCGGTTCAAGTCGGAGAGGTCGGATGAATTTTTGGAAGGGAGAGAAGGTGCGCCTGCGCGGCATCGAGCCGTCAGACGCGGAGACGTTCTTCCGCTGGAATCTCGACAGCGAGATGTCGCGGCGACTGGAGCATGTCTGGCCGCCCGTGTCCGCGGAGCGCGTGCGGGATTTCGTCCGGCAGCAGTCGCTCAAAACGCTTGAGCAGGATGCCTTCACGTGGGTCATCGAAGACGCGAAGGGGCAGCCGGTCGGGACGATTGCGACGCACCACTGCGAACCGCAGCACGGCACTTTCATGTACGGCATCCACGTCGCACGCGAACACACGCGCAAGGGTTACGCGGCCGAGGCCATCCGGCTCGTCCTCAAGTATTATTTCGAGGAGCGGAGGTATCAGAAGGTCACCGTCTCGGTGCATAGTTACAACGCGGCCTCGGTTGCGCTCCACGAAAAGCTCGGCTTCCGGCGCGAGGGCGCGCTGCGCCGCATGATCTACACGAACGGCGAATACTTCGACCAACTCTGGTACGGGCTGACGAAAGAAGAGTGGGCGGAGTCGCCTTTGAAATTATGAGACGACACGGACGGCGCGCGCCATCCGGCGCGGGCTGTAGCTAAAATTTCAGCACTCATCCGAACCACAAGGGAAGTAATTTTAAATTGATGACACAGGCAAAAACTTTAGGCGAGTTGAAGCGGCAGAACTATCGGGTGCGCACGGTCAAAGATGAACTGCGCGCGAACCTCATCACGAAACTGCGCGCGGGCGAGCGTCTGTTCCCCGGCATCGTCGGCTACGACGAGACTGTGGTGCCGCAGATCACAAATGCCATCC
The DNA here is from genome assembly GCA_036389555.1 of Pyrinomonadaceae bacterium. Taxonomy (GTDB): domain Bacteria; phylum Acidobacteriota; class Blastocatellia; order Pyrinomonadales; family Pyrinomonadaceae; genus JAIVJZ01. The sequence continues at coordinate 5,858 of DASVPS010000008.1, forward strand.
TCGCGCGCCACAATTTGATCCTGCTGGGCTTGCGCGGTCAGGCCAAGAGCCGCATCATCCGCCAGTTGACGAATTTGCTCGACGAACAGATTCCCGTCATCGCCGGTTCGGAAGTCAACGACGATCCGCTGCGCCCGATCAGCGCGTATAGCCGCCAGTTGATCGAAGACATCGGCGACGAGACACCGATTGCGTGGGTGGGCAGAGACGCGCGCTTCGTCGAAAAACTCGCCACGCCCGACGTGACCATCGCAGACATCATCGGCGACGTTGACCCGATCAAGGCCGCCAAGGGCGGGCATCTCTTAAGCGACGAACTCACGATTCACTACGGCCTGCTGCCCCGCGCCAACCGCGGCATCTTCGCCATCAACGAACTGCCAGACCTCGCGGGCAAGATTCAGGTCGGCCTCTTCAACATCATGCAGGAGGGCGACGTGCAGATCAAAGGCTACCCCGTGCGCCTCGCGCTCGACGTGATGCTCGTCTTCTCCGCCAACCCCGAAGACTACACGGCGCGCGGCAAGATCATCACGCCGCTGAAAGACCGCATCGGCGCGGAAGTCTCCACGCACTACCCGGCAGACCTCCAACTCGGCGTCGAGATCACCCGGCAGGAGGCGTGGACGAAGCGCGAGGGCTTTGAAGGGAGTCTGCGCGTGCCCGACTTCATACGCGAACTCGTCGAGCAGATCGCCTTCGAGGCGCGCGACGACCAGCGCATAGACAAACGCTCCGGCGTCTCGCAGCGCCTCCCGATCACCGTCATGGAATCCGTCGTCTCGAACGCCGAACGCCGCGCGCTCCTGACGGGCGAAGACGAAATCGTTCCGCGCATCTCCGACATCTACGCCGCCCTGCCCTCGATGACCGGCAAGATGGAACTCGAATACGAAGGCGAGCAGGTGGGCGCGAGCCGCATCGCCAGAGACCTGATCAAACGCGCCGCAGGGGAAATCCACGAAGGCTACTTCGTCGGCATAGACTTCACTGCCGCCGTGCGCTGGTTCGACGAAGGCAACAACCTGCGTCTCGCCGACACGGCCTCCGCCGCCGAGTGCGTCACGCTTCTCGAAGCCGTGCCCGAACTCATCGAGACGGTCACGATCCCCTTCGACTTCAAACGCACGGACGAAGCGCAAACCATCGCGGCCTGCGAATTTGTCCTCGAAGGTCTCTACGCCCAGAACAAAATCAGCCGCAACGAAGAGGGCGGCTACACCGCCGCCACCAAAGCCAAGAAAGACCGGCGCGGCATGATTTACGATGACCTGACGGAAACAGGGCGATACAGTTAAGGAGTGAAAAGATG
>DASVPS010000009.1:0-23726 GCA_036389555.1 Pyrinomonadaceae bacterium
AGCGGGCGGCGAGTTGTCGCTGCGAACCTTCGCCACCACGGTAGGCGTCCAGCACGCGGCGGCGCAAATCTAAGGAGTAAGGCTTCATGGGCGCGCAGCATACTCGCTGCCTGTGGCCTGTTCAAGTGAAATCTGCTCTAGTATGGAGATTCACACATCACACAGATTCAAGATTCTCACTTCAAGTGAACTAGCAATGCACTATTAGGGCATCTACAAATTCTCAACTTATGCTGGAAATTTTTCAGTTTGTGTTTGAAGAAGGGTATGCGCAAATTCAGAGCTGCTTATGCGCTAAGAATTGTAAGATATGCGCGAGCCCACATAGAGGTCAGCGGGCATGTGCGGGCGGTCAGTCTTCGTCGTGTTCCTCGCCGTTGTAGCGCATGACGAGCGGCTCGCCGTCGGCGGTGGTTTCGAGGTGGACGGGGCGACCCCAGAGGCGGTAGACGTATTCGAGGACTTTGCGCGCGTAGTTTGCATCGATCTCCGCGCTTTCGTACTGGTGCTTGAGGTAGAGTTCGCGGTTGCGGTTGTAGTCGCCGTCGGCGACGACGATGTAGGGGAAGCCGAAGTTGGTCATGTTCGAGACGAGTTGATCGCGCACGCGCTCCCAACGCTTCTCCGTCACCTTCCACTCCTCTTCCTCCACGAGTTCGTACACGAACAAGTCCAACTCCTCGCACAACTCTTCGGTCAGGTAATTGCGCAGGAACGACACATCGTTGTCCAGTTCGCGCACCTCGAAAATCTTCTCGCGCCCCTCGCCGCCGCGGCGATTGAAACGCTCGCGCTCCTCTGCGGTCGGGTTGTCCCAACGCCGCTCGATGTCCTCGAAAATTTTGTAGCCGAGATAATAAGGATTCAACTGCCCCTTCTGCGGCGAGACGACGCCCGCATGGAGTTCGGCAAATTCGAGCAGTTCTCTATCCGGCAAGTCCAACTCGCGCATGATGCGCGCGTGGTGAAACGAAGCCCAGCCTTCGTTCATCACCTTCGTCTGCATCTGCGGCACGAAGTATTCCATCTCTTCGTGGATCATCATCATCGCGTCGCGCTGCCAGTCGGAGAGGGCGGGCGAGTTACGCATGATGTAATAGACGAGGTCTTTTTCGGGGAGGCGTTCGCCGCGCGGCAGTTCACGCACGGGCGGCGCGTAGGGCACGGTTGGTTCGCCGAGTTGCCAGAGGTCGTCGTAGCGGCCTTCCTTCGGCCGTGCGGCGCGCTCCTGCTCCGCGTCCTGCGGCGGGCGCTCCTGTTTGATGAAAAAGTTCGGGTCGATGTGTTCCTCGATTGAAAGGACGGCATCGAGAAACTCTTCGACCGTCTTGCGCCCGTACTTGAACTCGTACTCGCTCATGCGCCCCGCGTGCGACGAGACCGACTCGACCATGCGCCGGTTGGTCTTCGAGAAGTAGGCGTTGTTCTTGAAGAAATCCACGTGGCCGAGAACATGCGCCATCACGAGCTTGTTCTGGATGGGGCTGTTGGTTTCCAGCAAAAAGCCGTAGGACGGGTTGGTGTTGATGACCACTTCGTAAATCTTCGAGAGGCCGAAGTCGTACATGGTCTTCATGCGGTGGTAGGCTTTGCCAAACGTCCAGTGCGAGTAACGGCCGGGCAGGGCGTAAGAGCCGATCTCGTACATCACGGTGGCGGGCACGATCTCGAAGCGCGTGGGAAACGGATCGAGACCGAGGCGCGCGGCGATCTCCCAGATTTGTTCGAGCGCGCGTTCGAGGTCTTTGATTTCGCGGTCGTCTGCCATAACTCTTTAATATCCTCACGGCGACGCGGCGGCGGCGCGGCTCCTCCTCAGGCTTCCACTCCGCGCTGCCCGAAGAACTGTTTGAGCGCCGGGTACACGTCCTCGCGCTCGTCTATGCGCACGCCGACGAAGCGTTCCTTGCGATGCAAACGATCCTTGAAGATGGACAAGAGCGCGCCCGACGAACGACGATAGCCGCTCGTGCCTTCCTCGCCGATCTCGCCGTAGCCGAACAGGTTGCACGTGCGGATCAACTCGTCGGCCAGGCGCACGGCCTCTTCGTTGTCCGAGTAGTAGTTGTCGCCGTCGGAGAAGTGAAACGGGTAGACGTTCCAATCGCGCGGGTTGTAGCGCGCCGCGATGATCTCCAGCGCCAGTTGATACGCGGAGGAGACGACCGTGCCGCCCGATTCGCCCTGCGTGAAGAACTGCTCCTCCGTGACCTCCTTCGCCTCCGTGTGGTGCGAGATGAAGACGATCTCCACGTTGTCATATTTCGTGCGCAGGAAACGCACCATCCAGAAGAAGAAGGAACGCGCGATGTACTTTTTGAACTCGCCCATCGAACCCGACACGTCCATCAACGCGAGCACGACGGCGTTCGACTCGTAGCGGTGCTCCTCTTCCCAACTCTTGAAACGCAAATCCTCTTTTTTGACGTTGCCGAACTTCGCGCCCGCCGTTGAGCGCGCGTTGCGTTTGATGTTCTCAAGTATGAGCCGCCGTTTGTCGAGGTTCGCCATCACGCCCGTGCGGCGGATTTCGTTAAAGCGCATCGTCTTCGCGGGCACGGCTTTTTTGGCCTTCTCTTCGAGAAAGGGCAGTTGGAGGTCTTCGAAGATGAGCGCGGCGAGTTCGTCTATGTTGACTTCGGCCTCGTAATACTCCGCGCCAGCGTCCTGCCCGGCCGGGCCTTTTCCCTTGCCCTGCCCCTGCCCGTCCTCGCGCGCGAGCACGTCGCCGACGCGCGTCTTGCCGTCGCCCTGCCCGACGTGTTTGCGCTTGCGGTGGTCGAAACGAAACTTGTACTCGTCGAGCGAGCGGATCGGAACTTTCACGCTGCGCTTGCCGTCGGACAGGATGATCGCCTCGTTCGAGACGATGGAGCCGAGGTTCTTCCTGATCGCCTCTTTGACGCGATCCTTATGCCGCTCCTGATCGATGATGCCCTTGCGCTGCAAAGACCAATCGTTGCGCTGTACAGACATGATTGATAAAACTCCTCTCGCGAGCGCGCCCGACTCAGGCGACGCCCGTCTCTTCAGCGCCGCGGCAAAACTCCGCGACGACCGAGACGAATTCCGGCGGGCGTTCCTCCTGCGGCAAATGGCCGCAATGTGGGAAGACGAACAGGCGCGACTGACCGATCAACTCGTGCAGGCGCTCGCCGTGGCGCAGCGGCACGTCCCGGTCGTGCGCGCCCCAGACGAGCAGCGTCGGCTGTGTGATGCGCGCGGCCTCCTGTTCGATGCGCGTCGCGCTCCAGTTGCGCAGCGTGCGCAGGATGGCGCGGTGCGTGGCCGCCGCGCGCAGGGGGCGCTGGTGCGCCAGAATGCGCGCGTTGTCGAGCATGTAGCCGTTCTGCGCGGCGTAAGTCGTACGCAGGCGATTCTTCACAAACCGGCGCGCGTCGAGCAGCACGGGCGCGAGCATTTCGCCCATGAGGGGCGTCGCGGCGAGGCGCAGCAGAGGCCGCCGTGTAATTTCATCATTCGACACCGCGCCGACGAGCACCAAGCGCTCGACGCGCTCAGGGTAATCCAGCGCGCACACGGCCGCCACCGCGCCGCCGTAAGAACTGCCGACGAGCGTCGCGCGCCCGATGCCGAGCGCATCCATCAGCCCGACGAGGATGCGCGCCTGCGCCTCAATCGTGTACTCGCCCTCCCCCGGCTTCCCCGAAAATCCGAAGCCCACGAGGTCTGGCGCAACAACGCGAAATCCCTCCTCCGCCAGAGGCACAAGCACGTCGTTCCACACGAAGTTCGACGCGCAGAACCCGTGGATCAACACCATCACGGGCGCATCCCGCTCGCCCGCCTCCTGATAATGCACGCGCACGCCCTCGATCTCCACGAAGCGCGACCGCTCCGCATGATGCAGACGCTCGCGGTGCTCACCCCACTCCACGTCCTCCGGGCGCAGCATCAACTTCAACGCCAGCGCACTGCCCGCCACCGCCGTCGCTCCGCCAATCCAGTAACGTAGCTTCATAAAGTTTCAGTTAAGCCAAACGCGCGCGCCTTCGAGAGTTGTGCAGAACACCCGTGCACAGCCGGCGGGCGCATGTTTCACGACTGCGATGATTATAGACCCAACGAGGAGTCACACGCGCGGCTTGAACAACAATTTGCGAACTCGCCGGATCGCCTTTCGCGAATCCTGCTGTCTACTATTTCCCTGCTCTCGGCCTGCCGTGGTGCTGGCGCATCTGCCGCGCCACATTTTCAATTCCCTCCGCAACACTACGCCATGCAGAGTCTTTATCCGTCCACTTGGTGACGGCCAAAGCGTCTCCCGGTAAGGCTTGCAGTTTACCGAACGGGGCGGTGCGCCAGTTAACATCGCGCACGATGACGGGAATCACCCGCGCTTCTTTCTTTTCGTGCCGCTCCAGCGCCCGCTTCATCTCTATCTCATAGCAATACTCGGAAGCGATGAAGTCGGCGCTCACGAGCAGCAGAATGATGTCGGCGCGTTCCAGATTGTCGTCAATCTTTCGTTTCCACTCGTCGCCCGCTTCGATGTCGCGGTCAGACCACGGTTCGATCAAGCCTTGCCGGTGCAAAAGCGTGAGATGAGTTTCCAACTCGTTGCGCAACCCTTCGTCTCTGTGTGAATAGCTGTAGAACAACTTTGCGGGCTGTAGTTCGCTCGGCGTCGTTCGCTCCTTCCGGCGCGTGCCTTCGAGGTCAACTCCGTCGAGCAGTTCCCGAACGGACAGGTCAATCACGTCGTTGCCGATCACCTCTGGAAAGTTCGCGATGCCTCCTTGCTCCATCACCAGCAGTTTCTTATAAGCCACGACCGAGTTTGGCCGTCCCGGCACGGGAACCATCTCCTGCGGCTGCAAGTTGCGTATGTCGCTGTGAATGCGCTCGAACTCCGACCTGATGATCGCCAGCAGACGGCGGCGACCGGAAGGCGTGCCGGAGACCGAGATGAAAACTTTCTTGTCCTGCACGTCGGCCTTCACCAAAGCGCGGTTGCCTTCAAACGCCAGGATCACGCCCGTGCGCCAGCGCGGTAAATTTTCGCTCAAGGCGTGTGTGCGAACGATGAAACGCGGCAACAGCCCTTCCGGCAACACCGGATAATGATACTGGAAATTCAAGCACCGCTCCGGCTCGAATTCAGCGGTAGCTTCCGATTCCTGTTTGTCGAGGAGTTCGGGGATCAGGTAATGCGTATCGTCATCGGGAAAGATGAAGCAGAGATCAAACTTCCGCATCAGATCGAAGAGAAAACGGTGCATCCCCTGCGGGTACTCTTCGCGGTCAAGAATTCCCGGCAGATCGGTCAAACGGATTTCGCCCCGCTGTTTTTCCAACTTCTCGGAGTTGAGAACTTTGTAGATGCCGTCCGTCACCCAGCGCGGATTGAGCACGTGTGTGTCCTGCAATCGCGCATCGTCCTTGTAGTTGAGGGCGATGCCGAGCCGATGCAAATAGACCGCTAGCAACTCCTGAGCGGCCGGGTCTTTCTCGCCAAGTCTCGCACACTCCTCGCGGTATTGATCGAAACTCAAATAATTCTTCTGCATCTTGGGAAGCTGATCCTTGATCTGGAACCAGCTTGCCGGGAACGCATCGCGCAGGTTTTCGAGGCTGTCCGTCTCGCGCTCAATAGCTTTGCGCAGTTCTGCGAGTCCGGTTTTGTTCGCGCAATCCGTTTTGACGAAGTGGCGGATAAACGGATACTTCTGTTGCAGGGCGCGACGGTTCAAGTCAAAAGGATGCTCTTTGATCTTATTGAGCACGACGATGACGGGCGATTCGTCGCCGAAGCTCTCGATGAGTTTGAGCCAGTACTCGGCGTCGGCGTCTTCGCCGCCTTCGCGCCCGTTCAGGACGAGCAGGTAGAGACTGCGCTGGGTGAGAAAAAACTGGTGCGTGGCATGCATGATCTCCTGCCCGCCGAAGTCCCACACGTTGAGGCGCACGTCCTCATTGCCGTTGAGCCGGAGCGGCCATTCCGTGATACGGATGCCCTCAGTCTTCTCCTCGCCCAATTTGAATTTATTGTGTATCAGCCGGTTGACAAGTGAGGTTTTGCCCACCGCGCCGCGCCCCAACAAAATAAGCTTGGCCTCATTCAATGGACGCCGACCGCCCCGCACCCGAAAGTAATAGTTAAGAATCTCGGCAGGATTCGCTCGCTCTTTGGAACTAGACTCTAGCCAACTGGCACCAAGCACTTCAGCTGGCAAATCGAGCGTATCATTACCATGAAGATACAATCCTTCGAGAGAGTTGAGATTCCTCAATGATTCCGGCAAGCCGGTGAGTTGGTTTTCATCAAGAAATAACACCTTTAATTCAACCAACCGACCGACGGACTCTGGCAACACTGTCAGTTGATTAGTTGAGAGGGCTAAAGTTTGAAGCAGAGTCAACTGGCCGATGGTCTCTGGCAACTCGCTCAGTTGATTAGTTGAGAGATATAAAGTTTGAAGCTGAGTCAACTGACCGACGAACTCCGGCAACTCGGTCAATTGATTATATGAGAGGTCTAAAGTTTGAAGCTGAGTCAACTGACCGATGGACTCTGGGAACTGAGTTAGTTGATTTGCCCAAAGGTCTAAAGATTGAAGCTGAGTCAACCGGCCGATGGACTCCGGCAACTTGGTCAATTGATTACTTGAGAGGTCTAAAGTTTGAAGCTGAGTTAATTGGCCGATGGACTCCGGCAACTCGGTCAAATTTTGGTCAGATAAATGCAGCGTAGTTGCTTGATTCTTCCGTGCTTCTTCGATGAGAGTAGCGACACGGGTTGATTCATGTGGCTTCTGTTGTATTAGGCGGCGAAGTAGGTTGCTCATGGCGTTAGTCGTTAGAAGAATTTAAGTTGTTCTTTCGGTGTCTTCGCATAATCAATTTGAGATTAACAAAACGCCCGCGCCTTTGAGGTTGAAAGGCACGGGCGTTTCCGCTTGCAGGGTTTGCGATGCATGCGCCCCGGCGGTCAGCGCGAGAGCAGTGTGCCGACGTAGGTCAGGAGTTCGTTGGCGCAGACGGGGCAGTAGCCGCCGTCTTTGACGAGACGATCCACGACTTCGTTGATGCGGCGCAGTTGGTCGGGGTCGGGGGTGCGGGAAGAGGTCGTGATCTTCACCACGTCTTTGAGGTCGGCGAAAATCTTCTTCTCGATGGCTTCTTTGAGACGCTCGTGCGAGGTGTATTCGAACTGCTTGCCCTTGCGGCTGAAAGAGGAGATGCGAATGAGTATCTCCTGGCGGAAAGTGTTCTTCGCGTTGTCGGAGACGCCGATCTGTTCTTCGATGGAGCGCATGAGCGCCTCGTCCGGTTCCATCTCCTCTTCGGTGATCGGGTCTTTGATGCGTTCCTTGTTGCAGTAGGCTTCGACGTTGTCGAGATAGTTGTTGCAGATGGTGCGCGCCATCTCTTCGAACGAGTAGACGAAGGCGCGCTGCACTTCGATCTTCGCCAGTTCGTCGTACTCCTTGCGCGAGGCGGAGATGAGATTGAGGTAGCGTTCGCGCTGCTCCGAGTTGATGCCGGTGTGCTGCTCGAAGCCGTCTTTGATGGCGCGCAGGGCGTCAATCGGGTTGATGCAGGTCACGCCGTCGCGCACGAGCGCGCCCGACAGACGATTGATGATGTAACGCGGCGAGATGCCGTCCATCCCTTCGCGCACGGTCTCCTCTTTCAGTTCGCGCACGTCCTTCGACTTGTAACCTTCCACGTCCTCGCCGTCGTAGAGTTTCATCTTCTTGACGATGTCCACGTTGGCGCGCTTCGGGTCTTCGAGGCGCGTCATGACGGCGAACATGGCCGCCACCCGGAGCGTGTTCGGCGCGATGTGGACGCTGCGCAACACCTCGGACTGGTGCAGGAGTTTGCCGTAGATGCGTTCCTCCTGCGAGACGCGCAAGTTGTATGGCACGCGCACAAGGATGATGCGATCCTGCAAGGCTTCCGATTTGCGGTTGCCCGCGAAACTGACGTACTCGTTTTCGTTCGAGTGCGAGAGGATCACTTCGTCTGCGTAGATCATGGCGAAGCGCCCGGTCTTGATGTTCTGCTCCTGCGAGAGCGTGAGAAGCGAGTAGAGAAACTTCTCATCGCACTTGAGCATCTCGATGAACTCCATCACGCCGCGATTGGCGATGTTGAGTTCGCCGTCGAAGCGATAGGCGCGCGGATCACTCTCGACGCCGACCTCGCCGATGGTCGAGAGATCGATGGAGCCGGTCAACTCCGTGATGTCCTGTGATTTCGGATCACTCGGCGAAAACGTGCCGATGCCGACGCGCTCCTTCTCCGAGAAGAGCACGCGCTGCACGCGCACGTCTTCGTGCTTGCCGCCGTAAGTGTGTTCGAGCGCGTAGCGGCATTGCGGGCAGAGGTCGCCTTCGATGTAGATGCCGTAATGCTTTTCGATCTCGGCGCGGAGTTCGTGCGGGATGAGGTGCAGCGGCTCTTCGTGCATCGGGCAATCTTTGATGGCGTAGAGCGCGCCCGCATCGGTGCGCGTGTAATCTTCGAGACCGCGCTTGAGCATCGTGACGATGGTTGACTTGCCGCCCCCCACAGGCCCCATCAGGAGCAGGATGCGCTTGCGGACTTCGAGGCGCTGCGCCGCCGACTTGAAGTATTCGACGATGCGCGCGAGCGGCTCTTCGATGCCGTAGAGTTCCTGTGCGAAGAACTTGTAACGCGCCACTTCGTCGCGCGTGCCCTCGTTGAGTTTCTCGATCCCGGCGGCGTGAACCATGTCGTTGACGCGCGCGTGGGAGAGTTGGGCGAGTTTGGGGTTTTGTGAAACTAACTCGAAGTAGTCGCGGAAAGACCCTTCCCAGTGGAGGGCTTCGCGCTCGCGGCGCAAGTCTTCGAGCCGTTGGCTGATGTTGAATTGGTGTTTGCCATCCTGCTCTTCGTGCATAGCCTTGATACCTCTAAAACGGCTTCGCGCGCGTGGACGGCGTGGGGAAGACACGCCCTTCCTGCTTTATTCCGGGCGGCTCGCGTGGCTTTCAGGGCTTCGTCACTTCATCCGGGCTGATACATGTTGCCCGCGTCCGAGCGAGTCGCGTTGGTATTAGGACAAGCCTCGATGCGACAGGTGGGGACGTGCGCGGGTGCGTACCCTGTCTCTGCGCCGTCGAGTCTTTGGGAAATCCTGTTAGGACTTGATTGTCAAAAGAGAGCGACGGGCGGGACGTGCGACCTTTCGCGACATCTACTTCCGCCGCTTGCCGCAATTATAACACAGCACCGGGGGCAGAAAATCAACGCTTATTTTTCAATCCCCGACATCGAGCATCACGCGCGGCTGCAACTGCCCGCGCGCCGCATCGTACACGCCAATGGCGATCAAGCTTCCCGCCGCATCACGCATACGCACCCGCTCGCCCTCCTGCCACGGCGAACCGCCATCGCCGCCGATGCTTACCGCCGCCCCGTGACGCACGCGGCGCGAGTCTTCAGCCGTTAGATGCACGAAAGGTAACTCCGGGAGCGCTGCGTCCGGCGTGATGAGCAGTTCGCCCGCGTCGCCCGCCTCCACGCGCTCGGCCAGTGCGTCCAACGTGACGGCCTGTGCGAGGCGAAATGCGCCCGCGCGCGTGCGGCGCAACGCCGCGAGGTGTGCGCCCGCGCCGAGCCGCGCGCCGAGGTCTTCGGCCAGCACGCGGACATACGTGCCCGCCGAACAGGCGACGCGCACGCGCAGGTCGCATGTGCCGTCTTCGTTTCCGCGCAGCCACGCGCCACTCGTTCCCGGCGCTCTGCCGTCCGCTTCCAACACTTCCAACTCGCGAACACGTACGCGCACCGCCGCGCGTTCAATCTCTTCGCCGCGCCGCGCCAACTCGTACAACTTCCGCCCCGCCACCTTCTTCGCCGAATACATCGGCGGCACCTGCTCCAACTCCCCGCGCAAACTCGCAAGCGCGCGCTCAACCTCTTCCCTGCTCCACTCCGCGCACGGCGGCCGCACGTCGTTCGCAGCGCCGCCCGTCACAGTTTCCGTCGGCCGCTCGCGCCGCGCGCCCGTCAGGTCGCCCGTCTCGGTCGCATAGCCGAAACGCACGAGCGCGTCATACTCCTTCTCTGCCCCCGACAGGAATTGCGCGAGCCGCGTCGCCCGGCCGATGAGCATGACCAGCACGCCGGTCGCGAAAGGGTCGAGCGTGCCCGTGTGACCGACGCTACGCTCCCGCAGCACACGCCGCACACGCGCCACCACGTCGTGCGAAGTCCAACCCGCGGGCTTGTCTATGATGAGCACACCGTCCATGAAGCTCTAGGGTAAGGGGAAAAGGAGAATGTTGAAAGGCGCGGCAGGGAGAATGTTGAAAGGCGGCGTGTAGATAATCCGTTTCCGTTTGAACCCGCGCCTATTCTCTCAACCTCTTCTCTCAACCTCGCCACGACACCAAACTATTGACCTTTCAGATATGAGCGGAGTATCGTGCGCCTGTAACTAGGATTCCCCCTTACACGTCGGCGCGCGCCCACCGCGCGCTTCCTTCTCACCCTGCACGTCAACAGATAAGGAGCGCTCATGAAATTCTTCGTACGAATCCTGATGCTCGTAACTCTCACCCTGACACTTCTGGCTTCCGCGCCGAACAACAGGCTGGAACGATCAGCCAAATGTGGAAGCAAGACTTCCAGCGCCGGCCGGTGTCCGAGTATGCCCTACACCATCTATTACACGGACGCCACTAAAACAGTCGAGTGTGGCTGGTTCGATGCCTGTCCTCTCGTCGGTGAAGGATGTCACACCTCGTTCTATACGAGGACTTATTCGCCCTGCTGCGACCCGCCGATCAACCCGTAGGAGGGCTGTAAATTCGGCGGCTCCATTCCCGCCGTCTCCACGCCGCGACGCCTGACAAGGTTCAACGTTGCACGCACTGAGCAGTGGGGCGGAAATAAAAGTTGTTTCCGCCCCACTGCCGATAGACCATCTTCCGCACACGCGCGCCGCCGGAATCCTCGAAGCCAACTCCCGCCCGAGTTGGAAGGTTCCTTTTCCCATTCTCTCTTCCCCTGTGTTTTAATCGCCTCATGCGCAGGCCGAGACGAAGGATGCCGGAGAGGAATTTGCAGGAGGAGACGGAGGCGCGTCCGAAACGCCCCGTAGACCCCGAACGCTCGCGCACGCGCACGCTGCAACGCGCCGTCAAACTCCTTGCCGCCAAGCCGCGCTCCGTCGCCGAACTGCGCGAACGCCTTCTCGAAAAAGAGTGGACTACGCAAGAGGCCGCCGATTACGCCATCGCCAAACTCAGCGAGTATGGCTATCTCGACGACGAACAATTCGCGCTCGGCTACGCTTCGGCGCGCGTGCGGCAAAAGCCCGTCGGGCGGCAACAACTGGCGCGCGACCTGCACATGAAGCAGATTAATCGCGAACTCGCCGAACAGACGCTTGAAAAAGTTTTCGAGGCCACGCCCGAAGCCGAACTCATAGACCTCGCCATCGAAAAGCGCGTACGCCTGCGCGGTCGCCCCACGACCCGACAAGAGACCAAAAGCCTCTTCGATCACCTGCTGCGCCGCGGCTTCAGCTACGATCTCATCATCAGCAAAGTCCGCGCGCTCGCGTCCGCCCAACTGGACGAGGACGAAGAGGCCGTCGGAAGTGGCGCGGACGATTAGCGAAAGTCAGAGCGAACGGCTCGCCCCCGTCCAAGACACCTGGCACGATTAGTTTCAAGAACGCTTCGGCAACGACTAATCGCTCCGCGCGCCGTCGTCATCGTTTTCGCCAGCTAAACGCCCGCCAATTCCGCAGTTTCGCCCGCCCGCGCGCCTCGTGCTAGACTCATAGGTCAAACTTAAGGACGGAAATTTGACGGCTCGATGCTGTCAACCGATTGTATTTTTATGAAGACCGGAAACGAAATTCGCGAACTTTTTCTGAGCTACTTCGAGCGCAACGGCCACACGCGCGTGCGCTCAAGTCCCGTGCTGCCTGCGGGCGATCCGACCCTGCTGTTCACCAACGCCGGGATGAACCAGTTCAAGGATACCTTCCTCGGCCAGGAGCAGCGCGCCTACACGCGCGCCGCCTCGTCGCAGAAGTGCATCCGCGCGGGCGGCAAGCACAACGATCTGGACGAGGTGGGCAAGACCGCGCGCCACCACACCTTCTTCGAGATGCTCGGCAACTTCTCCTTCGGCGACTACTTCAAGGAAGACGCCGTCCACTATGCGTGGGATTTGCTCGTCAACGAGTACAGGATCGACCCGGCGCGTTTGTGGTTCTCGGTCTTCGAAGGCGATGAGGAAGTCGCCGCGGACGAAGAGGCCGTGACGCTCTGGGAAAAGGTGGGCGTGCCCAAAGAGCGCATCCTGCGTTTCGGGCGCAAGGACAATTTCTGGCAGATGGGCGACACCGGCCCCTGCGGCCCGTGCAGCGAGATTCATTACTACATGGGCGACGACCCCGAAGACCCCTCAAAGAATCGCCCGGAGTTGGTCAACGGCCCCGGCGATACGACGATGGAAATCTGGAACCTCGTCTTCATGCAGTTCAACCGCATCGGCGAAGGCGAGAGAGACCCGCAGACCGGGAAATATTCATCTTACAGGCTTGAGCCTTTACCGAAACCCTCCGTCGATACGGGCATGGGACTCGAACGCATCGCCGCCGTTCTGCAAGGTCAGACTTCCAACTACGACACGGATTTGATTCGCCCCATCATCGAGTTCACGGCGAAACTCGCCGACCGGCACTACGAACCCGACACGCAGGAAGGCTTCGCCATGCGCGTCATCGCCGACCACGCGCGCGCCACCGCCTTCTCCATCGCCGACGGAATTTTGCCGGGCAACGAGGGCAGGAACTACGTGCTGCGCAAAATCATGCGCCGCGCCATCTATCAGGGACGCAACACGCTCGGCTTAGACAACTTGTTCTTCAACGAAGTCACAAACTTCGTCGTCGAACAGATGCAAGAGGCTTACCCCGAACTCGAAACGCAGCGAGGCTTCATCGAAAAGATGGTGCGCTTCGAGGAGGAGCGATTCGGCGCGACGTTGACGGTTGGGTTGAAGAAACTTGACGAACTTATTGCTTCTAGTCGTAATGAAAAAAGAGGCGAGGTGATAGTGAAGTTCATGGAGCTTGCAAAACTCTATGACACTTTTGGAACGCCGGTTGATTTAATGTATGTGATTTTGTCACAAGGCAACCATAAGTTTTGGCAAGAATGGGTCGGATCGGCTGGCACCTATAGTTCTGAAAGTTTCAGAGCCATAACTGAAGATGAGTTCAGAAGGAAAATAGAAGATCAATTAAAAGAACTACAGCAAAGCGGAACCGAGAAACACACGGCGGAGAACAAAAAGGCGAAGCCCGTTTATGTTGCCCTCTCGCGGCGCACAGATACGCGCTCCGAGTTCAAAGGCTACGAGACGACGAGCGTCGAGGAGTCGAAAATAGTTGCGTTGCTGAAAGGCGATGACGAGGTGCAATCTTTGAGCGAGGGCGAAGAGGGCGAGGTTGTGTTGAATCACACGCCGTTCTACGCCGAGAGCGGCGGACAGGTGGGCGACGTGGGCGTGTTCGTGGGCGAGAGTGCGAGTGCGTCCGTCGTTGATACCTATTCGCCCGCACAAGGCTTGATCGTCCACAAGGTCAAAGTCGAAAAAGGGAGTTTGAAAGTCGGCGACACGGTCTCGGCGCGCGTTGATGTGGAGAAGCGCGATGCGACGCGGCGCAACCACACGGCGACGCACTTGATGCATGCCGCGTTGCGCGAGGTGTTGGGCACGCACGTCAAGCAGGCCGGGTCGGTCGTCGCGCCGACCTATCTGCGCTTCGATTTCACGCACTTCCAGCCGCTCTCGCGCGACGAGATCGCGGAGATCGAGCGACTCGTCAACTATCACATTCTGCGCAACGAGCAGGTGGCGACGGAAGAACTAGCGCTCGAAGAGGCGATGCAGTCGGGAGCGATGGCTTTGTTCGGCGAGAAGTACGCGGAGAAGGTTCGCGTGCTGAGCGTGCCGGGCACGGAAGGCATCTTCTCGAAGGAGTTGTGCGGCGGCACGCACGTCCGCTCGACGGGCGACATCGGCCTGTTCAAGATCGTGAGCGACGAGTCAATCGCTTCGGGGACGCGCCGCATTCGCGCCGTCACGGGCTGGGATGCGCTCTCGCGCTTCCGCGAGACGGAGGCTCTGGTGGATCAGGTCGCGGCGAACCTGCGCTCGACGCGCGGCGATCTGCCGGCGACGGTTGAGCGCCTACAGGAAGAACTCAAGCGCGCGCGGCGCACGAATGAAGAGTTGAAACAAAAACTCGCGAGCGGGGCGGGCGCGGGCGGCGCGTCTGCGGGTAACGGCAACGACGTGCGCGAAGTGTCGGGCGTCCGCGTGCTCGCGCGCGAGGCCAGCGAACTCGACGCGGCGGGTCTCCGGCAGTTGTCCGACACGCTCCTAGATCGTGTGAAATCCGGCGTGGTCGTCCTCGGACGGCAGGGCGACGGCAAGGCCTCGATCATCGTGCGCACGTCGAAAGATTTGCACGGGCGCGTCCCGGCCGGACAGGTCATTCGCGAACTCGCGCCCATCATCGGCGGGCGCGGCGGCGGCAAGCCAGACATGGCCGAGGGCGGCGGCGCGCAGGTCGAGAAACTCGCAGAGGCTTTGGAAGCGAGTTACGGAGTGGTCGAACGCCTGCTCGGCGCAAACGCCGTTTAAGCAACCGGAACGTTCCGCAACATCGAAGGGGCGGTCGGAGATAACATGGATGGTCACTCACCTGTGTTACGTCCGACCGCCCCTTCAGTTTTTAAGTCCGCCCTTGTGCGATTTACGTCGCGGGCTTCCATTGCTTCTGTCTGTCTGTGAGGGTGACGCCCATCCGTTCGAGCGTGGCTTTGTTGAGTGTGCCGGTAACTTTCAGACCTTCGGCTTCCTGATATTTTCTGAGCGCGGCGCGCGTGTCGGCGCTCAGTTTGCCGTCGTCCTGACCGGCATAAAAACCGCGCGTCCTGAGAAGGGCTTGCGCCTGTTTGATCTGTTCTTTGGTCGAGCGAAAGACGGGGCCGCGTTTGACGGCGGGCTTCGCGTTTGCGCCCGCCTGCGCGGCGTTTGGCGGGCTGGCATGATGCGCGGCCAGCGAGATGGACGCGATGCAAAGCAGCGTGAGGAAAGCGACGAGCAGTCTTCTCATGAGATTTCTCCTTAACTTAAGAGTTGTGGCGCGTGAGGCGCTAGATGCACGGTCTTGAGGATAAAGCGCACTCATCATACATACGCTGTCAATCCCTGAAATGGAACGGGAAAGCCACGCGCCGCAACCCGAAACAACAAGCTAACTGCTTGACCGGAGACGCTTTGCCTCCCTTCGCCAACGTGAGCGCCTCGCTCTCAAGGCGCTCACGCCACCTCTGCGGAGACCACAAATGTTGCATAAAACGTTGCAAGGCCACTTAACTCCCCGTGCAAGTCTCTCGTGTCCTCCTGTAAAACCTGATGGCAGTGTGCAAATGGATGTGACCGGCGCGCAATAAATGCAGGGGCAGCGGAGGATTTCGCCGCCCCTGTATTGATATTTGCGGTCATATCCTTGTGATTACCCTATATTTTCCGGGCTTAGCGCTAGTTTTAACTTTGCGGCACTGGGTTTAACTTTGTTGTTGCCGCCGTTTCCGCCTGTGTGCTACTCTCAAAGTGCGTCCTCGTTCAGAGGGACGCGCCCCTAAACGAAAACGCTCTCACGAGAGTTTTCATCCTTCCTCTCAATTTTCTCAGCATCGGGTGCAAAAACGGCATTGACAGCAAATTGCGTCTCGTCGCCGTCCGGACTCGAATGCACACGGATATTTCCAGACAGGCAAGCGGTATGAAAAAGTTTTCCCTCCCGTTCCTCGCGCTCGCGTTCGTCGCGACCTGCGCTACCCTCGCTCCGGCGCAAAACGGCGCGCGTTACCATCACGATAATTTCGACATCGCGGGCGGTGTGCGCATCGCCGCCGAAACCACACCCGCGCCGACGCCCACCAGGAGCAAGAGCCGCAACGGCGCGCGCCCACTGACGCCTTTCGAGCGCGCACACGTGTCGGTCAGGCCGACCGTCTACGCTCGCCCGACGGCGAGCCGCACGATGTACGCGGGCGCGGCGCTCGACGGCTTCACGACTGGCGACCCCAAAGTTGATTCTTACATCGTTGATTCGAGCATGCGCCACGGCGTAGACCCTGTGTTGATCTACTCGATCATGCACCGCGAGTCGGCGTTCAAGAAGATGGCCGTCTCTTCCAAAGGGGCGCGCGGGCTGATGCAGTTGATGCCTGCGACGGCGGCGCGTTTCGGCGTGCGCAACATCTTCGACCCGTCGCAGAACATCGAAGCCGGCACGCGCTACATGCGTTGGCTGTTGAATCGCTTTAACGGCGACGTGGGTCTCGCGCTCGCCGGTTACAACGCGGGCGAGGGCGCGGTGGATAAATACAGGGGCGTGCCGCCCTACCGCGAAACGCAGGAATACGTGAAGCGCATCTCCGAGCGTTACGCCTTGATGCGCGATCCGCAGACGGCGCGCCGCGCGCCGGTCGTCGCGAAGACGCCGGACGCCGTGGCAAGCGCCGCCACAGACACACCCGCCGTACAACTCTACGAACGCAACGTCTACGCCGTCCGTCTGCCCGACGGGAAACTGATGCTCGTCACGCAGTAAAGCAAGCGAGCGCGGAGCAGAATCGAATTAACTGAAGCGGGGCGTGTGTGAATGCCACACACGCCCCGCTTTCGTTTTACGGCGAAGACCAGCAAAGGGCAGTGGCGTTGGTCTCCTAATTTAATTTGTACTCTGTGCCATCTCTGTACTCTCTCCGTGTCTGCGTTGGTGAGTGGCAATCATCAGTATTCACTACCGCAGACACAGAGGACAGAGAGAGCGCGCACAGTGGGAAGAAATCATGAATGGTGTAGGCACAAGATGAAGACGAAAGCATTCAGGCGGGTCAAGCGGTCTAGTCATATTTCATCCCTCATCCTTCATCCCTCATCCTTTGATTCGCCTGTATGGTCTTAAACGACGCTCTTAGGTATGATAAACGCGCGTCAGGAATCTTTCTCGCTGCACGCACGCGAACCGCAGATTTTTGGAGTCGTCCCCGAACGTGTCGAACGCCGCACAGAGCAACGCCGCCCCGCGCCAGCACGGAGACGCGCACGCGCGCCGCGTCCTCGTCATCGCACACAGCCCCGCGGGCGAATCCCTCCCCGCACGACTCTCCGCGACGGGCTACGAGGTGCGCGCCGCGCGCGCAGGCCAGGCGGCGCAGGCAATCGCGGAGTTTGCGCCACACATCGCGCTCGTAGAGGTTGACGCGGGCGGCGGTCGCGGCCGGGCGAATCTGGAATTTGCGGCGCGCCTGCGTGCCGAAGGCGCAACCGCCGCGCTCCCGCTCGTCCTGTTGTTTGAGCGCGCGGATGCGGATTTACGTGCGCAGGCCGCACGCATCGGCGCGGACGACTACTTCGCGCTCTCGACCCCGCCCGCCGAAATCGCCGCACGCCTCGAAGCACTCTTCTGGCGCGCCGAGGTCGGACGCCGCCCCGCCTCGCTCGCCATGCTCGAACGACGCGCAGAGATAGACGACTTCCTGCAACTGCTCGAAGCCGTCCGCGCAGACATTGGCGAAAGCTCGACGGGCGCGCTCGCGCTCGTCGCCGCCGCAGTCAGCGCGACGGGTGAAACTCCGACGGCCGCCGGAGCGACATCGTTGAGCCGCACGCTTGCCGAAGCTCACGATTTTTTCCGCCTCAATCTGCGGCGCATCGATTCGGTCGCTTTTTACGGCCCGACGCTGTTGCTCGTCTACCTCCCGCAAAAGACCGGAGAGGCGGCGCACGGAGACCTCGCGCGTTTGAGTGCGGAGTTTCAGGCGACGCAACCCTCCGGCATTTCGCTCGACATCAGTCTCGCCTCTTTCCCTTCGGACGGCACGGAGATCGAGAGTTTGATCGAGCAGGCCGAAACCGCGCTCCGACCTATGCGCCCGCCGGCCGCCGAAGAGTCACGAGAAACTTCTACGGCTCATCTTCTGGCGGCGGACAGGTCGGCCGGCGAGGGCGCACCCGCTTCGTTCGCTTCGCATAGTTCCGTTGCGCCCGGGTCAGAAGCGGCGGAACGAAAAGCGCGTGTGGATTTCTCGCCGTCGCGGGCGGTGCGCGAGTCGAAACAGACGGACATGGAGACTTCGATGATGCCCGCGGGCGGTGGCGTGGGCGCGGGCGGCGGGCAGGGGACGCTCGCACAGGCGGCGGCCGATGCTGCCGCGCGCGAACGCGAACGGCGCACGCGCGGCGCGCTCATGCCGCGACGCCTCCTGCTCACCATCTCCGACCCGGCGCGCATGGCGCAGACCAACCTGCTGCTCAGGAGCGCGGGCTACGAAGTGCGCGCCGCCTTCGACGGTTTGCAGGCCATCAACCTGTTGCGCATCGAACGCCCCGACCTGCTCGTGATTGACGATGCCCTCTACGGCATAGACGGGCTGGAAGCCCTGCGCCGCCTGCACCGGCAGCACCACGAACGCCTGCCGTTGCCCGTCGTGCTGTTGCTCTCGAACGCGCCGGAGCGCGAGCGCGTGCGCGCAGAGGCGGGTCGGCTCGGCGCGCGCGGTTTCGTCGCCATGCCGTATGACCCGGAGGAGTTGTTGACCTGCGTGCGAACGGTCGGACTCACCGATTGAAGGAGTGAAACTTATGTACTGTATGAACTGCGGCGCAGACATTCCGGCCGGCGTACGCTTCTGCTCATCCTGCGGCGCGCCGGCCGACACGGAAGCGACGCGCGTGGCCTCGCGCGGCGGCCGTCCGTCGTCGCCCGACGCTACGGCCGCTGAGCGCGTACGCACCTCACTCGATCAGGAGTTGACCGCCGTCCGGCAACCTGATCGCCCGGCGAGTCTACAGCGCGAGCCGCCCACGCAGGCCACCCGGACGCCGCGCGACGCCGACGAAGCCGAGCGCATCATCTTCAGCGTGCGCCCGACCTTTCTCTTCATCGGCATCGGCTACTTTCTGGCCGCAGCGGCGGCCGTCGGCTTGAGCATCCTGCTCGCGATGTTCGCAGGGCAATACATCTCCGCGCCCATCAGTGTGCTCCTGACGCTCCCGCTCCTGCTCATCCCTGCCTACAAGCACCTGAAGCGCAACACCATCAAGTACACGCTGACCGACTCAAAGATCGAGATCGACCAGGGACTCATCGCGCGCAAGACGCGCAACATCCCCTTGCGCAACATTCAGGACGTGACCGTCTCCACCACGATCCCGCAGCGCATCTTCGGCTTCGGCGACCTCGTCATCGAAAACGCCAACGAAGTCGGCGGCCAGACGCTCCTCGACAACATCCCGCAGCCGCGCCGCCACGCCGAACTGCTCCTGCGCGAACTGCGTCGCTGGAACTAAATCCAGCCCGACGGTTACTATTAAGTTCAACACAACGAGCGCATTGCTGCGGGCATCAAAATACACGTCGCCTGTTCGCTTTTATTTCGCCCCGATGTTTAAGGGATACTCCATGCGTCTATCACAATTTCTCAGACTCTTTTCCGTGTTCGCTCTCCTGCTCTGTCTCGCGATGCCCGCTCTGGCAGGTCTGACTTTCGACGAGGCGGCGAAGTTGTTGCCGGCCAAAGTCGGGGACGCACGCGCTATTACCGCCCCCGCGCGTCTGACCGGCGGTTTATTCGAGCACGTCAAGCCGGAGGAGATCGGCGCAGTTTCCACAGCGACGCGCACCTATGCCTCGCCAAAGGGCGACACTTTCGGGGTTCAGTTAATCAAGCTGCGATCAGACGCCGCCGCTTACGCTTTTGTGAAGAATGAGGAGCGGCGGAAGATTGCCAAGACTAAAGGGATGCTGCGCAAGTTGGACTTGGGCGTCACGGCGGCCTTCGATTCTGGATACCATGAAGTGTATCTGGCGAAAGGGGCGACCGTCGCCGTCATCGAGGGTTCGACGGATTTAAGCAACGACAATGCGCCTCTGCACGCCTTCGCGCGTTCGTTCGCCGACATTCTGGACGCCGGAACGGGCGAGATTCCCGTCCTCATCAAGCACCTGCCCGATTGGGAGACGGTGCGGGATGACGCCTATTATGCTGTCACTTCCGCACAATTGCAGGAGATTACAGGCAATCGTCCCGTGCTCGACGCCGTCTCTTTCGCGGGTGGCACCGAAGCCGTATCGGCAACTTACGGCGCGGGACGCTTAGTCATCGTCGAATACGCGACGCCGCAGTTGGCCTCCGACGGCGACACCGCCATCAACGCACGCATCGCCGCGCTGCCCGGCGAAGGCAAGCCCGTGCCTTCCGCCTACCGTCGCGTCGGCAATTACGCCGTGTTCGTTTTTGACGCGCCGGACGAGCGGGCTGCGGCGGGGTTGATTGACAAGGTGACGTATGAGAAAGACGTGCGCTGGCTCGGCGAGAATCCTTATGCCGTTGAGCGTGCGAATCGCGCGTGGCTGAACATGTCCACAAGCGTCATCGTCAACACGGTGAAGGCGACAGGACTCGCCATCGTCATCTGCCTCACCATCGGCGGCATCTTCGGCGGGTGGATTTTCATGCGCCGACGCGCGCAGGCCGCGCTCACCGAAAAGTTCTCGGACGCGGGCGGCATGCTGCGCCTCAACATTGATGAGATGAGCGCGCAGAGCAATACGGCGCGCTTAATCGGGCAGGGCGATAAATAGACGGCGGCCGTTTAGACGCGACCGGCCGGAGACCAACCTTCAGGCAAACGTAAAAAAGCGCGGTAAGTGTCCCCCAACACTCACCGCGCTTTTTTACTTAAAGCACTTCGCAGCGTTACCCTCGACCAAGTTTGCGGGTTGCCGGACTACCTGTAGCGTTCCCCCAAAGCACTACAGACGGTGACCGACAACCCAGCAACCAAAGCTCTTCGACCGCTTGCCCGTAACGTTTCCGTTCCCCCAAAGAACCGCTACCGACATGAAGTGAGAGAAAGCCTCCCCCAAAGCTATCACTCACTGCCGTCTCCGAGCCAACCCGATAACACTATCTACTCATTATCAATATTAACTGTTTCTACTCTTGGCAACGAGCATGCCACAAATCCTACGGTCGTCGCCCCGCTTTTGAAATTCAAATTTCGGTCAGTAAAAATGGGCGTCGGGAGTTTTCCGCCCCGCCCGCCCGACATTTGCCCCGCTTTCAGTCCGACCGGAAATCTGCACGGTTTTTATACTCCCCCTGTGTACACCTGAATTATTTTAGTTCGCAAAACAGACGTAACAGGTGCATTTGGCGGCATTTCCGCCGTCAGCAAACTTTTCACATCGCCGCTTTTTTTACGAACGCGCCTTTTTTACCGCCTCAACTCGAAAGAAGCCCGAACTTCGCCCACCTCGTCGCCGCGATGGTTGCGCACGACGAACTTCGCGTAACGTGCGAGCCGCTCAAGCGCGGCATCATCGAGCACGCCGAGTTGTCTGAGCGATTCGATGACGACGGTGGGGCGTGCGCGCCTGTCCTCGCCGTCCTCGATCTTGAGCGCGAGTCCGAGGCCGCGCGGCCAGCGCTCCGAAGGCTCCACGCCCACAGTGTAGACCCCTTCCGCGCCGACCTTCGAGATCACGCCCCCGGCGGCGCGCATGAGTTCTGTGTCGAGCCGCTCGCTCGTGCCGCCGACGAGTTCCGGGTGCGTGCGCATTGCCCCGACGATGCGCGATGCGGCGTGGCGCGTTTCCGCGTCGAAACTGTTGGGCGGCGCGACGAGGCGTGCGTACGTCAAGGCCATCGCACGCACCGAGATACCAAAGACCGGCACGCCGCAGCCGTCAACGCCGACCGCGATGTCTTCGACGGGCACGCCGGAAAATTGCGCGACCGTGCGGGCGATGGCGAGTTGGGCTGGGTTATCTGGCTGGTCGTAGGTTTCGGGCGCGCCGCCGAGATGCAGTGCGAGGGCGAGCATGCCCGTGTGTTTGCCGGAGCAGTTGTTCTGCAAGACGCGCGGTTTTTCGCCGCTCCGGCGCAACTCAAGCGCCGCCTCTTTGCCGAACGGTTCGTGTACGCC
The DNA here is from genome assembly GCA_036389555.1 of Pyrinomonadaceae bacterium. Lineage (GTDB taxonomy): Bacteria > Acidobacteriota > Blastocatellia > Pyrinomonadales > Pyrinomonadaceae > JAIVJZ01. The sequence continues at coordinate 22,036 of DASVPS010000009.1, forward strand.
GCACTTGAGCGCTGACGCGCTCAAATTCGTCTTCGAGAGCATCGCGGCGACCGTCTCTTCGTGGACGGGTTCGCCGCTGTGCGAGCCGCAGGCGACGGCGAGTTCCTGCGGGGTGAAGTTGAAACGGTCGGCCGCGCCCGTCGAGACGAGCGGGACGGCTTGCAGCGGCTTGGCGGAAGAACGCAGGTAGGTGATGGTTTCGGGCGCGCCGAGTTGGGCTACTATCCGCCCGTCGCCGTCAACCGCGACGACGTGGCCGCGGTGGCGTGATTCCGTGATTGAGCCGCGCGTGACTTCGACGAGCGGCGCGGGCGTAGGCGTATTGCGGGCATCTTCCATCTGTCGTTGTGGTGTGCGAGAGAGCTGGCCTTCAAATTTGTGATTGCTTTTCGGTGTGTAGGCATCTTAACCGCGCCGCAACGCGCGCCGCAACCCGTTTTGCGCGACCGGCACGCAGCCCTGTTTTAACAACCGGAGCGCCCGTCCCTGTTCGCCCGCCAAAGATTTAAAGGCCGCAAAATTCAAAGGCCGCTGTCAATTACGACAGCAGCCTTTATTTTTATTGCTATTCAGTTTGAAGTGTCCCCGGCCGTCAGCCCGTTTTACGGGTGCGTCTGGCTCTCTTCGCGCCATAGCTGAGGATCGTCAGCTTGACGGGGCGGCGTCCGAAGCGGATGGCCTCGCCGTTACTGGGAACCCAGATGTCTATGATGCGCCCGCGAACCTTTCCGCCGCGGTCGGCCACCACGTATTCGCCGCTGTAGCGTCCGGCGTCGAGACGGACGCGCGTGCCGAGCGGCAGCGACTTGTCGGCGGCGATCAGGCCGCGACGCACGGTCTGGCCGCTCGCGGTGCGTCCGGGCAGCGCGTAGGCCGTCGCCATGAACCTCTGCGCCGCTCCGGGCGCGGGGCTTTCGCCCATGTCGGTCTTCGCGTTCGGAGACGGGGCGGCGGCGGCGGGCGCTTCGGCGTTAATCGTCGGTGATTCGGCTTCTTTTGCCATTCCGGCGATGGCGATCACGGGCATGGCCGCCGCCAGTGAGCCGGAGAGCAAGCCGCTCTCGTGGGAGACGGTGATAATCGTCTGGTTGACCGTCGTCTGCGAGTTCTGGGTGGTTGGATTGTTTCCTGAGATTAGCGTCTGCGAGTAAAAAGTCAAAGAACACAGAAGGAGCGCGGCTGTGAGCACAGCGCCCCCCCTAAAGAGGGAATTCAGCATTGTTGTCGGTTCTCCTGTTCCGATGAAGTCTTTCCGGCGGCGCGCGAGTCCCGCGAGGTTTGAAGGGACTCGACCTCTGGCTCTAGGAGGTCGTAACACTAATCGTCAGCCCGAGTGGGGATTGCATCCTTGATGCACTGACGCCGAAAAGAGCGTTGACTAAAAGCAAAAACAAGCGAACATTGACTGTCCGCTTGTTACGTAAATGAGGCTAACACAAGCCCCTAAAACCTGTCCAGCCGCGAGAACACAGATTTGTGATAGAGAATGGCAGGGTGTGGAAGGGATGAGGGCGGAGGGATGAGGGATGAGTGAAGAGAAGTGAATCGTAAATCGTAAATCGTAAATAACCCAAGTTGCCAGTTATTGAATGAACGCCTTATCAATTTGATAGGCGACTAAAAACAACGTGACCTTCAAAATGAAGCCAGCAAGAGTCGTGGCGTGAATCTTCTTGGGAAACAACTTTGCG
>DASVPS010000010.1:0-10898 GCA_036389555.1 Pyrinomonadaceae bacterium
GTGGTCGGCGACGGCGGCAAAGTCCTGACCGTGTTGCAGCGCATCAGCCCCGCGCTCGTAGACCGTCTCATGCTCGCGAATGGCGCGGCCTTCAAACTACAGCAACGGGATGAGCCGCCGCGCCCCGGCGACAACCTCTTCACGCCGATGAACGAAGCGGGCGCAATCGTGGGCGAGTACACGCATCGCTCGACCACTTTCAGCCCCTTCACGCGCCACCTCGAACCCTATCCGAACCGCAAGCGCCTGCTCTGGGCGGCGGCCGCGCTCGGCGCGTTCGCGCTGCTCGGGCGGCGGGGAACGCGCAGTGAGAGCCTCAGCCCTCGAAGTCGAAGTTGACGGGGCGCGCGGGCATGTCCGTGAGCCGCTCCTTCGCCTGCCGCACCGCCCGCTCGAAATCTTCCTTACGCGCCCGGCGATACTCCTCGTCCGCCTCCTCCATCTCCTGCTTCAACTCCGGCGACGCATACATGTCGGTCGAAGCAACCTCCCGCCCGACCACTTCGAGCTTGAGATCATCCGCCCAGATTTGCCCCTTGCCCTCGAAGAGCACCCCGAGGGCGATGTGCTGCGCGGTCTCCGGCACGTCGAGCACGATCTCGTACTTACGCCAACTCGTCGTCCCCGTGGCGGGTCGTTCGTCCATGTTGTCGAAGGCGAGAATCTTGCCGTCCTCGCCCTCCACGCGCATCCAGAGCGCCGCGCGCTGGGCGGCGCTCTCGGCCTTCAGATAGCCCGCATAGCGGACGCGCCGGCCGCGATAGTTGTCGGCCTTGATCTCCTGCTTCATCGAGCCGAAGCCGTCTTCGGAGGCGGAGTTTTTCGAGATGAGTGTGGCGCTCGTCTTGCCGCCGTGGCGCACCTTGTTGTCGGTGGTCAGGTAATAGTTGTCGCGGTGACTCCCGGTCAGGCTCCAGCCTTTGGGGGCTTGCGCCACTTGACTCACGGCCGTCGCCGTGGCGAGCGACAGTGCGGCGACGGCGATGATTAGCCTTCTCATAAGCTGCTCCCCTTTCGCGTCATGAACGCGCACATCTTATTAAAACGTGCCCGCGAACGGAAGCTGGTTGCGGCCGCCGCCGCCCGCTTTGTCGCGGCCGCCGCTGCGTTATTTAACTCCTGGCCGATTGATCGATTAAATCTTCGGCGGCCGCGGCGAGGCGGGCGACGATTGCGGGGTTGGTGGATTTGAAGGAGCGGAAGTTGCGCTCGTCGAGGACGGGTGTGTCGAAGCCGTCTTCGTCAACGGCGACAAGCGCGGCGTTGTACTTGTTGGAATGGGCGATGACGAACCACTCGCGCGCGAGGTTCGTGCCGGGGTTCAACTTGACCAGCCCCAGATTCGGGTGGCGCGGCGGTTTCCAGTCCGGCACGCCGAAGACGTAGACGCGCTCCGACACGTCCGAGATGCGCAGGAAGCGATCCGCCACGTACTCCATGCGCGACAGCTTCTCGAAGCCCACGTAGACGCGCCCCTCTCGATGCATGCGCAGCAGGAGCGCGTTCTCGATCATCAGGCTCACGTATTCGAGACACGGGACTTTCGCGCGGAAGCTGAACGTCTCGCATTCGTCAAAAGTTTTTCGTGAGACGATAGAGACGTTGCCAAGCTCTTCGAGGCGGGAACCTTTCGCGGCCTGCAAGGCGTGCTCGAACATCGAAAACTCTTTCAAGTTGTAATCACTCCCCCGGCGCGTGCAGACACGACCACCTCTTTTCTACTCCCGCCACACTTCAACGCCGTTACGAATGTTTATTGAAAGTGTGAAGGCGGCGCGCAACCGTGCGGAAGAATAAGTTTTGACATTGGACGCGGGGAGGAATATCTTGCCCTCAGTTTCCTCGCCTCCGATCCGGTTCGCGAGCGCCTCGCCCCGCGAACTCCGTCTCACCATGTAAGGAGAAAAGTTATGTCCAAAATCAGTTTCCCCAAATTGACATCGAGGTTGCTACTCCTCACCGCCCTGCTGGGCACCACCGCGTTCGTCAGTCTCGAACGGCGCGAGGTCGAGGCTCGCGGCGTTCAAGTCTGCGGCGTCGTCTGCTGCTTAAACCAGTTTACCTGCATCGAAGATTGCCACCAGCGGATCGGATCGCCCGGTTTTAACCTGGCCGCGTGCCACTCTAAATGCCGTATGCGGTGCGGCGAATGTGCGCAAATCTGTAACGTAAACGCCTATTATTACTGTCCCTTCCCCGATTACACCCACTGTCCCCTTCAGTGAGGGCTGGCGGGGCAACAAACCTGCGGGCGACCGGAAGCGCGGAAAGCTCTGAGAAACTTGCGGCGGGTGATTTCCGTCACCACATAACTCCTTTAGCGAGCCGGGCTGTCGGCGAGGAGCGGCAGGGGGTCGAGCGCGCCGCCCGCCGCATAGACGCCGAAGTGCAGGTGCGGCTGAGTGCCCGCGGCGTTGCCGGTCGTGCCCACGTAGCCGAGCACGCTCTCCCGCGTGACATAATCGCCCACGGCGAGGCCGGGCGCGTGGGCGTCGAGGTGTGCGTAGTAGTAACTGCGGCCGCCCGCGCCGACGACGAAGACGACGTTCCCGCCGAGCGAATTCTCGCCGACGCGCACCACGTAGCCTTCCGCGGCCGGGCGGACGGCCGTGCCGCGAGCGGCGAAGATGTCCTGACCCTCGTGGAGGCGGCCGCCGGAGCGGGGCGCGTGCCAGGAGTCGTTTATACGCTTGACGGGGACGCCCTCGACGGGCACGGCCAACTCGCGGTCGGCCTCCTTCGCGGACAGCAGGGCGACTTTAAAGGGGAGCGTGGCGTAGCGCGCGGCGGGGAATCCGGCGCGGTCGAGTTGCTTCAGCGCCACGACGAGCAGCGCCGCGCACGCCAGTAAAACCAACTTCTTCATGCCGGTTTAGATGCGGCGGAAGGGTCTCAAGGTTCTTTCGCCGCCGCGCGCGCCCGACGGCCGCTCAGTCCTTTTTCAGCGCGTCGAGCAGTTTGTCGTGGATGCCGCCGAAGCCGCCGTTGGACATGATTGCGACGGTGTCGCCCGCGCGTAGTTCGGGCGCGAGGCGGCGCACGATCTCGTCCGCGCCTTCGATTGATTCGGCAGGCGTGCCCGCGGCGGCGACCTCGGCCGCCAACTCGTCCGTGTCGAGCAGCGCGCCGAACTGCGTCAGCGTCTCGGGGTTGAAGACGGAGGCGACGACGACACGGTCGGCCTGCCGGAGCGCGGCGACGTAATCCTGCTGGAAGACGGCGAGGCGCGAAGAGGTTGAACGCGGCTCGAAGACCGCGATGAGCCGTCCCGCGCGGTACTTCTGCCTCAAGGCCAGCAAAGTTTCGCGCACGGCCGTCGGGTGGTGTGCGAAGTCGTCTATGACCGTGACGCCGCCCACCGTCCCGCGCACCTGCATGCGCCGCCGCACGCTCTTGAACGTGGCGAGCGCTTCCCGCATCGCTTCGCGCTCCACGCCCCAGGCGTCCGCCGCGATGATGACGGCCAGACAATTGCGCACGTTGAAATCGCCGATGAGCGTCGTCTGGAATTCGCCCCACTCGCGCCCCTCTCGAAAGACGCGGAAGCGAGTCAGTTCGCCCGACGGGTCGATGTCGCGCGCCTGCCAGCGCGCGTCGTCCGCGGTGCCGAAAGTTTCGAGTTGCGTGTGGAGGTTCGCGCCGAACTCGGCGACCACTTCGCGCACGTGCTCGCTGTCCCAACCGGCGATGAGACGGCCGTTGGCGGGCACGAGATTCATCAGGCGGCGGAAGGCGAGCTTGACGTGGGCGAGGTCTTGATAGATGTCTGCGTGGTCGAATTCGATGTTGCCCACGATGGCGAGTTCCGGCAGGTAGTGCATGAACTTCGGCCCCTTGTCGAAGTAGGCCGTGTCGTACTCGTCGCCCTCGATGACGAAATAGTCGCTCTCGGCGACGCGAAAACTCGCGCCGAAATTCTGCACCACGCCGCCGACCAGAAACGAAGGTTTGAGGCCGCCCACTTCCAGCACCCACGTTGCGATGCTCGTCGTCGTCGTCTTCCCGTGCGTGCCCGCCACGACGAGCGAACGCCGCCCGCGTATGAACTCCTCTTTGACCACCTCGGCCTGCGAGCGATAGAGCAGGCGACGGCTGAGCGTCTCCTCCACCTCCGGGTTCCCGCGCGAGAGCGCATTGCCGACCACGACGCAATCCGGCGCAGGTTCGAGATGCGCGGGCGAGTAATCCTGCATCACCTCGATCCCGAGTTCCGCGAGCATCGTGGACATCGGCGGGTAGACGTTCCTGTCCGACCCCGTCACCTTGTGCCCGCGCGCCTGTAGCATCCCGGCGAGCGAAGCCATCGCCGTCCCGCAAATTCCGATCAAGTGATAGTGCATAAGAAGTCAGTGAATAGTGTCGTGTGAAAAATGAAAAGCCGGAGCGTGTGTTGCCGCCTCTGAGCGGAGCGCGTCGCGCATCATACATTACCCGCGCTCGTGTCCGAATCTTCGCCCGCGATGGGCAGGGTGAAAGAGAAAGTTGAACCACGGCCGACTTCGGATTCGACACGTATCCGGCCGCCGTGGAGTTCGACGAGTTGGCGCGTGATGTAGAGTCCGAGGCCGGTGCCTTTCTCGCCGCGCGTGGCGCGATGGCGCGCTTGTTCATACTTGTCGAAGAGGATCGGCAAATCGTCGGGCGCGATGCCGACGCCCGTGTCCGAAACCGAGATGCACACCTCGCCGTCGCCCGCCGGTTCGACGCGCACCGAGACGCGCCCGCCTTTGGGCGTGAACTTCAAAGCATTCGAGATCAGGTTGACGACGACGCGCCGGATTTTGGCGCGGTCGGCGCGCACCGTCGGCACGGGTGCGGGCGCGTCTTCCAGCGTGAGTGCGAGACCCTTTTCGCGCGCGATCTGGACGAAAGGCTCGCAGACTTCGTGGACGTGCGCGCGGAGGTCTACGTCGGAGAGTTCGAGTTGGAGCGAGCCGGATTCGAGTTTGGCAGCGTCGAGCAGATCGTTGACGAGTTCGATCAGGTTCTGCGTGTTGCGCTCCATCATCTGCACCATGTTCTTCTGTTCGGGCGAGAGTTCGCCGAGCCGGCCGGAGGTGAAGAAACTGATGACGCCGCTGATCACCGTCAGGGGCGAGCGCAGGTCGTGCGTGGTCAGGGCGAGAAACTCTTCGCGCATCTCGGCCAGTTCGCGCAGGCGTGCGTTGGCCTCGTTGAGTTCCGCGTTCGAGGCGGTGAGTTGCTCGTTGAGGCGTTCGAGTTCCTCGCGCTTCTCTTCGAGTTCGCCGAGGATGCGCACGAAGTCGCGGTTCTGCCGCGCGAGTTCTTCGACGGCGGATTCGCTGTCGTCTGCGTTGAAATCCGCGCGCAACGCGGCCACACGCTCTTTGACTCCGGCGGCGACTGCGGGCGGCAGCCACTTGATGATCGTCACGCGCGTGCCCGTGCCTGCGCCCGACTCGATCTCGAACTCATCCATCAGGCGGCGCGTCCCCGTCAGCCCTACGCCGAGTCCCGAAGGCGAACTGTACTGGCCGCGCATGATGGCGCGCAAACTCGCTTCGTCAATGCCGGGGCCTTCGTCGCGTGCCGTGACCTGCAAGCCCGCGCCGCCGGAGCCGTCGGCGCGGAAGACGACGGCGAGCGTGATCGCGCCGCTTTGTGCATACTCGTAGATGTTGCGCGTGAGTTCGGAGACGGCGGTCGTGATCTTGATCTGCGTGGTCGTGTCGAAATGCATCTCGCGCGCGAGACGGCGCACGCGCTCGCGCACCTTCACGATGTCGGCCTCGCGGCGCACGTAGATGTCTCCGAGCCGTGTGGTGTCAATGCCTTCCATACAAATTTCAGGTTGCAGGTTTCAAGTTTCGCGTCTGAAGTTTGTGCGTTCTTCAACTTGAAAGTTCAGGATTGAGGTTCCGGCAGTTAACTTGAAACCCGCAACCTGAAACTTGAAACTCATCTCGCGACGAGCACGGTGGCGTCGTCCGTGTCGCGGCCGTAGTCGCGCATCAGAATCCCGGCGAGCAGTTGCGGGCTGTGCTGCAACAGGCCGGGGTAATCGTTCATGTCCCAGGACGCGCTCACGCCGTCCGATGCCAGCACCACGCACGCGCCTTCCGCCCACGAGTAAGACCAGACGCGCAACTTGTCCATCCGCGCGCCGAGCGTGCCGTTGTTCGAGATGGGGCGCACGGGTTCGGGCGCATTGAAGACGCGCACTTCGATGTTGCCCACGCCCGCATAGTGAAACGTTCCGCGCACCGTGTCGAGGACGCACGCGCCCATCACAGCGCCGCGCGTCGGGCGGAGTGCGGCGTGTGCCGTGCGGAAGATGTCTTCCAGCCCCTCGCCCTGCCATTCGGCGAGCACTGCGAGCGCGACGCGCGAAGCCTCGTGTGCGCCCTGCCCGTGACCGAGTCCGTCAACGACGGCGAGCAGCGTTTGCCCCGCGCGGCGGCGGATGAAATAGGCGTCGCCGTTTCGATCCTCCTGCGGGTGCGGGCGCGCCCACACGCCGATGCGCCGCGCCGTCGCCGCATGCGTCCGTTCAGAGAGGCGCTCGGCGGCCACCCACTTGCGCAGGAGTATGGCCGTGCCGTGCGTCGAACGGCGCGCGAGCGAGGCGAGCCGATCCGTGCTCTGCACCGTCGAGTAAACTTCAAACTCGTCCATCAAACGGCGCACCGCGCCGAGTCCCGCGCCGAGCGAGCCGCCGGTCGAAACGCCGTCGCGCACGACGCGGTCGAGATCATAGATGCCGGGGCCTCTGTCCGTGTAGAAGATTTCCAATCCCGGCTCCGCGTCGAGCGTGTTGGTGAAATGAATCTGGCCGCCGCCCGTCGCGTAGCGCGCCGCGTTCGTCCCCACCTCCTGCACCACGATGTCAATCTCAGCCAACTCGCGCTCGCTGAAGCCGAGGCCGACGGCGTAATTATGTACGGCGCGGCGCACCGCACCCACCTGCGCCTCGTCCCTCACCTCCATTGATTGAATCGTTCGCATAAGCTCAGAGGTCAGAGGTCAGAGGTCAGAGGTTAGTCAAATCAGTTCTTGTCTTTCACTGACCTCTAACCTCTGACCTCTGCTTTCATATCCAGCGCACGACCGTCACGCGCGTGCCGCGTTCGGGACTGGATTCGATCTCGAATTCGTGTGCGAGACGGCGCGATCCGGGAAGCCCCTGTCCGAGGCCGCGGCCGGTGGAGAAGCCATCGCGCATGGCGGCCTCTATGTTCGGGATTCCTCCGCCGGAGTCTTCAAAGATGAGGCGCAGTCCTTCGCGCCCGTCCGCGTGGCGCGCGGGTTGCGCGATCACCTGGCCGCGCCCTGCATACTTGATGATGTTGCGCGCGAGTTCGGAGGCGACGGTGGCGAGGCGGGTCTGGTCGATCAGGCGAAAGCCGAGCGCGACGGCCATCGCGCGCACCTCGCCGCGCGCAACCACGATGTCGTGCTCCGACTCAAGCGTGATGGCGCGGCTCTCCAAGTGAATGCCACTCTCCCTGAAATTCCGCGTCTTCTTCTTCGTCCTCGTCGTCCACGCCGAACTCGTCGCGCAGCAGTTTGATGCCCTCGTCAACGTTGAGGACGGTGTCCACGCCGCGCAGTTCCAGACCGAGTTCGACGAGCGTGATGGCGACGGCCGGCTGGATGCCGACGACCACCGTGCGCGCGTCCATGATGCGCGCCATCGCCGCGATGTCCGAGAGCATGCGCCCGATGAAGGAATCAACCATCTCAAGGAGCGAGATGTCGATCAGCACGCCGCGCGCGCCCGTGCGTTCGAGTTCGTTGAGTATCCGTTCCTGCAACCCGATCACGGTCTGGTCGTCCATGTCCACCTGCACCGGCACGACGAGGACGCGGCCAACTTTCAGAATCGGGATGCGCTGTGCGCCGTTCATGGCATTACTCCTGAAACCGTGACAAGTGACGGGTGACAGGTGACGAGTTAAAACAGCCTGCCTGTCGATCCTGCCTCCTGCTACCTGTCACTTGTCACCTGTCACTTGTCACTGGGTTCGGGCGTCTTTGGCGACGCGGGGTTCGTGCCGTTGCGCAGGTGCGAGAGCGCGACGGCGGAGACCACTTTGCGGCCGATCATTTCGAGGGCGAGTTTGATGCCGTCGGACATCTGGGCGCGGGTGGTGATCTCTGTGAGGTCTATGCCGAGTTGCACCATCGTCTGTGCAATCGCGGGAGAGACGCCCGTCAGGATACAGCGCGCGCCCATCAGGCGCGCGGCCGTGACGGTCTTGATCAAATGGTTGGCGACGAGCGTGTCCATCGTGCGCACGCCCGTGATGTCGAGGATGGCAACCGTCGAGCCGGTTTCGACGATGCGTTGCAGGAGCGCTTCAGTCATCATCTGCGCGCGGCGCGACTCGAGCGTGCCGATGATGGGGAGCGTCAGAATCTTGTCCCACACTTTGATGACCGGCGTGGACAACTCCAGCATGTCCGCGCGCTGCTGGCGGATGATCTCCTCGCGCGAGCGGATGAAGTTTTCGACCATCACCAGCCCCATCCGGTCCAGGAGGCGCGTGAAGTGATCCATCTCGCGCACGAGCGTCACGGTGTCACCCTCGAAGTCTTCGGCGAGGATGGGGAGCACGACGTTGCGCAAGGAGAGGATGTAGGTGGCGTTCTCCGAAGGCGTATAGCCTTTGACGGCGCGCTGGCGCGAAATCTCGTTGAGGAAGGCGCGCAGTTCGTCGAAAGAGGGGTCGTCAAAGTCGGCGTGGTCGGATTCTTGTAGCGCCCGCGCCAGCATTTCCACGATCTGCTGCGACTGTTGGCGCAGTTCATGCTTGGAGATCAGTTCGTCGCGGAAGTCTTCGGATTCCAGACGCTCTTTGATCCAGATGTTGAGAATTTCGTCGCGGCGCGCGGAGAGCAGCTCCACGACGCGGCCTGAGATTTGAGTCTTCGTTGAACTAGGCATCCGTATCCCTCTAAATTCTGACGCGCCCGGCAAAGCATAGCGCGCGTTCATCGCAAAAACTTCGCGTGAGAGTAAACAAATTACGGCCGCACGAAGGGAGAGAACGGCGTCGCACGTATTTTGGGGGCAAGCTACGTTTATCTTAGCATCGCGGGGGCGGGTAAAAGCAAATGCGGGCGCGAAACTAGAGAGAGGCGGGCGTCGGCGCGTGCAGCGCGGAGGTGCGGGCGAGAGTTCGTCGGCCGTGTTTCTCTCGCAGTAAAAGCCAAACGGCGACAGGCTCTTTCCCGCAGCCTCCGAAGATCATTCCGGTCTGTTGAACCGCGCTCAGTTTATCTTCTGCATCGTCACGGAGACGATGGGCGCGCTGCCGGCGGTGCGGCTGTACGAGACCCAGTAACCGGCCTTCGGATAACGCACCAGTTTGTAGACGGAGCCGTCCGGTCGTGCTTCGATGTTGTCGCCGATGACGGCCTTCGGAGTCAGAGCTTTGTCGTCCGCGTTCATGTAGATGAGCGCGATGGCGGAAACCTTTTTCGCGCCGTCGTACATCACCTGCACGCTCTCTTTGTCCGAGACGAGGTAGAAATCCTGCGTGTCGCCTTTGTCGGTCGGCGCGCCGAGTTTCTTGCGCGCCTCTTCGGCGCTCATGCCGATGCGGACGCCTTTGTACTCCTGAAAGGCCGGTTGCGGATCATCCGCATCGGCCTTCGCGGCGGGCGTGGCGGCGGTGCTATGCGCGGTGTTGCCCCTGCGCTCCGATTGTGCCGGGGCGACTGTCGCCATCAGGCACAGGAGACAGGCGGCGAAGAGCGACAGGGAAAACAAGTTGCGAGGGAGACGGTACTTCGGATCGTATGACATGGGTTGGAACTCCTTCTCAAGGGGGCTGGCAGCGGTCGGGCGACCGTGCCGTAATACTTTTTTGCAGAGGCCGTGTAGGAGATAGGCGAGACTTGCGCGGCGCGCGGGGCGTCCCTTCACACGGCCAACTTCGGATCAAACTTTAGCGGCGAGAAGATATTACTGCCGGGGTGGCAAGTCAATAGGGAAGTGTTACTCCGGCGCGCTTTCCGCAACTCCCGAACAGCCGGACTCGAAGTGTTGGCGCAAAGGTCTGGCGGAGAACCGCGAAAGCTCGAACGCCTTCAACTCGTTGCCCGGGCGCTCTCCAAACACCCGCGCTGAATCTTCCGCCGCGCGCGAGCGAGGCGCACGGCATTAACTCGAACGCGCTAAATCTGAATGCCGCGAAACTTCTCGACCTTCTTCGTCGAAGCCGGTTTGACGACGACGGCCTCGTCCTGTTCGCGGTGCTGCTGCTCGCTCTCCGTGTGCCAGCGCGCCCACTCGTCGGGGGCGTCGAAAGTCTCGCCGCCGTGTCTGGTGAGGCGTTCGCGCACGCGGCACATGACCGGCGTGTTGACGCCGACGCCGCTCAGGATGGCCTGCCCCTTCGTCAGCGCCGGGAGTTCGTTCAAGAGTTGCCGCCCCGCGCCTTCGACCGACTTCGCCACCGTGTCCTGATCAATCGGGTTGACGATGCGCATGATGACCTGCGTCATGCACTGCGAGAGCACGTCCTGATCGAGTTTGCCCGGACGCTGCGTGATCAGCCCGATGCCGACGCCGAACTTGCGCCCTTCGGAGAGTATCTGCTTGAGGATGTTCGTAGAGACGACCGATTGCCCGGCGGGCGCGAAGCGGTGCGCCTCTTCGAGGAGCGTGAAGACGGGGTAGGGCAGGAAACTCTCGCTCGCCGTGTCGGCCTCGCCGCGCACGGTCGCCATGCGCGCCTTGTTGACGCGGCGCAGGAGCGTGGCGACGACGACCTGCTGCTCGTTCTGCTCGATGTCGGAGAGCTGGAGCACGGTGCAGCGGCCGGGGCGGAACATGTCCGCGAGCGGGATGTGCTCGTGGTCTGAGAAGATGGAGTTGGGCTTGTCGAAGCGCGAGTCCAAGCGCCACAGCAAGCCTTCGATGGAACTGG
>DASVPS010000011.1:0-12847 GCA_036389555.1 Pyrinomonadaceae bacterium
GGGCATAGAGAGTGTTGATCAACACTCTCTATGCCCCCTCTGTGCTCTCTGTCTCTCTGTGGTGAATACTTACGTCTACTCTCAACGGCGCAGGAGAAGGTGCGAAATACTTACTGCGCTCTCCGTAACTCGCAATCGTAGAACGATTCCTGGTACGCCGTGAGGAGGCGGAGAGTTCGGCGGAACTTCGGTTGCGCGGGGAGACGGTGCGCCCGCCCTGCTATCGCGCTTGATTCAGACGATTGTGCCGTCTTTGACGGTCGCGTTCTTCGGGACGATGATGATGCCTTCGCGGATGTAGTACCCGGCGGCCTCGTTGTCGAAGTTTTTGACGCCCGCATCGTTCGTGAGGCGGACGTTCGCGCCGATGCGCGCGTTCTTGTCGATGATGGCGTGGCGAATAACGGTGTCGCGGCCGATGCCGATGAGCGGGCGGCCGGCGGCGGCGTCGGTGCGCAGTTCCTCGATTGACTGGTAATAGTCCGCGCCCATCAAGTAGGTGTCTTCGATGCGCGCGCCCGGTTCGACGCGCGCGCGCAGACCGACGACGGAGCGCGCGAGCCACGCGCGGTTGATGATGCTGCCGTCGCCGATGATCGATTCCACGATCTCGCAGTGGTGAACTTTCGACGGCGGCAGATAGCGCGGGCGCGTGTAGATGGGCGCTTCCGTGTCGAAGAAGTTGAACTTCGGCAGCAAAGAGGTCATGTCGAGATTGGCGGCGTGGAAGGCCGAGATCGTCCCGATGTCTTCCCAGTAATCGTCGAAGAGGTACGACTGCACGTTGTAATCCTTAATTGCGGCGGGGATGATCTCGCGCCCGAAATCCAGCCACGCCGGGTTTGCCGCGAGCAGTTCGCGCAGGCGTCCGTAGTTGAAGACGTAGATGCCCATTGAGGCGAGGAAGGGGCGGCGCGCGGCCTCTTCCGCCGAGAGACCGAAGGCCGTCGTGTCCACGCGCATCTCTTCGAGGGCTTCGCCCTTCGGCTTCTCGCGAAACTCCGAGATGTGCCCCGTCGGGTCGGCCTTGAGCAGGCCGAACTCCTCGGCCGCCTCGCGCACGAAGGGCACGACCGAGACGGTCACGTCGGCCTTCGTCTCGTAATGGCGCGCGAGAAACTTGCGATAGTCCATCCGGTAGAGATGATCGCCGGAAAGTATCAAAAGGGTGTCGATCCCCCAATCGTGTATGTGCGGCAGCACTTGTCGCACGGCGTCGGCCGTGCCTTGAAACCATTGCGGGCTTTCGGGCGTCTGCTCGGCGGCGAGGATTTCGACGAAGCCGTCGGAGAAGCCGCTGAAGCGATAGGTGCGCGCGATGTGGCGGTTGAGCGACGCGGAGTTGTACTGCGTGAGCACGAAGATTTGCGTGATGTCCGAGTTGATGCAGTTCGAGATCGGGATGTCCACGAGTCGATACTTGCCGCCGAGCGGCACGGCGGGCTTGGAACGCTGGTGCGTCAAAGGAAACAGCCGCGTGCCCGCGCCGCCGCCGAGGACGACCGCCAGCACCTTATGTCCAGAAGGCATCACTATTTCACCGTTGGCTGAAACTGGAAGAACTTGTGTGCGCTCAGCATAGACGCAAAGCGACGCGCGTTTCAAGACGCGGGCGCACGCTGATCAGGCGTAAGATGTGGGGCGCACGAAGAATAAAGCGCGCCCGATGGTGGCGACGGCCGCTCGCGACGGGTAATTTTCGCGCATCGCCGCAGGGCGCGAGGCCAACTAAATCACGCGCGCCGTGTCTATTGTACAGACGCACTTTGGTCGGAGGGCGGAGAACGATTTGATAGAGCCGGGTGAGAGCGAATTGATCGGGCGCGCACAAGGGGGCGACGCGGAGGCGTTCGCGGCGCTCGCGCGCTCTTACGAGCGGCGCTTGCTGCTGCTCGCGCTCCATTACGCGCGCGACCGCCACGACGCCGAAGACCTCTCACAGGAAGTCTGGCTCAAGGCTTTTCGCGCCATCAAGAGTTTTCGCGGCGAGTCGAGTTTCTACACGTGGCTGCGGCAGATCACGATCAACACGTTCCTCAACGAACGCCGCTCGCCTGCCGCGGGGCGCGTCGTCGAACTCGACGCATGGGAAGCTTCAAGGCGCGACGCCGCAGTAGCCGCGGCGCACGAAGCGGCTTTCCAAACGGCGCGGCGGCCGCGCGGGGTAGAGGAAAGTTTCGACCACCAGACGCTCGTCGCCCGTGTGCTCGACGCGCTCGGAGATTTGACGCCGCACCAACGCCTGATCTTCCTGCTCAAGCACCAGGAGGGGATGACCTACGATGAGATTTCCGCCGCCATCGGCTGCTCGGCGGGCACGACGAAGAAAGCCCTGTTTCGCGCCGTCCTGAAATTGCGCGAGCGTCTGGGCGTTCAGGCCGACGCGGCGGACTACAAACCCTTACCCGTCAGAAAGAGTTGTTGAGCGGGAGTTGAACCGATGCATGATTGCCGGCAGACGCAAGATAATCTGATTGATCTCGTCTTCGACGAGGCGGACGACGCGGCGCGTGCGCGCCTGCTCGCGGAAGTGGAGCGCTGCGCCGCCTGCGCCGCCGAGTATCGCTCGTTCGCCGCGACGCTCGATGCCTGCGACGACGCTTCCAACGCCCTCGCCCCCGCTGAGAGTTACTGGCCTCAGTATCACGCCGCGCTCACGCGACGCCTGCTCGGCGCGGCGGAAACGTCTTCGCCGCAGGCCGCGCGCGCGGCTTTGCCCCCGTCGTTATGGAAGCGCCTGTTGACGACTTCGATCCGCGTGCCCGCGCCGCTTGCGGCCGCCGCGCTGCTCCTGCTGGTCGCCACCTCCATCTTCGCGCTCACGCTCGTCGCGCGCCGCGCGCCCGAACCCGTTGTCGTCACCGCCCCGGACGCAGGGCAACCGCAGGTTGCGCCGCAGATCAAGTTTATCGAAGTGCCCGTCGTGCGAGAGAAGATCGTCACGCAAATTATTTACCTGCCGCGCCGCGCCGACGAGGACGGGGCGCGCCGGTTCGCCCCACGCGAAAACCTCGCCGGGGTCGGGCGGCAGAACGCGAACGCTCCCGGCGCGAACACGCCGACGCCGCGCGCGAATTTTTCAGGCTTCAAGCCCGCGGGCGAAGTGAACCTGCGGATCATCAAGGGGAGCGACGCGCATGATCAATAAAGCGAAACTCCCGGCCTTCATCTGCCTCGCGCTGTTGCTGCCGTCGCTGCTGCTGTTGTGTGTTGAAGTGCCCACGCGGGCGCAGAGCGGAGCAGCGGCGACGGCTCGCCCCGAACAGTTCGTCGTGCCGCTGCACGGCGAGGGCTTCATCGCCTTCCGTGTCGAGGCCGCGCCGACGACGGGTGCGCCTAAAGTTTCGGCCAAGCTCAATGAGATTCAAGCCTCTCTGACGCCGCAGGTGTTGCTCGCCGACAACCACGTCGTCCATCGAGTGCTCGTGGACGCGGAGGGCGGTTTCGTCTTCGGTTACGACCTCGTGGTCGAGCCGCTCGCGGCCACGAAGCAGTTCAAAATTTCGCTCAAACCAATGAGCGCGGAGTTTGAGGCGCAACTTCGCTCGCGCCAGCCAACCACTAAGAACCGCGCCGCGCAGACGTTCTCCACCCTGACCCGCCCGACCGACGCGCAACTCATTGACGACGGCGATGCCTTCGCGCTCGACCTGCTCGTCAACCCTGAGACGGGCGTCAAGATCGTGGATGTCGTCAAAGTCTCTTTCGAACGGGCGCGGCTGTGGAGCGCGCCGCCGCGCCGCAGTGTTCCCTTGCGCGACTTCACGCTCGGCAACGTCGAACTCGCGATGCGCGATTATAAGTTGACGATCAACGGCGAACTCGCCGGCGGTGGCCGCCAGAAGGCCGCGCGCGGGTTCGCGGGCGCGCTCATCTGGTTTTACGTCCCCGAACGCGGCCGCTTCATCTTCTCGCTCATCCCGCACGAAGGCTACGACTTTCAGAAAGTCGGCCGGATCGAAAACAACAAGATTTCGTTCACGCTCGGCGGCGACGCCTACGAGTGGACTTCGAGCGCGCCCGTCGTCGGCACGAGCAACGGCAACTGGAATTTGTGGGTGCTGCACGATGCCGCTTACGTCTCAGACTTCGATTCGCAGGAACAGATCGTTGAGGGCGCAGAGGGCACGCCGCCCGCGAGCGCGAGCGACCGCGCCGCTTCGCCCGAATGGCTGCGCGATTCTCTGGGGCGCATCAGGCGCGAGCGACGCGCCGAGTTTGAAACGCGCGACGACAATCGGAAGCGCGCCGTGCGTGCCCCGCGCGTGCTTGCCGGCGGCGCGGATCGCATCGAGAACCTTTTGCCCCGGCGCTAGACGAGACGCGGCTGCTGCTGTCGCCGCAGAGAGCGCGCAGGCGTCATCGCCGCCGGAGATTTCCATTCTCAATCCGTTCGCATGTGTGGGGGAAAAGATGTGTAAATCGCTGAAGTCAATTGTCGTCGCGTGCGGCTTGACGCTCTCGGCCGCATCGGTGGCGCTGGCCGACATCACCTTGAAACTCAAAACCACACAGGACGCGCGCGGGGGCGAGAGCCGCATCCTGATCAAAGGTCGCCGTCAGCGCAACGAGTTCAAGACCACGCGCCCCGACGGCACGACGCACGAGTTGGCGGTCATCTTCCAGTGCGACCTCAACCGGCAGATCGTCCTAGACCCCGCGACGCGCCTCATCTATGACAATCCCTTCGTGGGACGCGAAGAGTTCTTCGCTCGCGCCGAAGCCGCGAGCGCAAAACAGAGTCCGCG
Source organism: Pyrinomonadaceae bacterium (assembly GCA_036389555.1). Lineage (GTDB taxonomy): Bacteria > Acidobacteriota > Blastocatellia > Pyrinomonadales > Pyrinomonadaceae > JAIVJZ01. Next base: position 4,749 of record DASVPS010000011.1, read on the forward strand.
CCCGCGGCCGCAGCAGCAGCAGGCGCACTCCACGGGGCGCGTGCGGGAAACTTTCACCGTCACCGACACGGGCGAGCGCCGGGAGATGTTCGGCTACACCGCGCGCCGCATCAAGACGACGCTCACGTGGGACATCGAACCTCGCTCCTGCCCGCAGACCGCCCTGCGCAGAGAGACGGACGGCTGGTACGTCGATCTCCTCTACGGCACGTTCTGCTCCTACGACATTTCCGGCTTCGACGAGACGGAACTCGTCGTCCACGAACAAAGCCCTTGCGTGGATTATTATCTAGGCGATGACCCCAAACGCCGTTACGTCTACGAGCGCAAACAGGTCGGCACGGCGCGCTTCGGCTTTCCCCTCATGCTCACCATCAAGGCTTATGCAGACGACGGCCGCCCCAGCGTGCGGACGAGCGAAGTGATCGAGATCAACAACGAGACATTGGATGCGTCTCTCTTCGAGCCGCCCGCCCATTACACCAAATTCAAACCGAAGAAGAGATCGCTCGCCAGCCGCGCGCTCTCGCTCTTTGGCAAAGGATGAGACGCCTTTAAGTTTGCGCGGCCGGCAACACGCGCGGCCTTCGTCATCCAGACCTTTAACCTTCTAGCGAGTGTAAGGAGACATTTTAATGAACATCAAAACAGGCTGCGCGGCAGCCCTCGTCCTGCTGTGCCTATTTTCCGCTCCCGGCGAAGTTCGCGCGCAAGCGACGGACGCGCCGAAGGTCGAAGTGGGCGTGCAGTTTACTTCGCTCACACTGAACAACGGTTTCAGCCCGACCGAGCCGGGCTTCGGCGGGCGCGTCACCTACAACCTGACGGATAACGTCGCGCTCGAAGCGCAGTTCGACTTCTTTCCCAACGGCCGACGCTTCCGCGGCGGGCGCGACGGCGGCCGGATCGCGCAGGGGCTGTTCGGCGTCAAGGCCGGAAAACGCTTCGAGAAGTTCGGCATTTTCGGCAAGGTGCGCCCCGGCCTCACGAGCTTCAGCGCGGGGCGAGAAGAGGTCGTCGTGCTGCCCGGCGTGCCCGACCCCGTTTTCGGCCCGGCCATCCGTTTCGAGCCGCGCCGCGAGACCCACTTCGCCACCGATGTCGGCGCGGTGCTTGAGTTCTATCCCACGCGCCGCATCGTCACACGCTTCGACGCGGGCGACACCATCATCCGCTACGGCGACACCACCGGCACATTCTTCACCGGAACAGGGACGCCGCAATCCTTCCCCATCCCCGGCGAGATTCGCCACAACTTCCAATTCAGCGCAGGGATCGGTTTCCGCTTCTAGCGAGCGACAAACGCATCGGCTCTGACAAAAAGCGTAGGGAGTGGCGTGCATGCATGCACGCCACTCCCTACGCTTTTGCTTGCTCGACTTTTTCTTCCCGCCGTCGCTTCCACAGAGACGACGTTCAATAGCCGCCGTTGCCGCCGCCCGGTGCGACGCGCGCGCCCGAAGCCTCCTGCGCGATCTTCACGCCGACGCTTGCGCCGAGCCGGGTTGCGCCCGCTTCGACCATCGCCCGCGCGTCGTCCAACCCTTTCACGCCGCCCGCAGCCTTCACGCCCATCTCCTGCCCCACCGTGCGACGCATCAACGCCACGTCGGCCACCGTCGCCCCGCCCTTCGCGAAGCCCGTCGAAGTCTTGACGAAATCCGCCCCGGCGCGCTTCGCCGCCAAACACGCGCGCACCTTCTCATCATCCGTCAGGAGCGCGGCCTCGATAATCACCTTCACCAGCACGCCCTGTTCGTGCGCCGCTTCCGTCACCTGCCGGATGTCGTACTCCACCGCGCAATCGTCCCCGCTCTTCAACGCGCCGACGTTGATCACCATGTCCACCTCGCGCGCCCCGTCGAAGATCGCGCGCCGCGTCTCATACGCCTTCACGTCCGGGAGGGTCGCGCCGAGCGGAAACCCGACGACCGTACACACGACCACGCCTGTCCCGCGCAAATGACACGACGAGGCGCGCACCCACGTCGGGTTCACACACACGCTCGCGAAATGAAACTGCGCCGCCTCGCCGCACAGGCGCTCGATGTCCGTCTCGCTCGCCTCCGGCTTCAACAGCGTATGATCCACCAGGCTCGCCCAATCGCGCGCCGAAGCCGTCTCGCCCAACACCAACCCGATGCGCGACGCGCCCGCATCCACCACGCGCTGCATCCGCTCCGGGCAGCGATTGAAACACGCCGACCCGCACCCGCACAGCGCCGCCTGCTCCTCCGCATCCCCATTCAGACGCGCCACGATGACATCCGTGATCTGCTCTACGAGGTGCTCTAAATCGCCGTTGGTTGAATATGACATGTAGACAGATGCTCCTGACAATTAGCTGACAACAAGTCCTCGTTTACCACAGCACTCTCACCGGATAACTCACAAATACCCTATCCTTACTTACAATATCAGCATCCTCGATCTGACCCTGCACAATCAACAAACGATCAAAGGGGTCTTTATGAAGAGTGGGAAGCGCACTCAAGGCGAGTACATGTTCCAACTCTATTGGTAATACCTGCAAATCATTCTCTTGTCGCTGACTTTCAACTAATTCCTCCAGCGACACGTTGAGCTTCAATTTACCCAACTGAGATTTAATTTGAATCTCCCAAATGCTGACGACGCTCAAAATCAACTCGTTATCTTTGTCATTGAGAAGTGCCAATGCATCTGACGATAGTTTCTCGGGTTCACCAGCCCACCAGATGAAAGCATGTGTGTCCAGTAGCAGTTTCATTTCGTGCCCGTCCAAAACTCGTCTGGTAAAGGCTCGTCGAAATCGTCGCTCACCCAGATCGCGCCCCGGTTCAAGCCCGCTATTTTGCGGCTCTCTTTCTTTCTAACTTCGGAAACTTGAGCATTGACAGTGGTGCGCGGTATTCCGATGAGTTCTGCAATTTCTTTTGGCTGAAGGCCGATAGTTGATAGTAGCTTAATGGCCTCTGTACTATTCTTTCCCTCGATCAAACTAAGCACCATGAGCTTGATAATGGTATCAAGCTTCCGAGTCAGTACTTCGGCACTTTCATCACTCATGGATTTCATTCTTTAACTCTCTTTTCTGCCAGAGTGCCTGTTACACGATTAAGTGTTTGCCAAGAATCTTCGCGCGTCAAGGGTGGAATTATCGTACATTCGCCGCGCATCGGCTAGTGGGCGATAGAGCCGGAAGAAACTGTGCGCGCCGTTGCGGAAACGTCTGTTGGATGATTGGGGCGGGGCTGGATTTTCCCATCCGGCCTAGTGATGATGAAGACTTGTGATGAGGGCGCATCTGACATCAGACTTCACACGCGATATTGACGCTCGACCGCCACGATCTTCGCCACGCGCTTGCGGTGGCGTTCCTCTGTGATCTCGGTCGAGAGCCAGGCCGAGACGATCTCGCGCATTTCGGCCGAGTTGATCGTGCCGCTGCCGAGCGTGAGCACGTTGGCATCGTTGTGCTCGCGGGAATTGACTGCGACCTTGACGGAGTAGCAGGCGGCGGCGCGCACGCCAGGCACTTTGTTGGCCGTCATCGCGGAGCCGACGCCCGCGCCGTCGATGATGATGCCGAGGTCGCATTCGCCGTCCGAGACGGCGCGTGCAACCGCATGCGCGAAGTCCGGGTAGTCAACCGCGTCGGTCGAGTTCGTGCCGAAGTCGCGGACGCGGTGGCCGAGTTCGGCGAGGTGGGTTTTGAGTTCCTCTTTCAGAGGGTAACCGCCGTGATCCGCGCCGACGGCGATTGACTTACTCTCGCGCGTGCCGCGGCGCGGGGCGCGGCGGACGAGTTCGATGCCCTGTTCGCGCACGATGTCGGCGGCGAGCGGGGTGAGCCGTGCGCCCTCCGCGATGCGCAGGCGCGCGCCCGGAATGAGACCGCGCACGTCCGCCTCTGTGATGACCGTCTTCGAGGATTCGTCGCGCGCGATGGGGCGTTCCTCCGTCGCACTTGCCGCAGTAGTGTTGGCGGAGGGGCGCGGTGGTGGTGGCGGCGGGGGCGGCGCGTTCGTCGTCGCCTTTGCGGGCGGCGTGGTGGCGGCGGCAGTAGTATGCGCGCTCGGAGTTGAAGGCGTCGCTGTTTGAGATGCGTTTCCGCCCTCTTCTTCGGGCAGCGCGTTATTGAGCACTTCGCGCACGAGGGCGCGGACGCGGTCGCGTGTGGATTGTTCTTCGGACATAAGATTAGCGTTCAGCCGTCAACCGTCTGCTTGTAAAATTCGGTCTGTGGCAATCGTCAACTCAGGTCAGACGCCGGCTGACGGCTGTCGGCTGAGAGTTGGCATCTCGACTTCATTGACCTGCGGCGAGCGGCTACTTTAGTATGTCGCACCAAGAGGCGCGCGCGCAAATCGCGTCGCCCCTCGATTCGCACTCTTAAGCTCCAACCAAGTTCGCACCAGACGCAGTCAAGAGGAGGCCGCCCTTGTCAGCTTCAGCCGCTCCCGTTCCCAGCGAGTTCACGAACGACAACCTCGAACCCATGTTCAGCGCCGAACAGATTCAGACGCGCATCTCGCAACTCGGCGCGGAGATCGCGCGCGACTACGCGGGGCGCAATCCCCTCTTGCTCGGCGTCCTCAAAGGCGCGTTCATCTTCCTGAGCGATCTGATGCGCGCGATTGACATGCGCGTCGGCGTGGAGTTCATGGCGATTTCGAGTTACGGCGCGTCCACGCGCTCGTCGGGTGAAGTCAAGATCGTGAAAGATTTGGACGTGCCGATTGAAGGGCGCGACATCCTCATCGTCGAAGACATCGTTGACACGGGACTGACGCTCTCTTATCTCATGGCGAATCTGCATTCGCGCGGCGCGTCGAGCGTCAAACTCGCCGCGCTGCTCAACAAGCAGGAGCGGCGTTTGCGCGAAGTGCCTATCGACTATCTCGGCTTCACCATCCCGGACGCTTTCGTCGTCGGCTACGGCCTCGACTTCGCCGAACGCTACCGCAACCTGCCCTACATCGCCGTGATCAAAGACCCTTCGCGCGACTAGCGCGCGACGCCTTCAGCGTCTGCCTCCGGCCTCAAATCAATCAACCACGACTCCGGCAGATGCGCTTCGACCAGATGGCGGCCGAGATCAACCCGGCGCGCCGCTTTGTCCAGAATGTTCGAGTCGGAGGTGACGGCGACGTGCGCCGAGGCCGCCAGCTCCCCATCGGGATTGAAAACAAGTTCCACGCTCCAAGGCCAGCCACGCTCCGCGGCCAACTCCCGAATCCTCTCGGCGAGCCGTCCGCTGTTCGAGATCGGTTTATCCAGCAGCCACCTCACCGCCGCGGGTTGCAGGGTCACGAGCGCGTCGCCGATCAAAAGTATCGCACGCTCCGTTTCCGCTACCGCGCGATAAGAGCCGTGGACGCTCGACAAATCGCGTATGCAGCCATCGCGGCACAGCAACAGGACGCCGCCGCCGAGCGCGGCTTCCAACGTGATAATGAGGTTGAAGCCGTCAACGATCAGTTGTTCATTTTTAACTTCGTCGCGCCGCAGACAACGCGCGGCACGGCGTGCGAGAGCCGCGTCCGAGCAGGCCGCACGCGAGACGGCGAGGCGTTGCCGCTCCGTCAACTCGTAACGGTCGCCGACGAGTTTGAGCGCGGACTTCGACGCATAGCCGCGCGTGAGCAACCACGACAACTCCGCGACGGCAGCGCGCAAATCCGCCAGTCGCTCCGCGGCGAACAACTGCCGGTCGGCCGGGTGCGCCCCTCTATGTTGCCGACTGTCAGGACTCACTCGAAAGACCCCGCGCGCCGCACCGCCTGAGAATCTTCAGCCGGTGATGTCAGACAGAAAACTCTCGCCCGCCGCGAGTTTCAGGTTGAAGTTTTCGGCGACGGTCTGCCCCATGTCGGCGAGCGAGCGGCGCGTGCCGAGATTGACGCCCGCACGTGCGCGCTGTCCATAGGTGAGTAGCGGGACGTATTCGCGCGTGTGATCCGTGCCGCGATAGGTCGGGTCGTTGCCGTGGTCGGCGGTGAGTATGAAGAGGTCGCGTTCTCGCATCGCGGCTTCGATTTCGGGGAGGCGCGCGTCGAAGTGTTCGAGGGCGCGCGCGTAGCCTTCCACGTCGCGGCGGTGGCCGTAGAGCATGTCGAAGTCTACGAGGTTGGTGAAGATGAGGCCGCGCGTGCCGTCGTCACGCAGGGCGCGGATGGTCTGGTCAATTGACTGTTCGTTGTTCTTGGCTTTCAAGTCCTGTGTCGCGCCGAGCGAATCGTAGATGGAGGCGATCTTGCCGATGCAAACCACGTCGAGGTGAGCGTCGCTCAGGGCGACGAGCAGGTTTTCGCGCGGCGGCGGGACGGCATAGTCGTGCCGGTTCTCGGTGCGCACGAACGCGCCGGGCGTGCCCGTAAAGGGACGCGCGATGACGCGCCCGACTTCATGTTCACCGCGAAGTATAGCCCGCGCCGCCTGGCAGATTTCGTAAAGTCGTTCGACCGGGATCACCTCTTCGTGCGCGGCGATCTGGAAGACGGAATCGGCCGAGGTGTAGACGATGGGCTTGCCCGTGCGAACGTGCTCGGCGCCGAGTTCCTTGATGATCTCGGTGCCTGACGCAGGATAGTTGCCGAGCACGCCGGGCACGCCCGTCTCCGCGACGAAGCGCGTGAGCACGTCTGCGGGAAAGCCTTCCGGGTAGGTCGGAAACGCCTCATCCAGAATGATCCCGGCCATCTCCCAGTGTCCCGTCGTCGTGTCCTTGCCGTTCGACTGCAAGGCGCAGCGGCCGTATGAGCCGCGCGGACTCGCGACGGGCGCGACGTGCGCGAGCGGGCGCACATTGCCGAGTCCGAGCGCTTGCAAATTCGGCAGACGCACCTCGCGCGAGGCGCAGATGTGGCCGAGCGTGTCGGAACCCGCGTCGCCCCACGCGGCGGCGTCCGGCATCTCGCCCATGCCGAGACTGTCGAGCACGATGAGGACGATGCGATCAAACGGATTGTGTGTGGGCATGAAAACAGGTTTCCTCTGGATAGAAATATTTTAACTCTTCGGAGCTTGATAGCCTTCGCGCGCGGTGACTTGCGCGCCTTGCAGGCCGCGCACTTCGACCTGTATCCGGCGGAAGCCGCCGTCGCGCGCCTTGTTCGTCGAGTAGTAACCAAGGCTGTACTGCTTGCCGATGTCCGAGGCGACCTGCGCGAAGGCGGCGCGCGCGTCGCGCAGGTCTGAGGCGTTGAAGGTTTTGCCGCCGGAGTCGCGCGCGAGTTCCTGCATCTCGCGGCGGGCGAGTTGATAGAGAGAGCGGCTGATCTGCATGCGCTCGAACGGCCCCATGCGACAGAAGTTCGTGTAGTCGGCCGCTTCGGCGCGCGGGTCGAAGATTTTGCGATAGCGTTGCAGTTGCACGCGCGACAGACTCAGGCGGCCGTCGTCCTGACAGTCTTTCATCAAACGCTCTTCGACGAAATCCTCCGTGTTGACCTGTATGAAATAGGCGAGCGTGCCCGTCTGTTGCAGGCGCGCGCGTGCATCCGCGAAGTCGGCCTCGCTCGTCGAATCGACGCCGTCGGTGAGGGCGACGAGCGCGCGACGGCCGCGCAATTCGGGGCGCGGCGGGGTGCGAAAGACTTCGCGCGCGACGCGCTCAAGGGCGTCGTAGAAGGGCGTGCCGTTGCTCGAACCGATGTTCTCGATGGCCTGTTGCAGGGCGGCGCGGTCGTCCGTCAGGTGCGTCATCAGTTCGACGGTGGCGAGTTTCGTCCCCGCGTCTTCCCGCGAGTTGAAGGCGAGTATGGCAATGCGGTCGCCGGGGCGCAGGGCGTCTATGAAGGCGTTGGCGGCGCGGCGGATGAGGCCGACTTCGGCGCGCGTCGAACCGGAAGTGTCTAAGAGGAGCGCGACCTCGAAGGGCGCGTCGGTGGCGATGAAGTTGGCAACGCGCTGCGGGCGGCCGTCTTCGTAGAGGGCGAAGTTTTCGGCGCGCAGGTTCGTGAGCGTGCGCCCGGCGCGATCCGTCACCGTCACAGGCACGGAGATGAGTTGCGTGTCCACCCGCACCACGTCGTCTTCGTCAATCTCCTCCGCGTTGGCCGGGGAACGTTGCGGCGAAGGTGACGGCGGTAAGGGCGTCGGCGTTCCTTTCGCGG
>DASVPS010000012.1:0-27795 GCA_036389555.1 Pyrinomonadaceae bacterium
CGAGCGAATTACGACGGTAAAACAATTGCGGATTTCGGAATGCGGAATGCGGATTGAAAGCCCAAAACCGGTGTCTTTCAATCCGCATTCCGCATTCCGAAATCCGCAATACTTCACTCTCCGAGTTGCACCGTAAACACGTTCTTGTCTATGCGTGCGGGGTCGCCGAGGACGACGAAGCGCAGGTTGTGCATGTACTTTTGCGCGACGCGCTGCACGTCCTTCGGCGTGACGGCGCGGAGGCGTTCGAGGAACGTGTGCGAGTTGCGCCAGCCGCCGCCGATCAGTTCGTACATGGCGAGGTCGCCGGCCTGCGCGGCGTTCGTCTCCTGCCCCATGTAGTGGCGCGTGAGAAAGCTGGAGATGACGCCGGCGATGTCCGAGTCGGTCGCGGCTTCGCGCTGCATCTTCGAGATTTCAAAGAGCATCACGCTGACGGCCTGATTCGCGTCCACGGCCGAGACGGCGATGCCGCCGAGGTTCGCGCCCTGCGTGCGCAGGAACGCCTCCGGCGCATAAGAGAGGTTGCGCTTGTAACGCACCTCTACCATGACGCGGTCTTGCAGCAGCGACGAGGCGACGCGCATCGCATAGTAGTCTTCCGAAGAGAGCGGCGGCGCGGCGAAGACGCCCTGTATGTAGTTGGTCGGGATGGCACGCTGCGTCACGTCAACGGTGGCGGCCTTGAAGGCGAGCGGCGGCAGCGGCGAGGGGCGGTAATCGCCGCGCGGCAGTTTGCCGAACGAAGCCGCGATCCCCTCGCGCACCTTCGCGGCGTCCAGATCGCCGACGAGGACGAGCAGGAGCCGCGAGGTCTGCATCATCTGCGCGTAATAGCGGCGCAGGTCTTCAACCGTGAGGCGGCTCAAGGTCTCTTCCGTGCCGTCGGGGTCGTTCATGTACGGGTGGCCGGCGTAGGCCACGCGCGATTGCAGCACTTCGATGAAGGAGTCGGGCGTGTCCGTGTCGTCGCGGCGCGCGATGATGAGACGGTTCTGCACGCGCCGCACGTCGTCGGGCGCGAACTGCGGCCGGAGCGCGACATCTGTGAAAATTTCCCAGGAGCGGTCGAAGTTCGGGCGCGTCGAGCCGAAGGAGAGCACCGAATAGTCGTAGCTCAGGCCATAGCTGATGGCCGACCCCATGCGCGCGAGTTCCTTGCGCAAACGCTCGCGCGGAAAGCTGGCGCTGCCTTCCGACATGGCGTCCAGCATGAGGGCTTCGATGCCGGCGTTCTCCGCCGTCACGTTGCGCGCGCCGCCGCGCAAAAACAGCCCGCCCGACACGGAGAGGCTCCCCGCGCGCCGTTTGATGAGCACCTTCAACCCGTTGACTTCAAACTCGGTGACGAGCGACTCCGCGGTCGCCGCCACTTCCTTTACTTTCTCCTTATCCGGCGTCGGCACGGGCGTCGCACGCGCCTGCGGCGCGACCGCCGCCCCGCCGCCCTGTTGCTGCGCCCACACGTCGCCGGCGGAGAAGAACATCAGGAAGGCGCACGCCAACGAGAGCACAAACGCACGCCGCGCCTGTTTGAGATTTTGAGTTTCCATCTTCATATAAAAGTGATGAGTGATGAGTGATGAGTGATGAGTGATGAGTGATGAGTTAAAAACTTGTCCGTTTTTAACTCATCACCCATCACTCATCACTCATCACTTTACTCCGTCTCCGATCAAATCCTGCGGCGTCAGTTGCGCCTGTCGCTGCGATTCTTCCGAGAGCAGGGCGAGGCCGACGTGCGGTTTGCCCTGTATGTAAGTCGTGATGTAGCGGTTGATGTCGGCGCGCGAAGTGCGGCGCAAATTGCCGAGGTAGCCGCGGAAATATTCGAGGCCGGTCGAAGCCCACCAGAAGCCGATGGTGTGCGTGTAGTCCGACAGCTTCTCGCGCGAGTAGAGGTCGTCGGCTTCGAGCAGACCTTTGGCCGCTTCGAGTTGCTCGTCGGTGAAGTAGGCCGGGTCGTTGAAACTGGCGATCTCTTTGTAGATGGCGCGCACGGCGGCACGCGCCTTGTCGGGCGTCGTCTGCGCGAGCACTTGAATGGGGCCGACGTTGCGCTGCGTGTAATAGTTGAAGTCGACGGCGGAGACGAGTCCGGTGTCGACGAGCGCACGCTGGAAGCGCGAATCGGGCTGGCGCAGGATGAAGGAGAACACGTCGGCCGCATAGGTGGCCGCGTTGTCCTTGCCAATGGACGGGCCGTGCCAGCCAATGTTGAGGATGACGTTGTTGACGGGCTGCTTGATCACGACGCCCTCACTCTTCGGGAGCGCCGGGTGCTCGACCATCGGATACTTCACGAACGGGTCTTCGCCCTTTTTCCAGTCGCCGAAAAGTTCCTGCGCAAACTTGAAAACTTCTTCGGGCTTGGCGTCGCCCGTCACGATGAGGGCGGAGTTGTTCGGGATGTAGTAGCGCGACTGGATGAGGCGCATCGTCTCGGTCGTGGCTGCCGTGACGGTTTCGCGGTTGCCGCCCGGATTCTTACGGCTCGGATACTTGTAGAAGAGGCGGTTGTTGAGTTCCAGACTGAGGAAGCCGTAAGGGTTCGACTCGTGGCGGTCGAGTTCGCCGAGCACGGCCTGCCGCTCCTGCTCGAACTGCCGCTCGTTAAAGAGCGGATAGCGCGCCGAATCGCGCATCGCCACCATCGCCACGCGCAGATTCGGGCTGGTCGTGTGCGAGTAGTAGTTGACGATCTCCTCGCGCGTAGAGGCGTTCGAGAGCACGCCGAGTTGATCGAGCGTCTGTAGATAGTCCGCCCCTTCGAGCACGGCCTTGTTGGCTTTGAAGAACATGTGCTCGTAGAGGTGCGAGAGACCGTTGAGTTCCGGCGGCTCTGTGTAAGAGCCGTTCTTGACGGCGAGTTCGAGCGAGACGAGCGGGATCGAATGGTCTTCGAGGACGATCACTTCGAGGCCGTTCGCGAGCACGCGGCTGACAAGCTGCGACGGCGCGGTCATCGTCGCGGCGGCGGTCGTCTGCGGCGCGGTCTTTACCGCTGCGCCGCTCTGCCGCGTCGTTTGCGGCACGCGCGCGTAGGCGTTCGAGGGCAGTTGCAGCGGCGCAACCGCGACGAGCGCGAGCAGCATCGCCAGAGTCGGGAGATAACGCATCAGGAAAGTTCGTTTCATAAATTATTCGTGTAAATGTTCGGAGAATCCCCGCGCGCTCGTGACGACAAACAGCACGGGCGGCCGAGAGACATCAACTGGCAGGCGTTTACAGATTCGCACCCTTTAGAGGCCGATCATAACATGTCGCGTTGCTTGGCTGACAGGCGGGAGAAAAAGGCCGTACGCCGTAATGGATCGGCGAGACTCGGAAAAATGGATTTCCGACGGGCGCGCCGCCGTGCCGGGTCAACTATTTTTCGGCGAGGCCGTTTGCACGCTCGTAAGCGCGCACGAAGGCTCTGGCGAAGTTGGTGCTCGGCTTGCGTTCGAAGCTGTTGAATTGCGGGTCTTGAAATTTCAGGAGGACGTGCAGGACTGTCTCCGAGACGCGCTTGACGACCTGCCCCGTCCCGCGCTTGAAATCCGTGTTCATCTCCAGCGTTTTCTTCGTCATGCCCAGTTGGCCTTTCATTTCATAAGCGCCGCGCGCCGTGAGTTCGCCCATGCCGAACTCTAAAAACACTTCGGCTTCGCGCGCCGCATCCACGAATTCGAGCCACGGCAGCCGCGCCAGAATTTCGCCCGTAATATTTTCGCGCTCTTTCCGCTCGCCGCCCGTGTCTACGTAAATCTTCTTCACGCCGCGCAACTCCGCCGGCTCGCCGTCCCGGATGGTGACGAACTGAAACACATACTCGACCGTGTGGGATTGCGCGACCGGCTGGCCGTTCTTCTTCGCGGTCAGAAACTTGATCCCGCGTGCGGCTCTGAGCGCGGCGGAGTTCTGCCCCTGCGAGAGTCCCTTGACGAGTTCGAGATTGCGCACCTTGCCGTCCGCGCCGAGCACCACCGTCAATTCGATTGTCCCGTCGACATCATACTTGCCGGCTTCTCTGGGGTATTGCGGTTTGGGGTCTGAAAGGATGATGGCGCGCGTCTCGACTTCGGCGGGCGAATAAACTTTCTCTTCCGCAACCGGCGCGGCCGACACGGGAGGAGACGCAGGAGGAGGAGCAGGAGCGGGCGACTGTGCGAAGATGTTCTCCCCGCCGCCGGAGATCAGTAGCAGCGACAGGACAGCGAACACTATTTTCCGTGTGCGAGGAGGATGCAAGGGTGTTACTTAACTTTCTAAAGTCTAACTCGAACCAGATCGGCCGCGCGTCCACGGCAGCATGTAACTAATTACACTTCGAGATTGTTCCGGTTGTGTTTTGTCTCACTCTTTACACTCAATGCGTTTAGGACTACATTACTTGCCAATCAACGCTTTGAGGAGGTGGAGAGATGCGACAATTAACGTCCAGAGTGCTTGTCCTGCTGGTGATGGTCGGTATGCTCGTCTTTATGGGCACATCCAAATCTCAGGCCGTCGTCAACGCAAGCTGCCCTCAAGATTGTTACAATCTATACAGCGCTTGCCTCGGACAGGGTCAGGGTGATTTTTTTTGGTGCTGCGCGGCATATAACGAATGCCTCGCCGAAAACTGCGGAACCGGCCCGAGATGCTACCTGCCGGAACCGTATCCATCAAAGTAAGTTTATTCCGTCAACTTCTCGCTGACAGGCAGGCTCACTCGTGTGCATGCCGCTGTTAGATAGTGCCCGCACGTGCGGATCGGACTGGACGGAAGAGTGCCGTCAGCGGCACGGAATAGTCCCACCGTATACCGCGCGCGTCTGCCCATCCTTCTCCAACTCCATGTGCAGCGACGACCCCACAGGCGAGTTGTACCAACGCACCCTGAGCGTGCCCTTCCCCTTAGGCCCCTCCAGAGCAGTGCGAAACGATGCGTCCGTCACCGACCCCTCCTGCGAATAATTAGAACTCCAGGCGAAGAAGCCGGCTTCGAGCGGTTCGCCAAGCGCCGTGATCACTACCGGGCTGCGTCGCGCCTCGCCGAGCGAGCAGGCGTAGGCATTCGTCCCTTTGATGTGGAGGCCGAAGATATAGACGAAGAGGCCGACGAAGGCGAGCACAGCGACATACGCTAGAAATTTGCCCACGTTGTTTGTCCCGTCCTCCCAACTTCCACACGCAAGCGAAGCGACTGACTACAATTTAGCCTGCGGCAAATCGGCGAGCGCATGGGCGCGCAGGGCGGCGCGGTAGGGCTTGGCGGTGTCGCCCCCGGCGTTCGACGACCAGCGTACGCGAATCGCCTGTCGCTCGCGGCTGTCGAGGCCGACGCGCATGCTGTAGGACTGGCGCGTGCGCGGCACGTAGAGGACGAGGCGGCGGCTGAAGGGATCGTCGCGCGAGTCCATGCCGGTGCAGATGATCTCGTCGTAGCCGTCTCCGTCCGCGTCAACGACGGTGGTTGCCCATCTCGCTCCGCGGAATCCTTCCTTGTCGAGTGTGGCGCGCGCAGCCACGCGGAATCCACCGAGCGCGCCGCGCGATTCCATCAACACAAGGTCGGACGTGCCTGCGTTGCGCTCGTCGCGGACGGCGGCGATGGTCGCGCCGCGCACCGTGCGCAGCACGCGCGCTTCGCTCACCGCGCCGCCGGTCGAGACGCTCGCTGCGATCTGCCGCGCGGCGTCGTTTGAAAGCGACGCAGGGATAACTGCGTGTGCTTCCCGCTTCGCCTCTGCTTCGTTCGCCAAAGCGGTTTGGACGACGGCGGGCGAGACGGCAGTCGCACCCGCGCGCTGTGGCGCGCTCGCCTTGACGCGCGCGCTCGTCGTGCTGCTCGAAGACCATGCGAAGAACAACCCGCCGAGCAACGCGAGCAACGCCACGGCGGCGACGGCGCGCGAAGCATTCGACGAGCGCGTGTCGAGCGTGGCGATGGTGGAGGCGAACGGCTCGGCGGCTTCCGGCATGACGAGTTGCGCCGTGTTCTGGATACTGCGTTCGAGCATGGCGCGTGCTTCGCGCGCAGACTTCGGGCGGTCGCTCGGATTTTTAGCGAGCAGCGTGTGCGTGGCGAGCGCGAGACGACGCGGGGCGTCGGGGCAGCGCGCCATGAGCGGCGGCGGCGCTGACGTAGCCTGCCGTACGAGCACGGCCGATTGCAGTTGATCCGTGAAAGGCGGTTGCCCCGACAGCATTTCGTAGACGAGCACGCCGACGCTGTAGAGGTCGCTCGCCGTCCCGACGGGCTTGCCCAGACATTGTTCGGGCGACATGTAACGCGGCGTGCCGATGATCAAGCCCGTCTCGGTCGTCGCGTGCGTCTTGGTCACGTCGGCGGAGGCCGTGAGCACTTTGGCGATGCCGAAATCGAGCACCGAGACGCCGCGCTCGTTGAGCATGATGTTGGAAGGCTTGAGGTCGCGGTGGACGATGCCGAGCGCGTGGGCTTCGGCGAGCACGTCGCAGATTTCGCAGGCGATGCGCACGGCGCGTTCGGGCGAGAAACGCCCCTCGCGCGCGAGCACGTCGGCGAGCGTCGAGCCTTCGACGTGTTCCATCACGATGAAGGGACGCCCGTCGGGCAGACTGCCCGCGTCGAAGATCATCGCGGCGCGCGTGTGCCTGAGGCGCGCCATCGTGCGCGCCTCGCGCATGAAGCGTTCGGCCACTTCGGGGTCGGCGGCAAACTCCGCTTTGAGAACTTTGATGGCGACGGGGCGTTCCAGTCCGAGATGCGTGGCGAGATAGACAGTGCCCATCCCGCCTCTGCCGATCTCACATTCGATACGGAAGCGGTTAGCGATGACACGGGGGATGTCCATGATAAAACCCTCTTTTTAGGGGACAAAGGGTCGCTGTCTTGGCCGTTTACTTCTGAACGAGACGAGGGGGAAGTAGCGCGGTCGAGCGGCGAGAGGAGACTCGTTTGTTAATCCTTCTAACGGGCAACGGGGAAAGTTGTCATTTGTTGACGAACGGCGGATGCCGGACGGTGTCGGAGTTTAGCATTAAGAAAGGCGAAAGGTAAAAGCAAAATCGCGCGGGCGCGCCGATTTTTTTTAGGGAGACTCTCCGCCCGGTCGCTTTTAGCCGGACGACGCGCCCGTGCGCAACTAACGCGCAGCGATCTCGACTATCCAGTGCGCGAACAACACGGCGATGAGCAAGTGCGCGTACACTTTCGTGGCGATGCGGATGCGGCGTTGAACCGCTCCGCTATCTCGCGGCGTGCGGCGCTGCCGTTGAAGCGACAGAAAGAGGAGCGCGAGGCCGAGCACGGCGAGACCGGAGACGAGAAACAGCCCTGCCGGGTTCATTTGCCACGCCTCGCCAAACCCACCATGCAGCGTGAGGAGGACGCTGCGCGTCATGCCGCAGGTCGGGCACGGGAAATCGAATTGTTGTTTGAACCAGCACTCCCAATGCAACTCGCGACCGGCGACGAAAACTCGCCCGTCGCTGACGGACGCGAGCGCGCGCAGAACGCCGAGTTGCACGAGGACGAGCGCGCCGGAGAGGCCGGGCACGTGCGTCGTCCTGCTCATTAAATTCGCGCTCATTAAATGAGAATGTGACGACAGTTTCGTCCCGATATATGACGGCAGTTTCGTCACGCCGATGAAAGTTTGATTCGACATGCCGGATGCGTCCGGTCGCCGCCCGCGCGCGATCATGGCGAAAGCGGATTTGTGGACTTCAAGTCCGCGCGTGCGTGCTTGTCTCCAGACAGGCGCGCGGCGGCGCGTTTGATGAGATGTAAGAACAGAGACGTGCCGAAAATTCCCCACAGCACGCCCGTCAGCAGACGCCGCGCGTTGTTGCCCTGCCCTTCGGTGACGACGGCGTGTAAAACGTCGAGCGGCAGCAGGAGCGCGAGGCTAAGGCTCAAACGCGGCGGCGGCACGCGCTTCGTCCACAGCAGCCAGCCGAGCAGCGCAAAAGCGCCGATTAAGATTCCAGTGCAACGCCAGCACAGAGGCAGTTGCACGCCCCACAGGTGAGGCGAGCGGGCGGGCAGTTGGTGACACCACAAACCGCCCGCCCACATCAAGGCGCGATAAAAACTTTGTGCCGCTTCGTCGAAGACGCTCACCCCGATTCGCTATTTGAAAAGTATCGGCTGAAACTGCCCGTTCGAGTTTTTCGCCGCTTCGTCCCAACTGTGAATCGCCGCCGCGATGTTGATGATCGGCATCACCATGAAGAGACACAGGCCGATGGCGACAAACGTCAGGATCGTCGCCACCACGGCATAGGCCAGCGTGCCGGCGAAGATGGCGATGCCGAGACCGGCTTTGTTAGGCACGAACAGGAGGCCGAGGCCGGGGAAGAAAAAACTGACGAGCGCGGGAACGGCCGGGTGCATCGGCTGATTCGCAGACGGCGACTGCTGGTAAGAGGGCGTGATGTTCTGCCCTGCGTTGTAAGAGGGGTAGTTGGGCGGGGGCGTCTGCGGCGTGTAGCCGCCCGCCGGGTTGTAGGGGTCGGCGGTGGGCGGCTGGTTGTTCAGATCGCCGCTCGCGCGCCACGATTCGGGGGCGGGTGCGGTCGTGAGCGTCGCGCCGCAACTGACGCAAAATTTCGTACCTTCGACGTTGTTCGTACCGCAAGAAACGCAAGTTGCCATTGTCTTCTCCTTGAGGGATGTTGAAATGTTCGAGACTGATAGTTCCCGTTAGATATTCGGTATCCAGAAATCCTGCCCGCGCTCGACGACGCGCTTGAGCCCAAGGGCGTGCAACTCTTTCTCACGAACGCCGAGAAAAGTAAAGTGCGGCAGATCGTGGAGCACGGTTTGAAACCAACCGTGGTGCGCCAGAATCTCGCGCACGCGCTCGTCGCGAAACTCCGTCGCGTCGAAGGCCAGCATCGCGAGGTGCTGCGACGCGCCCGGCGCGGCCACCGAAGACAGGATCGTCCGCGAAAAATCTTTGCTGAAGAAATTGCCGCGCTCCTCTTCTTCGAGCACCGCCGCGATCTGTTCGGCGCAGCAGAGCGCGCCGAGCCGCTCGGCCTCGTCCGGGGCGAGCGCTTTCGCCGAGACCCAGTGTGCGAGCGCAGGCGTCACGCGCGACTCCCACAGGCGGAGCGTGTCGGCATAACTGCGCCGCGCGGCCTCCGCGCCCCCGCGCGGCGTGATCTCCAACCCGTGCGTGTGCGCCTCCGCCCGCGCCGCGAGCAGCGCGTCGAGCGCGGCCGGTTGCAACTCGATGCGCGCGTCTGCGATGAAGGCCGCGCGCGGCTCGACCTCCGCCTGAAACCGCGCGCACTCTTCCTCGCTCCGAAACACGCAGCGCGGCGGCACGCGCACGCTGACGTCGGCGACGAACATCGCGCCGTATTCCGCCAGCAGCCGACGCTCGACCGCATCACAGGCGTCGCACAACTCTTCCGCTCGCACGCCGCGGCGCGCGAGCGCGAGCGTGAGCGCGGCGTAAAAGGGCGACGCGGTAAAGTCGTCCGCTTGCGCTTTCGTCGTGGTGCGGTCGGGCGACGCTGCTGCTGCTGCTGTGGCGGGATGCTCGCTTTTTTTGCGCATGCGCGGTCGTGGTTCGTCGGGCGTGCCTCTATAGTTTTCGCTGGTCTCGCTTTTCGCGGCGGGCGCGGGCGTGAGGTATGCTACCAAGAGTCGGGGCTGAACGAAAGAATCGGCGAAGGAATTTGCACGCGCGGCGGGGAAAAACCGGATGGGGCGACTCGATCAATTTCGCGAAACGCTGGCGACCTATCGCAAATACGGCTGGCAACTCGCGCGCGTGATGATGCGCCCGGAGGCGCTCGCCGAACTGCGCGATGCGACGGGCGGCGAAGATTTTGAAACCGTCGCGGCGCGCGAATTTCCGTTTGACGCGATGTGGTTCATGCGCCCCGCAGGGGGCGGGCGCGACGCATGGGAACTGCGTCTCGTCGGCGACTCCCCTTACGCGCTCTTCGAGCTGTTCGAGCCGGACGAGGCCGAAGAAGACCGCGAAGACGTGCGCCGCGAAATGGAAGCGAAGATGAAGGAGCGGTTGAATGTAGATTAAGGAAGGTAGTATTCAGAAAACAGAATACAGGAGTCAGAATGAAAGCTGCTTCTTCTTCTGACTCCTGTATTCTGTTTTCTGAATACTACCTTTACGTCCGCCGTCCCATCTTGACGGGGATCGTGATGCGCTGGCCGTCGCGGTAGACGACGACATCGACGGTGCTTGCAGGCTTCGCGGCGTTGATGTAGCCGTAGAGTCCCTGGCCGGTGCGCACCGGCTTACCGTCGAACTCGACGACGATGTCGCCCTCTTTGATCCCGGCCAGATCGGCGGGGCGGTTGGCATACACCTCGCCGATGAGCACGCCGTGAATCTTCGTGCCCGCGATGGGCACGCGCGTCGTGTCCTCGATCCCGAGCATCCCACGCTCTTTCGGCAGGAAGGCGTCGGAGTCGTAGTCTTTGCTGGAGATGGTCGTCAACTGCGTGGTCTTCGTCTCGCCGTCGCGCACGTACACGACCTCGACCGTCTTGCCGACAGGCGTCCCGCTCAACACTTCGCGCATGGCGTCTTCGCCGTTCACCGGCTTCCCGTCAAATTTCGTGATGATGTCGCCGTCGATGAGTCCGGCGCGCTCGGCGGGGCTGCCGCGCAGGGCGCCCGCGAGCACCGCCCCTTGCTCTCCCTCCGTGTCGCCGAATTCCTCCGCGCCGAGGAAAGAGCGCGCCACGTCACGCTGCTGCTGAAACACGACGCTTCGCTGCGCCGCATCTCTGACCGCCCGGAACAGAAACACGCCGCCCACGCCCACGAGCGGGATGAGCAACAGGAACGCGAGCAGGAACACCAGCCACTTCCTGCCCCTGCGACGCCGCCGGGCAGGCGTCGCGCTCTGCGTTTGTGCCGGAGCGACTGGCGAGATCAAGGTGGTCTGCGCGCCCGCGAATGCCTGATTGCCCTGCGCCATGCCGGACATGTCGGGCATGCCGGCGGCGCGGTCGAAGCGCACCGTTTCCACGTATTCGGCCATGCCCTCGCCGAGGCGATAGCCGCACGCGCGGCAAAAGCGCATCCCGCCCACGAGTTCCGTGCCGCAACTCGGACACATCTGCGGGTTCGCGCCGGCGGCCGTCTCTCCTGCGGCGCGTTGAGTTTCGGTTTCCATAAAGTTTTCCCTGTCCGGTGCTGGAATGGCGGACGCCCTTGGGGGGCGGCCGTTCACGTTCTTGTGCCACGAATTATACGCCAACTCGCGCACCCCGGTTGCACATTCGTACGCCCACGACATAAACTTTCGAGAGAGAGATAACAGCACAGACCGCGGCGCGGCTAGCGAGCGACCGGAAACTGTCCGACGAAAGAATGAGGCCCCCACGTGGAAGTAGTTAAAGCCCTCGCTGCTTTGCAGCCGCTCTACAATAAAGACAACATCGAGATCGTGACCGAGGACGGCACGCGCGTGCGCGGCCTCGTCAAGAGCATGAAGACGACGCAGGCTCTCACCAAACCGAGCGTCAAAATCCAACGCGCCGACGGCGAGATCGTCAAGATCACCTTCGACACCATCACAGAGATCGTGGATCACAACCCGGCGCAGAACGGGCGCTGAGGGGCGTGCGGTATTTTGTGGTCGCGCGCACGGCGCGCCGCGAGATATTTTGTTTTTCCCCTTGAGAGTCTCTTCGTCGCGGGTGGTTTTTAAGGTATGATATTTCGCGCGCGGGTGGTCTAAGTGGAAGCGTCCCGCGCTGGTAATTATGCAGAAAACTTCCGACATCACGATTCAGGAATTCGGCGGGCGCGTGGCGAGCGTGTGGCAGGGCTTGCGCCCCTCGACGCGCAGCCTCGTCGAACGCGCGCTCACGTCGGCCACGCCCGTCGTCGCGTCGCCGCGCAGTGCGCCCTACGACGCGCGCTCCGAATGGGAATTGAGTCGCCTGCTGGCCGCGCTCGACGGGCGCGCCAAAGAGACGGGCGCGCGCATCCTGAGCACCGAAGAGGTGGGCGAACTGGCGCGCATGGCCGAAACCTGCGCCCGCGTCCTGCACGGCGAGGCGCGTTCGGCGGAAGTCTTCGCGCAACTTTTGGAGCGCGCCCTCGTCGTACGCGACTACGCGCGCGTTGACGTGCTCGCAGACACGTTCGCCGCGCGGCTGCCCGCCGCGGAGGTGTGCGAACTGGCGCGCCATCCGAATCCGAGCGTGCGCGCGCTCGCGCACGAAGCACTGGCGCAATCGCCGACCGGCGTGCTTGTCGAATTGCTCGGCGACCCGGTGGATGCAGACGTGGCGCGCGATGCGCTCGTCTTACAGGCCGACGATTACGGCTCGGAAGAAGCCCGCTGGGTTGTCAGCGCACTGGAACGCGCCGACGCCAGCGAAGATGAACTATAAAAAAAGGCCGCTCGAAGTCGAGCGGCTTTTCACTTTCAACCTCAAGCACCCCGCCGAAAATTTATCAGTTAAGATTTGCCGTAAGTGTTTATTCCCACTGGCCGCACTTCAATTCCACGACATACGCACCGAGTTCGTTATGCGCCCGCCGCGTATAGGTGAAGGCGCGCTTTAGCGCCGCCGTCCCGGCCAGCCGCCGCTCGTCCAAGTCCCCCTGCTCGTCAGGGGCAGGCGGCGGAGCGAGACCACAGATCAACTGGATCAATGCGTCGATCATGTCGCCGTCATCGTAGCGCGTGAAGGCATCAACCAACTCAGACGCCCTCTCTTCGCTGACGGGTAGGGTTGACCAACGCCTGAAGGGTTCATCGAAATCCGGCTCCCGTTGTTGGCGTATGTGAGGCGTGCGCGTGCTATTATTTTTTCGCATCAGTAACTCCTTAAGCATCAGTACTGGTGTAGAGGGCTTACCAAGACCGCTATCTTCGGTAAGTCCTCGCCTGACATCGCGCTTTCATTTGTGAGCAGCTTGACGGTGCGTGTAACTAAACATCTTTGCTAACGGCGGGCGTATTTTACGGCACAGCGTAAAATGGGTCAACCATTATTTCGTCTTGGCGTAAAATCACGTGTCATCTACTTTTGGCTTATGGATGAACTTTTAACTACGGCAGAGGTGGCCGAGAAATTAGGGCTAACGGTGCGCGCTGTACAGAAAATGATTGAATCAGGTAGGTTACAGGCCAAGCGAGTTGGACGCGACTACATTATCAGCGCGGCGTCACTTAATAACATTGAGAGAAAAAGTCGTGCGGGCAGACCGCCGAAGGCTAAAGTTGGGACGGAGAAAAAGGCGAGTAAGAAGAGAAGGAAGGCGTAGCGGCTACTGAGTTTATCAACCTGAGCCAGACTGAGAAGTCCCGAAGGGACGATTGCTAATAGCCCGGCACTTTAGTGCCGGGAACAACACGCCTGAATATTAGTAGAGTCCCGTAGGGACGGTTGAAGTTCTCCTGTCGCAACATTCAACCGTCCCTACGGGACTCGCATTCTTTACCGAAACTTAATTCCCGGCACTAAAGTGCCGGGCTACTGTCAATCGTCCCTTCGGGACTCTTTGATTCGCCGATCTCGCGCAGACGCGCCACCACCTGTTCGATCAGCCAGTTCGGCGTCGAAGCCCCGGCCGTGACGCCCACGCGCGCGACGCCGCGCAAATCTTTCGCGTCGATCTCCTCCGGCGTCTCGATCAGATAGCTGTGCTCGCACTGCTCTTTGCACACCGAGAGCAGTTTCAGACTGTTTGACGAATGCTTGCCGCCGATGACGTAGAAGGCTTCGACGTGTCCGGCGAGGGCGCGCGCGGCATCCTGCCGGTCGCGCGTGGCCGAGCAGATGGTGTTGACGATCTGCGGCTCGCCGTCGGACTTGGCGCGCACGGCTTCGGCGGCTTCGAGAAAGGTGCTGAGTTTGATGGTGGTCTGCGAGACGACGAGCGGCGCACGCAGCGCGGGCAGATTCGCCACCTCGCCCGCGTCGCGCACGACGTGCGAATTATTCGGCGCATAACCGACGACGCCGATCATCTCCGGGTGGTCGGGATTGCCGACGACGACCACATCGCGCCCCTCTGCGGCGGCGCGCTCGGCGAGTTTCTGCACTTTGGTTACGAACGGGCAGGTTGCGTCAACCACGTGCGCGGCGCGCGCTTCGAGTTCGCGCTGCACCTGCGGCGTCACGCCGTGGGCGCGTATGACGGCCGTCACCTCGCCTTCCACGTCGGCGGGTGAATCTATCGTCGCGACGCCGTGCGATTCGAGGCGTTGAATCTCCTGCGTGTTGTGAATGAGCGGCCCCAGCGTGCGGACGCGCGCGCCCTGCGAGAGCGCGCCCTCCACCATCTCTACGGCGCGCTCCACGCCGAAACAGAACCCATACTCCTCGGCCAACAGAACCTGCATGCACATTCCCTTCCGAAATTTCGCCTTGCGATTTTTGATCTTGGATTTGCGCTGCGAGGCAGATTGCCCGGCCACCGCATCACGCCGAATCTCAAGTCAAACGTTCTTTATCCCATGCCCTCCGGGGGCGATGTCTGCGGCTGCGGTTCGCGTGTGCCGCGCCGCTGCCATTCTTCGCGCAGGCGGTCGCCGCCGCTCAAGGCTTCGTCAATCCAATTGATCTTCTTGTCGGCCAGCCAGCCGACGCCGCCCCAGAAATTCTTCTCGAACTCGCCCAACTTATGAGCCACATCGCGCGGCAGGACGGCGTAGGAAGCGTCGCACAGGAAACGCAGCGCGTCGCAGATGGTGTCGCCGGTGTGGTAGCGTGTCTCGTTTGCTTCAACCATAAATAAAAATCACTCCTTCACCGTCCTCATACGCCCACGCCGCCGCGTTCGTTCCACATCAAATACTAGCACAACGAACTCGAATTATCAGGACTTCGCCGGAGGAGTCTGCGGCCTGATGCCCGTGTACTGCGCCGAAGCGATGCGCCACTTGCCGCGCGCCTTGCGGCAGACGAACGTGCAGCGGAAGGCGCGGCTGATGCTTTGCCCGTCGGGAGTTTTCAACGTGAAGGGCAGGCGCGCGACGACTATCGCCGTGTCGCCGTAAATCCGACTCGTGATCTCGTCCAACTCGTAAGAGACCATTTCGCCCTGCCGCGCACTCTTTCGTTCGGGCGCGTAGAAGCCGAGCACCTTCGCGCGCGGGTCAACTTCACCCGCGGGCGAAATCTCTACATAGTCGGGCGCAAGTATCTCGTCCAACTTGCGCGCGTCGTAGTTCTTCTGCGCTTCGGCCAGTTGCCGGACGAGCGTGAGAATCTCCTCTTCGACTTTGAACTTGAAGCCTTCTGCCGGCGGCGGCGTGGCCTGTGTCTGGACGAACGCCAGAAGCATCAAGGTGAAACACACCATTAGTCGTCTCATCGTTTTTCTCTCCGGTTCAGGAAGTGTCGCGAGCGTGGGTTCTCAAGGCTCTACCATGTTTACGTGAGCCGCGCGCATCAGGTTTCCGCGTGGGACGACCCGGCGCGGCTCAGATCGGAAGCTGTTCGGGAAATATCGTGCAATAACGATTCAGAAGTTGTACGTGAAAGTTGTACGTGAAAGTTGTACGTGAAGTCCCGACAGGGACGATTGATAATAGCCCGGCACTTCAGTGCCGGGAATAAGTGCTGGTAAAGAATGCGAGTCCCGCAGGGACGATTGAACATCCGCCTTCGCAAATTTCAATCGTCCCTGCGGGACTCTATATTATTCATCGCGTCGTTACCCGGCCATAGATGACCGGGCTATTATCAATCGTCCCTACGGGATAGAGCGACTTACCTTTTCCACAAGCGACTTACTTTCCCCAAGCAATTTACTTTCCCAACGGCTTCTGAGCTTCGCGCCTTTACTCTTCACCGATGGCTTCCTTCACGGCCGGCCACATCATCTTCGCCCAGTATTCGTAACCCTCGTCAGAAGGGTGGAAGCCATCCGCAGAGAAAAATTCGGGATGGTTGGGGATCACTTCGCGGCTCATGTCGTAGGCGTCAACGAGCCGCAGGTCGTGACGCCCGGCGATCTCTGCGATGTGTGCGTTGAAGAGTTTGATCCGCTGACGCACCTGTTCGTGTAGGAAGGCGGGGACGCGCGGCGCGTGCGAGATGTCCGGGATGTTGGTGGTAACGATGGGCGCGTTTGTTTTGCTTTTCAGGCGCGTGACGATCTCTTCGTAGTTACGCGCGAACTGTTCGGGCGAGACGCCGTGGCTCACGTCGTTGATGCCGATGCCGAGCGTGATGAGCGTCGGGTGCGCCGAGTCGAGGCGCGTCAGTTGGCCGCGCAAAACGTCTGCCGTCTCCGCGCCGCTCACGCAAAAGTTTCGCACGCTCGAACCTGCTCGCACGCGCTCGATGCGCTCGAAGATGCGCGCGACGTAGCCTGCGCCCCGGCGCGCCCCCACGCCGACGCCCGTCGAATCGCCGAACGCCACATAAACGACCGGCATCGCCGCCGCCGATATTTTCTGTTCCGCCCTCATGACCGTCCCCTCGTCCTCGCTCGCACGTGTGCGTCTCAACCCGCACGCCGCCGCACTCACCAGCAACAGAAACGCCAGCGTGTAGATTATCAACGCCCGATAAAAACCCTCGCTCATAAAACTACTTGACCCGTAAAACCTTTCCACCGCAGCAAACCACTTTTACAACATCTCTTCGGAGCGCACCGGCTCGCGCAGGATGCTCTCCGCCGCCTCGGAAGCGACGCGCGCCGCCGCCGCGTGCGACTCGCGCAAGTTTCCGATCTGCATGAGCGACTCGCCCGTGCGCGAAAGCAGGCGAAACAAATCGCCTTCTTCGGCGCGCGTCTGCCGCACGAGTTCTTCCCACTTCATTCCCTTCGCCCAGCGCATCACGGCCGCGGCGGCCGAGAAATTCATCTCCGGCGCGGGGTCTAAGCCCTGCCGCCATTCCACGCTCGCCACCTCGTAAGCGATCCGCTCAAACTCTGCGAGCGTCGAGACGAGCGCGTCGTCCAGTTGCAACTCGCCGTAGTCGCGTTCGGCGTCGGCCGCAAGCGCGGCCATCAAACCGGCGGCACGCGCCGCGTCGAGCGACGCAAAGAGGTTGCGTTCAATCGCCTCGCCGACGAGCAGCGGGCGATCCAGCCTTAAGTCCGCGAGCCAGCGCCCGCGCTCCGTGACGCGCTCTCCTGCGAAATCCAGATAGCCGAAATGTTCAAGCACACGCGCACGCCGCTCGAACGGCTGCCACACCTCCGCGCGCAAAACTTCGATGCGCCGCTCGGCGCGCTCGGCTGCCTCCGCGTCAGGCAAAGCCGCCCACAAAACCTCCTCGCGCGCGCGCCGCGACTCTTCATCAGCCTCGTCGCCCGCCGCCCCTGCGACAGACGCGATGAGCCCTTCCATCAGATCGTTGATCACATCAACGGCCTCGTTCGCTTCGGCGCGCGCGTCGCGCAGGCGCGGCTCCTCGATGAGCGTGGCGCGCCCCTCGTGTACGTCTGCGAAGGCCGCGTCGCGCGCGTTCTCCGTCAGAGGGTAAACTTCCTCGTAGACGCGCCCGACCCGCGCCAGATCGAGCGACGCGCGCCGGCCGTCTTCGCGCACGCCGACGAAACTCGCATCGCGCCGCTCCGTCACGAAGACCAGACGGCGACTGCTGCGCCCGATGCCGACGACGCGGCCGGGCGCGACCGCCTCCAACAGCCAGTTCAGGAAGACTTCCGTCCGCGTCTGCGGCGCGCCGCTGAGCAACTTGTCGCGCGCGCTCGCCAGACGTTCCAACCCGCGCGCCGCAGACGCGGAAAACTCGGTGTAGCCCGCCTCACGCAACTTCCGCTCGATGCGCCGCTCGGCCTCTGTGCGCTCGCCCTCCATGCGCGCGACACGTTCGACCGTCTCGCGGTGCGCGAAACTGCGCGCGGCGATTTCGCGCACCTGCGCGAAGTTGCCGTAGGCGTCGAGCAGGTTGAGAAGCGTCGTGTAAGTCGCGCGAAACTGGCTCTCCAGCGGGTCGGGCGCAGCGCCGAGAAGCGCGGCCATCTTCTGCGGGTCTTGGTGCGTGCCCGGCGCGGCGACGATGAAGCCGACGCGGTCGCGCCCGCGCCTGCCCGCGCGCCCCGTCATCTGTTGAAACTCTGAGGCGGTGAGCGTGCGCCAGCCCTGCCCGCGCCGCACGTCTATGTTCGAGAGGACGACCGTACGCGCCGGGAAGTCTACGCCTGCGGCCACGGTTGCCGTCGCGAAGATCGCGTCGAGTAGACCGGCGCTCATCAGTTTTTCGATGAGGAGTTTCCACGCGGGCAGATGTCCCGCGTGATGCGAGGCGACGCCCGCGCGCAGCACCGCTTCCCAGTGGCGATGCTTGCGAATCTCCGCGTGCTCCGCCAGAAAGTCGCGCATGATGGCGCGCCTTGCCTCGCGCCGCCCCGTGTCGGCGTCGCGCCGGCCGAGCGCGGCTTCGGCGGCGGCCTCGTCGCAGCGTCGGCGCGTCGGCAGAAAGACGATTGACGGCAACAGGCCGTAAGAGTTGAGCGCGGACAGGAGCGACGCGGGCGGCATCTCCGGCATGTGCATACGTGGGCTGCGCGGGGGCGGCCGACGCTCGCCCCCTCGATAAGACGAATGGCGCGGCGCGCTTGAGCGTTCGAGGAAACTCGCGATCTCCGCGTTGAAGTGTCCCGCGTCGTCAAAGAGCGGGGCGAGTTGCCCGTCTGGATAGAGGAAGGCCGCGCGCAGGGGCACGGGGCGCGCGCCCGGACGCGAGACGACGCCGCAATGCACGCCGCGCACCTCGGCCACCCACGCCGCAAACTCCTCCGCCTTGCCCACGGTCGCCGAGAGCAGCAGCAGGCGCACGCGCGGCGGCGTCAGGATGATCGCCTCTTCCCAGACGTGGCCGCGATCCTCGTCGGCGAGATAGTGAGCCTCGTCCATGATGACGAGGTCGGTGCGGAGTTCGCGCCCCTCGCGCAGCGCGTCGAAGAGTTGGTTGCGATAAAC
Source organism: Pyrinomonadaceae bacterium (assembly GCA_036389555.1). Taxonomy (GTDB): domain Bacteria; phylum Acidobacteriota; class Blastocatellia; order Pyrinomonadales; family Pyrinomonadaceae; genus JAIVJZ01. Next base: position 18,865 of record DASVPS010000012.1, read on the forward strand.
CTCTGTCGTGCCGACGATGAGCGGCGCGTCGGCGCGCTCCTTGCGGTCGCCCGTCAGGATGCCGACCTTGTCCGCGCCGAATGCTTCCGAGAACTCCTGATACTTCGAGTTGGTCAGAGCCTTCAGAGGGCTTGTGTACCAAGCGCGTTTGCCCTCTGCGAGCAGACGCCTGATCTCTTCGCGCGCGATCCAGGTTTTGCCGCTGCCCGTCGGCGCGGTGACGAGCACGTCTTCGTGTTCGAGCGCGGCGAAGGCTTCGAGTTGAAACGGGTCTGGCTTGAACTCCGCGGGCGCGGGCGTGCCGATGCCTTCGAGCAGACGACGCACGGGGCGCGAACGCGCCGACGAACGCGCCGCGCGCTCCGTCTCCTCGACATGCGCCGCGCCCCCCGCGCCGGTCAAACGGCGAGACGCCATAGTGTCATCGCGGCCGCGCGGTCTCGCGCCGCTGCTCCTGCCATCACCATCGCGTCGCGGGCGTCCGCCCCCGCCGCCGCTCGCGCCGCGTTTCCCGCCAGCGCCCCCGCGCCGACGGCCGCCGCCCCCGCGCCCTCCTCCGTCTCTTGTTCGTGGCATGATGCGGAATTGTACCGCACGCCCTTTGTGAAATCGTTGCGGGTGGTGTTAAGTTTTTATGCCCCCGAAATAGCGTTAAGTTTTTGTGCCCCGAAAAGTTCGCAACGTTCGGGGCGGCTCAGGCGTCTAATAAACCGCAGGTTGGTGTGCGTTTCGCGTTGAACAACCCCGCGCCGCGCGCCCGTTTAAAATTATGGCTGAGATTTTTCACACCCACGACAGACTGAATCGGCACTCGCGCACGCCGCGCATGCTGCGCACGGTCGGCGCGTCGCTCGCCGCGCACGCGCTGTTTCTCGCCGCCGTCGTGTACGTTCCGGCCGTGCGCGATGCGTTCAGTCTGGCGAGCACGCTCTCCGGCCTCAGTTTCGTCGAGGAAGACTACACGAAAACAATCGTCGGCCAGCGCGCCGACGTGATGCTCAATTTCGCCGACAACAAACTTTATTACCCGCCGGGCTACTTCTCGCAGACCGCGCTCCCTGCGCCCGACGCGCCGCAACTCGTCGCGGAGGTCAGGCCGCAACCTGTCATCCGGCAGCCGAAGCCCATCAAAGTAGAACCGACGTCGACGCCCGAAGCCTCGCCTTCGCCGGGCGACGAAACGACGGCCAAGAACGAAGGCGACAAGAACGGCGACCCGAACGCATCGCCCTCGCCCACCGCCACGCCGCAGACGGTCGAAGAAGCCGAGCGCCTGGCGAAGGAGGCGGGCGTCGAGAAGCTTCCGCAGATCAACACGAAGCCCTTCACCGATCTGTTGAAGCAGGGCAAGGAGATGCGCGACGCAAAAGAGATCGATCTCTCCGGCACTCTGGAAATTGAGGCCGAGGCCGACCGCGAGGAAGACGGGCGTTTGACCAACCCCACCGTGACGGGCGGGGCGGCAAGCAACCCGAAACTCGTGGAGTTGGCGAAAGGCTTCATCTCGGCGCTCAGCGACAGCAGGGCGCTCGTCGCCCTGAAGGGCACGCGCCACCTCAAGATGAAGGTGCGACTCGACGACAAGGAAGTCTCCGTGCGCGTGTTGACCGAGATGGCGAGCGCGGACGCGGCCTCATCCATGTCGAACGGCTTCAATGTTCTGCTGTGGGCTGGCGCGCAGAACAAGAAGGGTAAAGACGAAGAGATCATCTTCAAGAGCGTCAAGTTGACGGCCGAGGCCAAACAGATCGTGCTCACCTTCAACATGCCGCGCAAGGAGGCGGGCGACCTGCTCTCCAAGCTGATCAAGAAGAACGAGGCCAGCGCGACGACGGCCACGCCCCCGCCGAGCTAGAGCCTGTTCCGGCGGGCGGCGCGCGTTCGCGTGCTAAAATCCCGAACCATGAACGCTAACATCCAACGCCGGAAACAGCACCGACCCGCGTCGGCCGTCAGGCTGCGGGCACTCTTCGCATGCGCCGTCTTCGGCTCGCTCGTCTTCTGCGCCGCGCTCGCGCCCGATTCGTTCGCGCAAGAGTCGCCGGCTCGGCCGCAGACGCCGGAAGCCAAAGTTCGCCCCGTCGAGGAAAACGTCGAGAAGTTTCCGACGGTCAACACGAAGCCCTTCAGCGAACTGTTGCAGCAGGGCAAGCAGATGCGCGATGCGGGCGAACTCGACCTCTCCGGCAATATGGAAATAGAGGTTGAGGGCGACCGCGAGGAAGACGGGCGGCTGACGAACGTCGTCGCCACGGGCATGGCCGCCAGCAACTTGAAACTCCTCTCTCTGGCGAAAGACTTCATCGCGGCACTCAGCGACAGCAAAGTGCTCTCCGGCCTGAAAGGCGTCAGCCACCTCAAGATGAAGATCGGGCTGAATGACAACCTCTCCGTGCGCGTCCTGGGCGAGACGGCAAGCGCGGAAGAAGCCGCAAAGCTGTCGAACGGCTACAAGTCGCTGATCTTGATGGGCACGTACACCAAGCGGGGCAAAGACGAGGAAGCCATCTTCAAAAGCATCCAGATCGCGTCGCAGGACAAGCAGATCGTGCTGACCTTCAGCATGCCCCGCAAGGAGGCGGGCGAACTACTCTCGAAGCTGATCAAGAAACATGAGCCGACGCCCGCGACTCCGCCGAACTAAAGCTCACCACGGCGGGCGGGGCATGAACCTCCTGTGTTAAAATTCCGAACGATGAACGGTAAAGTTCAACGCCAGAGACATCAGAGACCCACGGCGGCCGTCAAACGGCGGCAGGCGCTCCTCGTGCGCGCCGTCGTCGGTTCGCTCGTGCTCTGCGCCGCGCTCGCGCCGCACGCCCTCGCGCAAGAGTCGCACGCCTACCGACAGACGCCGGACGCCAAAGAGTTTCGCCCCATCAACGCGCGCCCGTTCCGCGACCTGCTGGCGAAGACGCAAGGATTGATTGCGGCCGGCGAACTCAAACCTCAAGACGTTTTCGATTTTACGCTCGAAGCCGAACGCAACCCGGACGGAACGCTCCGCGACATCAAATTCACCGAAGCGGCGGCCGCCAACGGGCGTTGGCGACCTTTGGCACGAGAGTTCGTCTCGGTTTTGAGTGACAGCGGCGTGCTCTCTGCCCTGACCGATGCAGACCGCCTGACGATCACGCTCAGGTTAGACGAGCGCGCGTCGGCGCGCCTGCAAGCGGTCGTCAAGTCGGCCGAGCAGGCCGCGAAGTTAGCGCAAACCTACAACGCGCTGCTCGACTTCGAGCGCGTCAGCCAGCGTGGCCGTGCGGCCGTCGAAGTCCTGAACAACATGGCCTTCTCGGCGAACGGCAAGCAGCTCTCGATGCGGCTTGAGATGACGCGCGAACAGGCTGGCAATCTGCTCCGCAAACACCTCTCACTTCCCTGAAACACGCCGGACTCGGAGCACACCGCCGCAGGCCTTCAGAGGCAAAAGCGGCTCGCTTGCTCCATTCCATCCGCTCACTTACAATCGCATGTTGCGCTCTCCAGCGCAGACGTGTCCTACAGCGGCCTGTGAAGCGTGGCCGCGTCGTGTTATCTGTTTCAGTGAAGGTTGAACCATGATTGATAAATTCCTGACCAAAGTTTTCGGCAGCAGCAACCAGCGTTACATCAAAAGCCTGCAACCCACGGTCGCGCGCATCAACGAACTCGAAGCCGGAGTAAAAAAACTCTCGGACGAAGACATGCGCCGCCGCACGGAGGAACTCAAGCAGTTCGTCGCGGAAGCCGTCGCCGACGCTAAAAACCCCGCGACGCGCAAGCAGCACGAGCAGGACGCGCTCAACGAGATTTTGCCCGAAGCCTTCGCGCTCGTCCGCGAGGCGAGCGTGCGCGCCACCGGCATGCGCCACTTCGACGTGCAGCTCATCGGCGGCATCGTCCTCCATCAGGGCAAGATCGCGGAGATGCGCACCGGCGAAGGCAAGACGCTCGTCGCCACGCTGCCCGCATATCTAAACGCGCTGACAGGTCGCGGCGTCCACGTCGTCACCGTCAACGACTATCTCGCCACGCGCGACGCTGAATGGATGGGACGCATCTACAAGTTCCTCGGCCTCACCGTCGGCGCGATCACGAACGACCTCGACGACTGGGAACGCAAGGACGCCTACGGCTCCGACATCACCTACGGCACGAACAACGAGTTCGGCTTCGACTACCTGCGCGACAACATGAAGTTCGACCTCGCCACCTGTGTCCAGCGCGGCCATTATTACGGCATCGTGGACGAAGTTGACTCGATCCTGATCGACGAGGCGCGCACGCCGCTCATCATCTCCGGCGCGTCCGACGAAGCGACCGACAAGTATTACAAGGCCGACGCCATCATCCCGCACCTGAAAAAGGGCGAGGAGAAGGACGACGGTTCGGGCAAGAAGAAGATCAGCGGCGACTACCTCGTCGATGAGAAACAGCATTCGGCCGTCTTGACCGAAGAGGGCGTGGACAAGGCCGAACGCCTGCTCGGCGTCGGCAATCTCTACGACCCGTCGAACATGGAGATGCTCCACTGCGTCGAACAGGCTTTGAAGGCGCACACGCTCTACCGTCTCGATCATCACTACCTCGTCAAAGAGGGCGAGGTGATCATCGTTGACGAATTCACGGGACGCACGATGCCCGGCCGCCGCTGGTCGGACGGCCTGCATCAGGCGGTCGAGGCCAAAGAGAAAGTCAAGATCGAGCGCGAGAACCAGACGCTCGCCACGATCACCTTGCAGAACTATTTCCGCCTCTACGAAAAACTCTCCGGCATGACCGGCACGGCCGAGACGGAGGCCGCCGAGTTTGACGGCACCTACAAGCTCGAAGTCGCCGTCGTGCCGACGCACCGCCCGATGGTGCGCAAGGATCATTCGGATTTGATCTATCGCACGCTCCCGGAAAAGTGGGAGGCCGTGGCCGAAGAGATCAAGGAGCGTTACGAGCAGGGGCAGCCCGTGCTCGTCGGCACGGTCTCGGTCGAAAACTCCGAGGTGCTGTCGCGCAAGCTCCAGAAGATCGACGTGCCGCACAACGTCCTGAACGCGAAGCATCACGACCGCGAAGCCGAGATCGTGGCGCAGGCAGGGCGCAAAGGGATGATCACGATTGCGACCAACATGGCCGGTCGCGGCACGGACATCCTCCTCGGCGGCAACCCGGAGTTCATGGCGCGCGAGTTTTTGAAGCGCGAGGAGATCGACCCGGACGAGGCGACCGAGGAACAATTTGAGGAAGCGCTGGCCGAGGCCAAGCGGATCATCGAGGACGAGCACAAGGAAGTGGTCTCCTTAGGCGGCCTCCATATCATCGGCACGGAGCGGCACGAAGCGCGGCGCATCGACAACCAGTTGCGCGGCCGCGCCGGTCGTCAGGGCGACCCCGGCTCAAGCCGTTTCTTCCTCTCGCTCGAAGACGATCTGATGCGCATCTTCGCGGGCGACAAAGTTAAGGCGCTGATGCAGCGTCTGGGGATGGAGAAGGGCGTCGCGATTGAATCGGGGATGGTCTCGAAACGCATCGAGGCGGCGCAGAAGTCGGTCGAAGCGCGCAACTTCGAGTCGCGCAAGCACCTCCTGCAATACGATGACGTGATGAACAAGCAGCGCGAGACGATCTACGGTCTGCGCCGCCAGTTGATGGAAGAACCCGACCAGCGCGAGTACCTGCTCGGCGAGACGGGCGTCGCGCGCGACCTGCTCGTGGACATGTCGAAGCAGTACATCGACCCGGCAGTCGCGCCCGAAGATTGGGACGTGGAGAACTACCGCATTCAACTTCTCACCGTCTTCGACTTCGACGCCGAAGCGGAAGGCATAGATTTCGAGCAGGCCACGTCCGAAGAGATTCAGGCGACCATCTGGGAGAAACTCAAAGTCCAGTATGCCGCCAAAGAGGAGCAGATCGGCAGCGAGGCGATGCGCACCTACGAGCGCATCATCATGCTCAACATCATCGACGCGCAGTGGAAGGATCACCTCCTCTCGCTCGACCATTTGAAGCAGGGCATCGGTCTCGTCGGCTACGGGCAGAAAGACCCGCTCGTCGAATACAAGAAGCAGAGTTTCGATCTCTTCCAGGCGATGCTCGACCGCATCGACACGAACACGATCCGCTCGCTCTTCAACTTGCAGGTCGTCGCCGAGCAAGCGCCCGAACAGTTGCAGCAGAGGCGTCGGCGCACGCCGACCTCTATGACATTCACCGGGCCGAACCAGACGGCGGCCGCCGCCGGGACGGACGAAGGCAAGATCAGAACCGTCACGCGCGATCAGCCCAAGGTGGGCAGAAACGACCCCTGCCCCTGCGGTTCGGGTAAGAAGTCGAAGAAGTGCTGCGCCGCGTAAAACAGCGAGGCATATCCTCGTCAGAGGTGTTTTAGAGATGTTTTTTCCTCGCCGGTCGTCCGGGTCAACTCTCCTGAAAATACTCTTCGTTGGCGCGTGCCTGTTCGGGACAGGCACGCGCCGCGTCGTGCGCGCTATGGCGCTCGCGCCTCTCGGCGCTCAGGACGTGGCGCCGCGGCCGACACCCGCGACGGATGCCGTCAAGTCGCCGCTTGACGACACGGCGCGCGGCATCGGGCTTTACAGACAGGGCAAACACAAAGACGCGATCAAGCTGTTGCGCGCCGCCGCGAAGAAACAGAAAGAGGACGCCGATGTGTGGCTCTATCTCGGCTTGTCTTACTTGCATACGAATGAAACGAAGAAGGCGCGCGAGGCTTTACAGACGGCGCGCCGTCTGCGACCGCAGGATGGCACGACGCTCAACGGGCTGGCCGTCACGCTCGTCAGGAGCGGCGACGACTTCGGCGCGATGGAAGTGGCAACCGAGGCCGTCAAGCACGCTCAACAAAACCATGAGGCGCACTACCTGCTCGCAGTGATCAACTACCGCCTCGGCCGTTTACCGAAAGCGCTGGAAGGCGCGGACGCGGCCATCAAACTCAACCCCACCTTTGCGTCCGCGCATTATCTGAAAGGTCAAACGCTGCTCAGCCTGAGCGATCAGGCGCAGACCAACGCGCGGAACGAGACGCCCGCAGTGCGCTCGATGCTCTCGGAAACATCCGACGCGCGTTTCCGCGAAGCGATGCAGACGTTGGAAACTTTCATGCGCCTCGCCCCGAACGCCCCGGAAGTGCCGAAGCTGCGCGAAGAACTACAGCAGATACGCCTCTTCCGCGATGCGCTCGACCCCTCGAACCCGAACCGCACGATCTTCGCCGCGCGCGAGGTGACGAGCCGCGCCGTCATTCAAAGCAAGCCCGAACCACTCTACACAGAGAAGGCGCGGCGCAATCAAACGACGGGCACGGTCAGGCTGCGCATCGTCCTCGGCGCGGACGGAAACGTGCAGCACATCTACCCGACGCGCCGCCTGCCCGACGGGCTGACCGAAGCCTCCATCGCGGCCGCACGCAGAATCAAATTCATCCCCGCGATGAAAGACGGCCGGCCGGTCTCGCAGTTCGTCACCATCGAGTATAATTTCAACATCTACTGACGACCCGGAAGAACGCGCCCTTCGATTCTTATTCAACGCGACGCCGCGCGCCGGACGTTCCCGAAAACTTATGAGCGCAAACACTACTTCCACCAACCCGGTCGTGCGCGCCATCGTGGCGGGAACGGCTCCGCAGACGGCGCGCTTGATGGCGGCGCGCGGGCTGTTGCCGCTGGCGGCAGAAGAACTGCTGGAAGTGCTCGTGACGCTGCACGGCGACGAGAATCCGGAGATCGTGCAGGCCGCCGCCGAGACGCTCGATGCGCAACCGGCCGAGACGCTCATCGGCGTCGCTTCCGCGAACGGGACTTCGCCCGCCGTGCTCTCTTACCTCGCCGGGCATGCCGGCGCGCAGAAGGAAGTGCATGAAGCCGTCGCGCTGAATGCCTCCACGCCCGACGAGGCCATCGCCGAGTTAGCCTCCGTCACCTCCGACGGCTCGCTCCTCGAACTCATCTCCATCAACCAGCAGCGTCTCATCCGCGCGCCGCGGATCATAGAGGCGTTGCTCTCAAACCCCGCGCGCACGAATGAGGCCGAGCGGCGCGCGCAGGAAACGAAGCGCGAGTTTTTCGAGAAGGAGCGCGGCGCGCAGCAGATCGCAGACGAGATGCGCGCCCGGGGCATGACGGCCGCCGCCGAGTTCGTCGAGTCGGCCGAGTCCATCGGCACGCCTTCGGGCTTAAGCTATGACGACGCCTGGCTGCTCGCCCAGCACATCGAAGTCTCCGACGCAGACATAGACGATTCGTGGCTGCCGCTCGAAAGGATGGAGGAGTTTTTCACGGAGAGCGAGGAACAGCGCGTAGCCAACCTCGAACGCATCATCGCCGAGACGCACGCAGAGGGCGGCGAAGTCGCGCCCGAACGCATCTCGCTCATCCGCCGCGTGATGCTGATGAACGTGAAGGATCGCGTCAAACTCGCGATGAAGGGCGACCGCGAGGCGCGCAGCATCCTCATCCGCGACTCAAACAAGGTGGTCGCCACCGGCGTCATCAACAATCCGCGCATCACCGACAAAGAGGTGGAAAGCATCTCCGCCATGCGCACCGTCTCCGACGAAGTGCTGCGCCTCATCGCCCAGAATCGTGCGTGGGCGCGCAACTATCCCGTTATACACAATCTCGCGCGCAACCCGCGCACGCCCATCGCCACCGCCATCAACGTCCTGATGAGGCTCCAAACCAAAGACCTGCAAAACATCTCGCAGAATCGCAACGTCTCCGAAGCCGTCCGCCGCCAGGCGCAACGCCTCGCCCAGACGCGCAGCGGACACTAAAAAAGTAAATCGTGAATCGTAAATCGTAAATAACCCAAGTTGCCAGTTATTGAATGAACGCCTTATCAATTTGATAGGCGACTAAAAACAACGTGACCTTCAAAATGAAGCCAGCAAGAGTCGTGGCGTGAATCTTCTTGGGAAACAACTTTGCG
>DASVPS010000013.1:0-6228 GCA_036389555.1 Pyrinomonadaceae bacterium
GCAAAGCTAAAACTAAAGGCGCAAAGGAAGAACGAAGCTTGTCGGGCGACGCGCTGTTACCTGTTTTTCAATACGCATTCCGCAATCCGAAATCCGCATTTCGATCAGCCTTCATCGCGCAGTTGCTCGTCCCAATGAGAGACGGTTTCGTAGGCGCGTCCCGTGATGGGGCGCGGGCGTGCGCCGTCGGCCTGCCCTATGTAGCCTTCGCGCTCCATCGCATCGAGGATGGCGGCGGCGCGGCCGTAGCCGATGCGCAGACGACGTTGCAGAACGGAGGTCGAAGCGCGTTTCATCTCGACGCAGATGCGCAGGGCTTGCTCGAACAACTCGTCGCGCTCGCCGCCCGCACCGTTCGCGCCGCCCGACTCTTCTTCCGACTGCGTGATGGTCTCGTCGTAGAGCGGATCGCCCTGCGCCTTGATGTGCGCGACGATGCGGCCGACCTCCGACTCGTCGAGGTATGCACCGTGGACGCGGATGAGACGTGAGGTTCCGGGCGGCAGGAAGAGCATGTCGCCGCGCCCCAGCAGTTGCTCCGCGCCGTTGGAATCTATGATCGTGCGCGAGTCGACTTTGGACGAGGTGCGCAGGGCGATGCGCGAAGGGAAGTTGGCCTTGATGAGTCCGGTGATCACGTCTACGGACGGTCGCTGCGTGGCGAGCACGAGATGGATGCCGACGGCGCGCGCCATCTGCGCGAGGCGCGTGATGGCCTCTTCCACGTCGTGCCCGGCGGTCATCATCAAGTCGGCGAGTTCGTCAACGATGATGACGATGTAAGGCAGAGTCTTCCAGGGCTGCCCCTCGTCGTCGTAATCCTCGACCATGTTGCGGCGCATCACCTCGACGTTGAAACCGTCGATGTTGCGCACGCCCCACTTCGCCAATTCCTTGTAGCGCGCCTCCATCTGCGCGACCGCCCACTTCAGCGCATTCGCGGCGCGCTTCGGGTCGGTGATGATCGGCGTCGCCAGATGCGGGATGTCGGCATAGAGCCCGAGTTCCAGACGCTTCGGATCGATCATGATGAATTTGACTTCATCGGGGCGCGCCTTGTAGAGGATGGAGACGACGAGCGAGTTCAGGCAGACACTCTTGCCCGTCCCCGTAGCGCCCGCGATCAAAAGATGCGGCATGCGCGCGAGGTCTGCGACGTAGTTCAGTCCGTCGATGGTCTTACCGAGCGCGAGCGTGAGTTTCGAGTTGGACTCTTTGAAGTGGCGCGATTCGATCACCTCGCGGAGCATGATGTTGTCGCGCTGGTGGTTGGGCACTTCGATGCCGACGTGCGCTTTGCCGGGCACGCGGTCGATGCGTATGGACTCGGCTTTGAGCGCGAGACAGAGATCGTCTACGAGGCCGGTGACGCGCGAATACTTGACGCCGGGGTCGGGCTTGAATTCGTAGGTGGTGACGACGGGGCCGGGGCAGATGTATTCGATCTTGCCCGTCACGTTGAACTCTTTGCACTTCTCTGCGACGCGCGTGGCGAGGTTGCGTAGTTCCTCGTCGGCCTGTTCGTGGCGCGGCGGCGGCGAGTTCAGGTAATCCAGGCTCGGCATCTGGTAGCCGCTCAGCGCCTCGGCATACTTCTCTGCGCGGCGGGCTTCGCGCGTGGCCTTGTCTTCCTTCTGCACGACCGGAGCGGCTTCTTCCGGGTTCTCCGTGCGCACGACCGACACGGAGGCAACCATCTCCGCCACCTCTTCGTCATCCTCTTCGACGAATTCATCCGATGAGAGATTCCTGTCGCCGCCTTTGGCCTTCGCGCTCGTCTTGCGGGCGGACATGCCGCCGTTCGACCGCGCGGGGGCATCGCCCGAAGCCAGCGCGCCGCCGTTTCCATCGGCGAACTCGTCGAACGCTTCGTCCGCATCATCCTGCAACGTGACCTGCGGCGCACCGGCTTCGGCAGCAGCGGCGGCGGAGCGTTGGATGGCGACGTTGGCGGAGGTGGTCTGTGTCGTCGTGTTTGTGGTCGCGGGCGTCTGCGAGTCGCGCATGAACTCGGCGACACGTTCCGCCCCGGTCTTCTTCTCGCGCAGACGCTTCTCTTCGGCGGCGGCCTCTTCGCGTGCGGCGTGCGCGGCGCGTCTCTGTTCGGCGCGTCGCGCGGCCAATTCGCGTCGCTCCGTGCGCCACGCCTGAAAGCGTGTGGAGAGTGAGGCGAAGAAGTTTGAGGGGTGGCCGAAGGCGTCCAACGCGCGTTCGTAGGCGCGTGCGAAGGAGAAGTTGGTGGCGAACAGCAGCCCCGTCGAGGCGAGCGCGAGCAGCAGGACGAACGCGCCGACGCCGTTCAACGCGCTCGCCAGATTCGACGCGACGAACGTGCCGATGAAGCCGCCCGCGCTGACGCGCCCGTCAAAGAGCAGCGGCATGCGCAAGAGGGCGAGGATGGCCGAGGCCGACACCAGAAGCAGGACTAGCCCGACGATGCGCGACACGGGCGCGTGGATGCGCCGCGTGCGAAAGCGACGCCATGCGGCGAGGAAGAGCAGGAGCGGCAGCAGGTACGAGGCGAGGCCGACCGATTGCAGCATCACGTCGGAGACATATGCGCCGACGGGGCCGACGAGGTTGCGCGTCTCGGTCTGCCCGGCGGAGTTCAGAGACGGGTCGTTCGGGTTGAAGAAGACGAGGCAGAGCGTGAGCATCAGGCCGAGCGCGAAGAGCGCGATGGCGATGATCTCGTTGCGCCGCGAATTGCGCTGCGGCGATTGCAGTGGCAGTTGATGCGTCCGCGTGTCCGTCTGTGTTGTTGCCATAGCTTTCAAGTTTTAAGTTTCAGGTTGCAGGTTTCAGGTCTGAAGGGTTTCAGGTCGTTAACTTGAAACTTGAAACCTGAAACTTGAAACCCTCCGCCTCTGTTTATGCCGCGCGGCGCGACAGTAGATAAGCCTTGATGAAGTCGTCCAGATCGCCCGCGAGCACCGAGTCCACGTCGCCGCGCTCAAGCTTCGTGCGCGCGTCTTTGACCAGACGGTAAGGCGCGAGGACGTAGTTTCTGATCTGCGAGCCGAAGGAGATGTCGGCCTTGTTCGCTTCGAGCGCGGCGGTTTCGGCCTGCCGCTTTTCCAGTTCGAGTTCGTAGAGCCGCGAGCGCAGCACTTGCATGGCGACGGCGCGGTTCTGATGTTGCGAGCGCTGGTTCTGGCATTGCACGACGATGTTGGTCGGGAGGTGCGTGATGCGCACGGCCGAGTCGGTCGTGTTGATGTGCTGGCCGCCCGCGCCGGTCGCGCGATAAGTGTCCACGCGCAAGTCCTTCTCCTGCACTTCGACCTCGATGGTCTCGTCAATCTCCGGGTAGACGAAGAGCGACGCGAAACTGGTGTGCCGCCGCGCCGCCTGATCGAACGGCGAGATGCGCACCAAACGATGCACGCCCGCCTCGGCCGCCAGCAGCCCGTAGGCGTACTCGCCTTCGACGCGAAACGTGACGCCCTTGATCCCCGCCTCCTCGCCCGGCTGGTAGTCTATGATCTCGGTCTTGAAGCCGCGCCGCTCCGCCCATTTCAGATACATGCGCAGCAGCATCTCCGCCCAGTCCTGCGATTCCGTGCCGCCCGCGCCGGGATGGATGGTGCAGATGGCGTTGCGCGCGTCGTTCTCGCCCGCAAGCAGCATCTCGGTCTCGGCCTCGCCGATTTCGCGTTCGAGTCGCTCGACGAGCGCGCGCAGTTCGGTCAAACTGTCTGCGTCTTCGCCGCCTTCGGCGAATTCAAAGAGCACGCCCGCATCCTCGACCGCCGACTCGAAACTCTGTTGACGGCTGATGATGCGTTCCAGACGGCTGCGCTGCTGCAAAGCCTTCTGCGCCTCCTCCTGATCGTTCCAGAAGTCCGGCGCGGAGGCTTGCGCCTCGATGCGCTTCAACTCCTCCTGCTTCGACGCGACATCAAAGAAACCTCCCGAGTTGCTCGACGCGCCCGCTGAGGTCGTCGTAACTGCTTCGCAACTCTTGAACTGTTAAAGTCTCTAACATTAAACCTCCAAAACTCGTGAATCGTGAATCGTGAATAGAAAGAACGGCCTTTGTCTATTTTGGTCTATTTACGATTGACGATTCACGATTTACTTTCTTCTTTCCGCCTGATCGTCATGGCGATCAGCAAAATACTAAAGGCCGCGCAGAGGGCGACGAAGAGGTCGCCGCGGCGCGTGTAAAAAGTTTTACCGGCCGCGGCGCGCGTGACCGCCCAGGTGCGCGTGGCGGGCTGAAAGCTGCCGGTCGCATCCAAGACCTCGCCGCGCGGCGTGATGCGCGCGCTGATCCCCGTGTTCGTCACACGCAACACGTCGCGCCGGTTTTCGACCGCGCGAAAGACGGCGTTGGCGAGGTGCTGGCGAAGCACCGGCGTCTGTCCCAGATAGCCGTCATTGGAGATGTTGATGAGCACGTCTGCGCCTGCGTCCGTAAACCGGCGTGCGATTGAGGGAAAGGCCGACTCGAAACAGATAAACACTCCCGCCTGCGTCCCCGCGCCGATGGGCAGCAACGTGTAGTTCGCCCCCGGCGTAAAATCTCCGACGATGCCGCTCACCAGCCACGCGGGCGGAAACCAGCGCGGCAACGGCACGTACTCGCCAAACGGCAACAGGCGAATCTTATCATACTGCGCGACGAGCCGCCCCGCTTCATTTACCATCACGGCCGAGTTATACGCGCCGCCCGCGGGCGCGGGTTCGAGCGAGTTGAAGATGACGCTCGTTCGCTCCGCGCGCGCGAACCCGCCGACGAGTGTTTGAAACTCCGCGTCCCACGCATAAGCGAAATTCATCGGCGACTCCGGCCAGATGACGACGCGCGGCGGGTCGTATGTCGAATACACATTCGCCCCGTTCGAGGCGCTTCGCTCCCTGTCGCGTTTCGCCTCCGCGTCCAACTCCTGCTCCCACGCGCGCAATGCATCGGCGCTCATCGTCAGGTGGCGTGTGACGAGCGTGGCCGTCTCTTCCGGCGAGCGTGCGAAGTTAATAGAGACGTTCGGCTGAAGGGCGACCACAACCGTGTACGCCTGTTGCGCCGAATTGTCCGAGTGGTCATCGGAGAATATCAATATCTCCGTGAGCGCGAAGGCCAACCCCGCAGCGATGAGAATCAGCGTGGCGACGTTGAAGGAGCGCACGTCTCTTTGCAGCAGCATCAACGCTACGACCGCGTTGATGACGACGATGAAAAATCCGACGGCGTAGACGCCGCCCCAGGTCGCCGTCTGAATGAGCGCGGGGTGGAAGGCTTGCGAATAACCGACGGCGTTCCAGAGTTGTCCGGTCGCGCCGAGTCGCGCCCATTCCGAGGCCGCCCACAAAGGCGGCGCGGCGACGAGCGCATACACGCCCCAACGCGCACAGAGGCGCGCGAGCGCGAGCGCGAACGTCGCGGGGAAGAGTCCGACGATGAGTACGACGGGGACGAGCAGTGCGTAGGCGAGCGGGCGCGGCAGCCCGCCGTAGTGAATCATCGAATGCGTGAGCCACCAGCAGGAGCCGTAAAAAAAGAGCGCGCCCATGAGCCAGCCGAGCACGAAGGCTTGACGCGCGCGCCCGACCCGCGTGACGGCGACGAGTAAGGGGACGAGGCCGACCCATGCGAGCGGCCACAGGTTGAAATCCGGGAACGAGAGGACGAGCAGGAACGCCGAGAGCACGGCCAGCGCCGAGTGGCTTCGCGCCGGAATGGAAGCGCGCACGCCCGCGCGAAACTTCTCGCGCCGCCCGCCGGTCGCCGGCGCATCGAGGGAAATAGCCGTCTGCACACGGGCGAGTTTAGCAGAGACGAAGCCGAGTCGGACACGCGCCCAAGGGAAATTTTACACGGGTGCGAAAATATTTTTCCGACCTCACAAATTGGTCTCGCGGGTGCGGCAAAACGTTTACGGTTTGCGGCAAAAGAGCGGAAATTGTCACCGGCCGAGTGACAAATTTTGTCTTTCTGACGTGTGATGACTATCGCGCAGGAATGGGGCGGCTGGCGTAAGACGCCGCGGCAAAACGCCCGCAGGCGCGAAAAACGGCAAAAAAAGCCCTGTAAAAAGCCCTGTAAAAAGCAGGAGAACCCGGTCACTCGACCGGGTTCTTGATAGATATGTTTTAAGGGGATTGCTCGGCGGGCGGCTGGAGTAGCGGCAGGCCACTCTCAGAGAAGTGAAGGCGGCGGGGTCACGATTTAACTTCTTTCGTGCTTGCCACTTCTCTATTTAGCACGTGGCGTGCCACAAAAAT
>DASVPS010000014.1:0-20991 GCA_036389555.1 Pyrinomonadaceae bacterium
CGCGCTGCTGCGCATGTTTATAGACGTGCCCGACGAAGAAGCGCGCGCGCTCGGCCTGGATAGGTGATGGGAGAAGAAAGTAAATCGTGAATCGTCAATCGTGAATAGAGAAAACCTGTCTTAACACTATTCACGATTGACGATTCACGATTTACGGCTTTTAAACTATGAGTCGCGAATCCGACAGCACCGTCCCCGGCGTGCGCCACGACTACGCGCAACTCGGCGATGTGCGTCTGCATTACGCGGAGCGCGGGCGGCGGGGCGAGCGTCTGGTGCTGCTGCTGCACGGTTTCCCTGAGTGCTGGTATTCGTGGCGGCATCAATTGACCGCGCTCGGCGAACGCTTTCACGTCGTCGCGCCGGACCTGCGCGGCTACAACCTGAGCGACAAGCCCGCGCGCGTGGAAGACTACCGGATGGAGAAATTGGTCGGCGATGTCATCGGCCTCATGGATCATTTCGGCGCGCGCGAGGCAGGCGTAGTCGGCCACGACTGGGGCGCGGCGGTGGCGTGGGCGGCGGGCGCGCGTCATCCTGAGCGCGTCTGGAAACTGGCGTCGCTGCAAGTGCCGCCGCTGCCCGTCTGGTTCGCCAACATGACCCTCAAGCAAGCCCTGAGCAGTTGGTACATGCTCTTCTTCCAACTCCCTTCGCTGCCCGAATGGCAGATCAGCGCAAACGATTTCGCCGGTCTCGAACGCATGTTCAAAAAGACCTCGCGCCCCGGCACGTTCACAGACACAGACCTCGCCGTCTACAAAAACGCGCTCCGGCAAAAAAGCGTACGGACGAACACGACCGCGCTCACCGCCGCCCTCAATTACTATCGCGCCAACGTCTTCGCAAACCTCTCGCGCTCGGCCAGCGCGCCGAAAGCCAAAAACGGGCGCATCCGTGTGCCCACCCTCTTCATCTACGGCGAGCGCGATTTCGCCATCGTGCCGGAGAGCGTGCGCGACGTAGGCAGGCACATTGACGCACCCTACCGCGAGCTTCGGCTCGCCAACAGTAACCACTGGGTGCAACAGGAAGCGCCCGCGGAAGTGAACGCCGCGCTCCTCAGTTTTCTCGAATCCTAAAAGCCGTTGGGCGTACAATGTACATGTCTCATGAGATCGAAATTTTGATATGAACGGCCAGAAAAGAATGCTTGCGTTGCCGGCCGTCTTCGCGGAAAGAATATGAACGAGCAGCCCCAACTGATCTACACGGTGGAAGGCGCGGTTGCACTCCTGACGCTCAACCGCCCGGAGAAGCGCAACGCCCTGAACGATGCGCTCATCGCCGAATTGAAAGACGCGCTGCGGCGTGCCGATGCGAGCGATGCCGTGCGCGTCTGCGTCCTGACGGGCGCGGGCGCGGACTTCTGTTCCGGCGCAGACCTCTCCGCGCTGCAAAAAATTTCTGACGCCTCGATCACGGAAAACCTCGAAGATGCAGAGTCGCTCGCGGAACTATTCGCGCTCATACGGCGCGTGCGCGTGCCGGTCGTGGCCGCCGTGCGCGGTCGCGCTCTGGCGGGCGGGTGCGGTCTGGCGACGGCCTGCGACTTGGTCGTCGCCACGCGCTCGGCGCGTTTCGGCTACCCGGAAGTGAAGATCGGTTTCGTGCCCGCGATGGTGATGGCGATTTTGCGCCGCAACGTCTCGGAAAAACGCGCCTTTGAACTGATCACGCGCGGCGCGGAGATCAGCGCGGAAGAGGCGGCCGCGTTCGGTCTCGTCAATCAGGTTTTTGCGGACGAGAGTTTTGAGACGGAAGTCGAACGCTACATCGCAGGGTTCGAGCGCGTGAGCCGCTCCGCCGTGATGCTCACCAAACGCCTGCTTTATCAAATGGACGGCATGACCTTCGACACGGCGCTGCAATCCGGCGCAGACACGAACGCCATCGCACGCATGACCGAAGACTGCCGGCAGGGCATCGCGCGCTTCCTCAAAAAGTAAGTTGCCGCGAACGTGCCGCGCGAACTTAAGGCCAGCGCATCAGGTAATCGCGCAAGGTCTGATACATGCTCTCGAAGGAGTCTGCGCAAAAGAGGATCGGCTGGTAGTCTGTCGGGTCGAACTCCTGCCGCGCCGCCTCCTCTAAATCCAGCGGGCGCAGTTCCGCGCGCAGCATCGCCTCCAACTCTCCCGCCGACGACACCAGCCCCGCGCCATAGGCTTTGACCTCGCCCGCTTCCCTAAGGACGCCGAACTCGATTGTGAACCAGTAGACGCGCGCGAGTCGTTCCAGCGCCTCCTCCGTGGTCGTCCGCCTGACGGCTTCGCCGACGAGCCGGTTGAGTTCGGCGATCACATCACTGGCGAGCAGCACGGCGTGGCCGAGCAGTTCATGAACCACGTCCGGTTCGGGCGTGTAGAGCGGCGTCGAGTGGTGGCGTATGTATTGCGTCGAGAGGAACACGCCGTTTGCCAGCGACTCTAAAAAGACGCGCGGCGTAACCAGCCCGGCGACGGGTTCGAGCCGAAAGCCGCTGAGCGCCTGCACCTTTTCCGAGACCTCGCGCAACTGCGGAATCCGGTCGGACGCGAGACCGAGTCGCTCCACGCATTTCAGAAATTCGGCGCAGGCGTGGCTTTGATGTTGCGGCGCGAGCGCATTGCGGACGATGCGCCAGAGTTGATGCTCCTCTTCCGTGTAAGGCGCATCGGGGATGGGCGTGCCCGGCTCATAGCGCAGGGCGATCTCCGCGATCTCGTTGCGCCGCGCGCGGTATGCCGGGTCGCGAAAGCCTGGGTGGTCGGGGTCGAGTTTGACGAGCGTAAGCCGTTCTTCGGGCACAACGGAGAGGGCGGTATCGTCCCCCTGCGCCGTGGTGCGGGGACTGAGGGCGGTTGATAGCTGCTGTTCCTGCAACATGATTAAAACTCCATCGTCGGTTGATCTTGAAGGTGAAATAAAAAAGAACCGGCCACTCGTCCTCCCGCGTCGGAAGGAAAGTGGCCGGTTCAAGAAATCCGTCTTAGTTTGCGCTACATGACAAGTACGCGCCGACAGTCCTTCGCCGCCCCATCCCTCCGTGCGGAGAGCGAGCCGTAATAGTAGTAGGTGCGATAGGAACTGTTCGGTTGCGTTAACATCGTTTGTCTGCGCGCCGGAAACTGCAGCGCGTGAAATCTAAAATAAGCGCGTGGCGCAACCGCTGTCAAGTCGTCTCCGGCGGGACGCGCCGCGCGAAGGTAGCGTGGTTTTAGGTGAAGTATGTCGCAAGCGCGGGCGCTTGAAGGGAAAGATGCCAGGCGATTAAGGGAAGAGGGGCGGCGATTGATGGAAGATGCAATGCTTGTCTCATAAGATGCCGGGCGATTGATGGAAGACGACGAGCGATTAAAGGAAGATGGTAAGCGATTAAGGAAGGATGTCGGGCGATTAAGGGAAGATGGCAAGCGATTAATAGAAGATGGCAAGCGATTGATGGAAGATGCCGGTCTCACAGCATCAGATGGCGAGCGCGCCAGGAAAGATTGTGATCTGACAGCTAACGCGCGCCTTCTCCGCTTAGTGACAGCGCAAGTTGAGACGCAACTTCAACCACTGGGTCGCCGACGCGATTGACCAATCCGATCTCAAGCGCCTCATCCGCCGTGACGCGCCGTGCGGTGGCGAACATTTCGAGCGCACGCGCCTGGCCGATGAGACGCGGGAGCCTTTGCGTGCCGCCCCAGCCGGTGATGATGCCGAGCCGCGCGCCGGGATGCGCGAAGACGGCGGAGTGTGCGGCGCAGCGCAGGTCGCAGGCGAGGGCGAGGTCGAGACCGCCGCCCATGCAGTAGCCGTTGACGGCGGCGATGGTCAGTTGCGGAGCGTCGGCGATCCTTTGCATGAGTTGTTGACCGCGACGCGCG
Organism: Pyrinomonadaceae bacterium; assembly: GCA_036389555.1. GTDB lineage: Bacteria > Acidobacteriota > Blastocatellia > Pyrinomonadales > Pyrinomonadaceae > JAIVJZ01. Next base: position 3,855 of record DASVPS010000014.1, read on the forward strand.
AACTCGCGCGCCGACGCGGGCGTGAGCGCGCGGAGTTCACGTATGTCAGCGCCGGAGGCGAAGGCTTTGCCCGTGCCCGTGAAGATGATCGCGTCGATGTCCGTTCGAGCGGTGAGCGTGGAGACGAGACGGTCTAACTCTTCGAGCGTGGCGACGGAGAGGGAATTGCGTTCGGCGGGGCGGTCTAGACGGATGACGACGATAGATTCCAGTGCCTCGCGCGTTTCGACAATTACTGGCGGGCGCGTCTCAAACGATTGCTCATCGTCGGGCATCAGGGATTATGGCGAAGGAAGAATCAGGCGCGCGGGCGCACGTTGTTGCGCAGGAAAGTCACGATGTCTTCGGTGGATGTGCCGGGCAGGAAAACTTCGGCCACACCCATCTCCTTCAAACGTGGCACGTCCTCTTTCGGCACGATGCCGCCGACGAGCACGAGGCAATCGTCCATCCCGCGCTCCTGCAAAAGCTGCACGATGCGCGGGCAGAGCGTGTTGTGCGCGCCGCTCAGGATCGAGACGCCGACCGCATCTACGTCCTCCTGCAACGCCGCGGCGGCGATCATCTCCGGCGTCTGCCTGAGACCCGTATAGATCACTTCCATCCCCGCGTCGCGCAGCGCGCGCGCGATCACTTTCGCCCCACGGTCATGACCGTCGAGTCCGGGCTTGGCAACGAGTACGCGAATTTTTCTTTCACTCATAAGGAAACAGTGACAGGTGACGTGTGACAGGTAACGAGATGAAGTAAAGCTGTTGCTTTAACCTGTCACACGTCACTTGTCACACGTCACTGCTTTTAAAATGCAGGCTCTTCGTAAAGGCCGTAAACATCGCGCAGGGCGTCGCAGATTTCGCCGAGCGTGACATAGACGCGCACGGCTTCGATGGTGGCGGGCATCGTGTTGTCGCCGGCCAGTGCCGCGCGTTTCAGTTTTTCGAGGGCGTTTGCCACCGCACCCGCGTCGCGGCGCGCGCGTGCCGCGTCGAGCCGTGCGATCTGGTGCTCGCGGACGGATTCGTCTATGACGAGTATGTCGATCTTCGATTGCTCGTCGTCCATCTGATACTTGTTGACGCCGACGATGGTTTGCTCACCGCGTTCCACGGCCTTCTGATATTGATAGGCCGACTCCTGAATCTCGCGCTGCGGGAAGCCTTTCTCAACCGCCGACACCATGCCGCCCATCGCGTCGATCTTGGCGAAGTAATCGAGCGCGCCGTCTTCCATCTTCTTCGTCAGCGATTCGAGGAAGTAGGAGCCGCCGAGCGGGTCAACCGTGTTCACGACGCCGGTCTCTTCGGCGATGATCTGCTGCGTGCGCAGGGCGATGAGCGCGGCGCGGTCGGTCGGGAGCGCGAGCGCTTCATCGTAGGCGTCCGTGTGGAGGCTCTGCGTGCCGCCGAGCACACCGGCGAGAGCTTGTATGGCGACGCGGACGATGTTGTTCAGAGGTTGTTGCACGGTGAGCGAGACGCCGGCCGTCTGCGTGTGGAAACGCAGTTGGAGCGTGCGCGGGTCTTTAGCGTTGAAGCGTTCGCGCATGATGCGCGACCAGATGCGGCGCGCGGCGCGGTATTTCGCGATCTCCTCGAAGAAGTCGTTATGCGCGTTGAAGAAGAAAGAGATGCGCGGGACGAATTCGTCCACGTCCAGACCGGCGTCAACGCCCCACTGGACATACTCGATGCCGTCGCGCAGGGTGAAGGCGAGTTCCTGCATGGCGGTCGAACCGGCCTCGCGTATGTGATAGCCGCTGACTGAAATCGGGTTGTACTTCGGCACGTGGCGCGTGCAGAACTCGAAGGTGTCAACGACGAGTTTCATCGCCGGGCGGATCGGGTAAATCCATTCCTTCTGCGCGATGTACTCTTTGAGAATGTCGTTTTGCAGCGTGCCTGAAATCTTGCGCCAGTCCGCGCCCTGCTTTTCAGCGACGACCAGATACATCGCCAGGAGGACGGACGCGGGCGCGTTGATCGTCTGCGACACGGTGACCGCTTCGAGCGGGATGCCGTCGAACAGAGTCTCCATGTCGGCGAGCGACGAGACGGCGACGCCGCACTTGCCCACTTCGCCCTCGGAGAGCATCGCGTCGGCGTCGTAGCCCATCAGCGTCGGCAAGTCGTAGGCGACGGAGAGTCCGGTTTGTCCCTCAGCCATCAGGTATTTGAAGCGCGCATTGGTCTCTTCGGGCGTGCCGAATCCGGCGAACTGGCGCATCGTCCAGAGTTTGCCGCGATAGCCGGTCGGGTGTATGCCGCGCGTGTAAGGAAACTCGCCGGGGAAAGAGATGTCTGCGTCAAAGTTAATGTCGCTTACGTCGGCGGGCGTGTAAAGCCGTTCGACCGCGTCGAGCGAAACGGTCTCAAAACGCTGCTTGCGCTCGGGACGCTTCTGCAACACGGGCGCGAGCGTCTCATCTTCCCAACGCTCCACGGCGGCCTGTTCCGGCGATGTGATTTCTTTGACTTCAGACATAATTTTACCTGTCTCTCCCGCGCAAGAACACTTGCGGTTTCGCTGTCAATAAAATTTATGACGAGATAAATAGAGTTTGATATTAGTTGACCACTGCGGGGGTGTCAACCGCATCTTCCGGCAACAAAATGAAGGAGAATCCGCAGATGAAGTAGCGCGGCAACCCGGTTAAATCGGGCGGCCGCGCGTGGTCAGGAGGGAATTAACGTTAAGCAGAAACTAAGCGGGCAGTGAACGGCGGGCGACCGGCAGAACTTGGTATAAGTGCGAGCCTGATCACTGCTATAAAGATTATCCGCTTCATCTGTTAATCAACGGGCACGACAAATTCGTTGGCACGCACCATGTTGAGACGCTCGCGCGCGGCGGCCTCGATGGCGCGCGGATCGTTTCGCAAACGCTCGGCCTCACGCCTGAGCGAGTCGTTCGTGTTGCTGAGCGCCTGCACTTCGGTGCGTATCTGCGAAAACTTCTGCTCGGCGCTGCGCATCTCTGCGTGCGTCCGCATCGTGACGGTGACGCAGAGCGCGAAGGTGGCGAGCATGATCATGGTGAACACAGCCCAAGAGGGAATGAGTCCACCACGGCGGCGCACTTCCGCGCGCGTGCCGACGAGTTCGCGTGACAGTTCGCGCGCCGGGGCGGCCAGCGTGAGGGGGCGGGCGGCGGGGCGTTGCGTCGCGAGACGCGAGTCAGTCCAGTAAGTATTTGCGGCCTTGTTCAAGAAGCACCTCCAACTCTTTTTCCGATTCAGATTCAGCGTAGATGCGCACCAGCGGCTCCGTCCCCGAAGGACGCAAGAGCAGCCACGAGCCATCCTCAAAAATAAACTTCACCCCGTCCGCGCGGTTCGTGCGTGCGACGCGCCGCCCGCCAATCGCTTCCGGGTTGCGTTTCAATTTCTCCGGCAGCGTCGCCAGAATCTCCGGCGTCAGGCGCACGCCGATGCGCGCCGCTTCGAGTCGGCCGACGCGGGTGTACAACTCGTTCAACTGCTCCGTCAAACTCGCCCCGCGCGCCGCCACCGCTTCGGCCGCCAGCAGGCAGGCCAGTATGCCGTCCTTCTCAGGATAGTGACCGCGAATCGAGAGGCCGGCCGATTCCTCGCCGCCGAGGATGATCTTGTCGTCGTTGATCAACTCACCGATGAACTTGAAGCCGACGGGCGTTTCGTACACCGGCAACCCGCGCGATTCGGCGACGCGATCCACCATGTGCGAAGTGGCGACCGAACGCGCCACGCCTCCCGTCCACCCGCGCGATTCGGCTAGGTAATCGAACAGGAGCGGGATGAGTTGATTCGGAGTGATGAAAGTCCCGTCCGCATCCAGCACGCCGAAGCGGTCTCCGTCTCCGTCCGTGGCGAGACCGAGCACACAACGCCCTCGTTTCATAGCCTCGCGCAACTCGTCCAGATGATGATCGTCCGGCTCCGGCGAACGCCCGCCAAACATCACGTCGCGCCAATCGTGAATCGTCTCCACTTCGAGGCCGTGGGTGCGCAAGGCCGCGTCGAGATAGCCGCGCCCCGTCCCCCACAGCGGATCGTAGGCATAAGTCTTACCCGCCGAGGCAATTACGTCGAAACGGATTTTCTTTTCGAGGTCTGCGAAATAGGCCGGACGCGGGTCGTACACTTCTATGTTGCCGGCCGTTTTATCGCCCGGCGCGCTTTCGCTCTCCGCCCCTGTGCCCACGATTAACGCTTCAACTTGCCGGGTGGCGTCGGGCAGGGCGGGCGCGCCGTCCGTGGTGGAGAACTTCATCCCGTTATATTCGGGCGGGTTATGCGAGGCCGTGAAGTTGATGCCGCCGGCCGCGCCCCGTTCTCGAATCGTGTGGGAGATGGTCGGCGTCGGCGTCGGCTGGTCGCAAAATATTGCGTCCAGTCCATTACCGGCGATCTCTTTCACACACTCGGCGGCGAATTTTTCTCCCAGAAAGCGTGTGTCGTAGCTGACCACGAGGGATGCGCCGTCGCCAACCCCGCTTGCGCGTAAATAGCTGCAAATGGAGCGGGTTACAGTCCGCACGTTGGCGAACGTGAATTCGTCGGCGATGATTGCGCGCCAGCCTGATGTTCCGAACTTGATAGGCATCTCTATCGGGGCTTCTTTGTGTCCTGTTTATGTCAAAAGCTCAAGATAGTGTGCCGCTCAGTTCGGGCAACTACAATGGGATGTGCTTTGATCATGTTCAATCCTTTATCGCTCAAATGTTTAGCGACAAAGTGGCGGGAATTTAGCACGCGACCAATTCACTGTAAAGCTATTTCTTTGCAACGATTTATACGCCTAAGTTCAACGTTTACTTGAAGTAACGGCTCTTAAGCGCTTAAAATGGCGAACGGGCAGCGAACGGAAATCCGCTACGTGGGCAAGGCTCGAAATCTGCTTTATCTTGCAGCTAGATAGAGAATCGGGTGGGCTATCACAGGTGTGGAAAACATTATTCGACTACGAAACAAACTGTCGAAGCAGAGGCCGAGAGGCGGGGCGTAAGAGAAAGTTTTGTAACAATTGTCGCTGTCGGCGGGCAAGACTTGTAATTGCTATATTTGCCGTCAGTTACACAAATATCCCGGCCGAACAGAAGATAAAAATAGAGGCAACTCCGACGCGAGACGAATCAGAGCTACCTCTATCTCATTGAACCTGAAAGAGTTCGTGTCCAGCCGCGGGCTAGACTGTGTTGCGGTTGCGGCCAGTGATCAGTCTGTAGCCGAACAGAAGAATAATCGCGCCAATGACGCCGAGCACGATACGCATGATAAAACCCTGATCGTCGCCCGCGCCAAACAAGCTGCGCGCGATGAAAGTCCCAATGATGCTGCCGACAATTCCGAGCAGGATTGTGACAATTATCCCTCCCGGGTCTTTGCCCGGCATAATTGCCTTCGCCAACGCCCCGGCTATCAGACCAATGATGATCGCTACAATAATGTACATCTCGCATCCTCCTGAGTAGTCTTGTTTAAATACTAAAAACTGCTCGAAAGCAGCCACGAAATCGGCAACTGTACGATTTCAAACTAGGAAATCGGTTGCGCCTGACCAGTTAGCAAGGCGCACGCCAGAGCGTTTTACGCTTATTTCAGTCAGTAATCTTAAGCGTGCGGGGGACGGGGAAAGAATTCTGTTACGTGGTATGAACGTTGCACATTTAAACCGGACAACGCCTCGAGGTGTTTGGAAAAAAATCGCTTTCTAACAGGAGGAACTCTTCATGGGACTTTGGGATAAAATGTTTGGCAACGGTGCCGAAGACGCGCAGCAGCAGCCGAATGCGAACCAGCGCTTCGATACGCTGAAGCAGAAATATCAGTCAGTTCTGAATGCGGCTGACCAACAACAAATTCAATTTCACAACCTGCACGTGCAGGACGATAAACTTTTCATCAAGGGGACGGCGCCCTCGGACGAAGCCAAAGGCAAGTTCTGGGATCAGATCAAACTCGTCAACCCGAATCTGGATGACATCACGGCAGACATCAACGTGGATTCGAGCCGCGCGCAGGCCGCGACGGCGGGCGGCGGCAGCCAGAACGCGCAAAGTTACACCGTCAAATCCGGCGACACGCTCTCGAAGATCAGCAAACAATTCTACGGCGACGCCAACGAGTACATGCAAATCTTCTACGCGAATCGCGACAAACTGAAAGACCCGGACAAGATTCAGGTCGGTCAGGAATTGAACATTCCTAACAAGGCCTAAACTGAATTTTCAACGCCCTCGCGACACGAGAGGGAGCGTCGCACGGCTGCAAACATGCCGTGCGATGCTCCCTCTCACCGTTTATACACACCCCGCCACCGATTTTCTCCCTGCGGGCGGCCGCGATGTTTAATTCTGTTGACACTCGCCGCATCAGGCGTCTAGACTAATTTTAGTTTGAGTCGAAGCCACCTCACGTGTTCTTCGGCAGGACGAGCCAACTCCCCGTACTTCTCGTCAGCAAAATTTGCCCTGACTCCAACAAACTTCGTCCGAGCGCGCCGCATTGTGTTCGCTCGAAGTCGTCGCTCGTCATATTCAGTACAGGGGTTTCATGGTTCCTATGTCCGGGTTAACGCCTTCGCCGAATTCCGAACGTTCGGAAAACAGTACCGCGCCGGTCTTTCAACTGCCGCTCGCCTCGATGGTGCGCGCGTTGTGCAAGGCCGCGACGACCGGCTCTGACATGCTCTACGATGTCATGCTGAAACTCGCCCTGATGGTTGACGCGACGGCGCAGACTTACGGGCTCGCCACCTTCGCACAAAAATCGGGCGAGCGGCCGCACCTCAAGTGGGTTGAAGGACTCAATCAGGATGAGATCGCAGAGGCCGAGTCGCAGGTGGCGGAGACGCTTGCGAAAACGACTGCCGTCGCGGAGATGAAGGCTGGCGACCACGCCATCTGTCTGGTGCTGGCCGTGCCCACGGAGCGGCGCGAGGGCGTCGCCATCTACGGGCGTTGCGTGCGTCCACTGTCTGAGCGGCAGGCGAAAGAACTCAAAATCCTCTGCGACGTGGCGCAACTCGCGCACGCGCACGCGCTCCTCAGCGAAGCCGTGCAACCGCGTACGCAACCTTCCACACATGCGCCCTCCGTCGCGACGGCCACATTGCCGGGGATGGTCTTCGTCAGCCGCCGCATGTCGGAACTGGCGCGCGCCGTCGAGCGCGTCAAGGATTCCGATTCGACCGTGCTGGTGACGGGCGAGTCGGGCACGGGCAAGGAACTCGTCGCGCGCGCGATTCATCGTCTGAGTCGTCGCTCGCAGGCCGCGTTCATTCCGTTCAACTGCACGGCCGCGCCCGCAGAGTTGATCGAGAGCCTGCTGTTCGGCCATCGCAAGGGCGCATTCACGGGCGCGCACACGGATCACGATGGTCTCATCCGCGCGGCCGAAGGCGGCACGCTGTTCCTGGACGAGATCGGCGATCTGCCGCTCGCCCTGCAACCGAAACTTTTGCGCTTCCTGCAGGAAGGCGAAGTTCACACGCTCGGCGAACGCGCGCCGCGCAAGGTGAACGTGCGCGTCGTGGCCGCGACGCATAAAGACCTGCCGCGCGCCGTCAGCGAAGATCGCTTTCGAGAAGATTTGTATTACCGCGTCGCCGCGCTGACGCTCGAAGTGCCACCTTTGCGCGAACGCCCCGAAGACATCGCCGCCCTCATCTCTCACTACCTGACGCACTATGCGCGCCGCAACGACCGCGCCGTCGCAGGCATCACCGCCGAGGCGATCCACACGCTGCAAAATTATTCCTGGCCGGGCAACGTGCGCGAACTCGCCGCAGAGATCGAGCGGCTCGTGCTCTACACGGACGAGGGAACTTCCATCAGCGCCGATCTCATCAGCCCGCGCATCAGCCCTGCGCGCGCGTCGGCCGCTTCCGACGCTCCGGGCGCGCCCGCCCATCTCGAAAACATGCTCGACGATTTTGAACGTCGCGTCATTACCGAGACGCTCCGCCTGCACGACTACAACGTCGCGCGCGCCGCCACCGCCCTCGGCCTCGGCTCGCGCCAGACGCTCTACAAAAAACTCAAGCGCCTTGCCATCAACGTCGGCGACTTCCTACAGGACGAACAACAGCCCGGCCTGCAATTCCGCGCCGAGAGAAATTAAAGAAGCAGTCAGTCATCCGTGGTCAGTTGCCCGTCGCATGTAAACGGGCAAGTCGATCTCTGAAGACGAACACGCGCGATGGTTAGCGGACAACTGACCACGGACGACAGATGACTGACCGCTGACCACAGACAACTGACCACGAACAACTGGCAAACTCGGACAACTGACAACCCTTATGTTCCTCGCCTACATCCTCTGTTTCGCCGTCGCGATGCTGATACATGAGTTGGGTCATCTGGTGGCGGCGCGCGCGTGCGGCGTCGGCGCGACGGAGTTGGGGCTTGGGTGGGGGCGCAAAATTTATGGCTTTAAGTGCGGCGGAGTCGAATACAAGCTGCACGCGCTGCCGCTCGGCGCTTACGTCCGTCTGGACATGGCGGGCTTGCAGGAGCGACCGCTCAGCCAGCAGGTGTTGGTGCTCCTGGCGGGCATCATCGTGAACCTGTGCGCCGCGTCGCTTGCGAGCGGGACGGTCTTCGGCGCGATGAACTACCTGCTGGCCGCGACGAACCTGCTGCCGTTTTATCAACAGGACGGGTGGAAGTGCGGCATGGTGTTGATGCGCGCCTTGATGCAGCGGCGCAGCGCGTTCGTCGAGTGGACGTTTACCATCGCGGGCGGCGGCGCGAGCCTCGCCTTGTTAATCGCGCTGGTGATGCGTGGGATATAAGGAAAGGCGCGCCCGTCGCATAAGCCGGCGTTGAGTTGGCGATGTGGAAGACGCTTGCGGCGTATAGAGAGTTTGAAAAAGTCTGCGCCGCCGTTTTGAGATTTCAAATTATTCTTCTCTGCGCCCCTTGCGTGTCCCCTGTGCCTGCTCCACCCCCTCTGCGTTGAGTTGCTTACCACTTCATTCAAATCCGGTTTTTGAGAGGGACGCGGCTGGGGCTTGCGTCCCTCAACTTTTTAACGCTACTCACGCGCACGCATCGCTCTCACACCTCACTCTCAATCATTCCAGTCAACATCCGTCGCCGACAGTTGAAATTCGCAGGCCGCTTTGTCAACCGAAAGCGACAAGGGGCTAAGTGCTTCTCGTTGCTTGATTTCACCTGAAAGCGAGGGGCGTGCGGGGGCGTGCGCGGTGCGTGAATTTGTCGCCGCGCGTTCACAGGGCGTTTCGGCGTGCGGGGCTGAAACGGCGTGTTTGCCTGTGTTCTTCGCGTTTCGGTCGTGTGGCACGCGCCTTGAAATAGGGTCTGTCGTCCGCAGGCAACGATGAAAGGTGTGGCAACTCGATTCGTGAGCCGGACGAAAGGGAACTTCAAAAGATGAAAACCGTGCTCAACCAAACGCTCTCGACCGTCGCCGCCGGCTTACTCGTTCTGCCGTTCGCAGCCTTCGCGCTGTTGGCAGGCGAGCGCGCGTTGGCGGTCGCCGCTCATGGCGCAGAGGGCAACTGGCTCGTCGCCGCTCTGGCGATTGGCGGTGTGCTCGTCGGTTCGTGGCACGGTCTCTCGAAGCATCCCGTTTTGTGATGGTCTCGTCGGTCGCACGGCGTTTAGGCGCGCGGCGGCTGAAACTACAAACTCAAAAATTCCGCTTTGAAGGAGCAAACACATGATTAAGAAATTCCTCCGCGACGAAACTGGTCTGGAACTCTCCGAATACGCTGTGGCCGCCGCGCTGGTTGCGCTCGCCGTCATCACCGCTTTCACGACGCTCGGCACGAACATCGGTGCGAAGATCAACGGTCTCGCCACCAAGATCGCTCCGTAATAACCCGGCCTCAAATCCTACATCCCGACACAGGAGCAAAAGACAATGATCAAGAAGTTCATGCGCGACGAGACCGGGTTGGAACTCTCGGAATACGCCGTCGCCGCCGCACTCGTCGCTCTGGCCGTGATCACGGCCTTCACGACGCTCGGCACGAACATCGGGGCGAAGATCAGCGATCTGGCGACGAAGATCAATACCCCCTAAGCCTGCAAATCAATCCCCCGGATAGGGGCTTCCACTCAGGTTGGCGCGCCACGCGCCGCTTCCCGCACGAAAGAGCCGGAGCGCGCCAACCACTTTTTCAACCTCAGTTAATTAGCGACTTACTCTACGCATTTTTTTCAGGCAATTTTTATAAACAGCATGCCAGGCACTTTAACCATCGTCAGCAGCGCACTGCTCATCCCGCTCGCGGTCGTCATCACCTATTACGACGCGCGCTATCGCCGTATTCCGAACGCCTTCGTGCTCGCCACGCTCATCGCCGGTCTCTCCGTCAACACGATCATGAACGGGACGGCGGGCGCGCTGGCGAGTATCGGCGGCTGCGCGTTCGCGTTCGCGTTGATGTTCATGCTGCACATCTTCGGCGCGATGGGCGCGGGCGACGTGAAGCTGTTCGCCGGGATCGGTTCGGTCGTCGGCGTATCGCTCGTCTTGCCGACGTTTCTGGTGGTGGTGCTGGTGGGCGGCGCGCTCGCCGTCGTGACGATGATTCGCGCCGGCACGGTGCGCGAAACCTTGTGGCGCGTCGTGCAAATCTTCGTCGGGTTTTTGCCCGGCTGGGAGATGCCGCGCTTTTCTGTCCCGGCGGAACGCCGCTACACGATCCCTTACGGCGTCGCCATCACGGTCGGCAGCCTGATCTCGCTCGCGCTCTTTCGCGCTTGATAACTGAAACACACGCGCCGCGCTCCGGTGCTTCACAGGCTTCGGCCACGCGCGCGGCAATTTGATCTCGAACGGAGAATGAAACCATGCGGAATAAACGTCTTGTCTTTGTGATGTGCGGCGCGGTGGTGTTCGGGTTGGTCGCGGCCTTCTCGGTGAGCCGCTACCTGTCCGGCACGCAAGCCTATGCGAAGAATCTCAACACGGTCGTGGTCGCCAAAGTTGACATCCAGCCGGGTCAAAAGATCATCGCGGAGCAACTCCAGAGCGTGCAGTTTCCGAGCAACGCCGTGCCCGATGGGACGTTCCAGTCGTCCGATAAACTCGTCGGCCGCGTGGCCGTCGTCCAGATCGCGGCGCGCGAACCCGTCACGGATTACAAACTCGCGCCGGAAGGTTCGGCGGGCGGCCTCTCGGCCGTCATTCCGGAAGGCTATCGCGCGATGACCGTGAAGGTTGACGACGTGGTGGGCATCTCCGGCTTCGTCATGCCGGGCGCGCTCGTGGACGTGGTGGTCGTGATCAACCCGGTCGAGAACAACGGGCAGCAGAACCCGATCTCGAAGATCGTCTTGCAGAACATCAAGGTGCTCGCCAACGGGCAGAACATCGACCGCCCGAAGAACGACCGCGAGCCGGAGAGCGTCAAGGCCGTGACGCTGCAAGTCACGCCTGAGCAGGCCGAGAAACTCGCGCTCGCATCGAGCGAAGGCAAACTCCAACTCGTCATGCGCAACTCCGTGGATCAAGGCGACGAGCAGACGCTCGGCGTGGACAAGCGCATCCTCCTCGGCGGCGAACGCGCCAAGCCCGTGCCCGATGCCGGTTCGCTCAAGAGCGAGCAGCCGCAGCAGCAGCAGACGCAACCGAACGCGCCCGTCTTCCGCCGCTATCCGCGCGCGACAGACGGCAGCAGGAGCAGCAGCAGCGCCCCCGCGCCGCAGGCGGCCACCCCGACGGCCGCCCCTGCTCCTGCCCCCCCGCGCTCCTCGGTCGAAGTGATCGAAGGCGCGAAGAAACGAAGCGTAGATTTCCCACAGTAAGCAGTAAGCGGTGAGCAGTAAGCAGCGCAAAGCCTGCTGCTCACCGCGCGCTGCAATGCAACAAACTGCTCACTGCTTACAGCTCACTGCTTACTTTTTCAAAGGAGTCCAATCATGCAGACCCGTCGTCTTATCCCCTTCTTCCTCGCGATGCTATGCGCTTCGCTCATGTTCGGCGTCACGAGCGCGGCGCAGGCGCAGGAGACCAGTGTCAGCGCCTCGTTCGCCAACCCGCAGAAAGAGTCTCTGCCAATCAACGTGCTGGTCGGCCAGTCGCGCGTGATCAACTTCGACCGCAAGATCGGGCGCTTCTCCGTGTCGAACCCGGAAGTGGCCGAGGCGGTGCTGGTCGCGCCGGATCAAGTGCTCGTCAACGGCAAGGCTTTCGGTCAGGTCAACTTCATCGCGTGGGAGAAAGAGTCGGGCAAGTTCGTCGTCTTCGACGTGTTCGTGCGCGCCAACCTCTCGCTGATCGATTCACAGATTCGCGCGCTCTTTCCGAAAGACGACATTCGCCTGAGCCAGGCCAACGGGTCGGTCGTCATTTCGGGCAGCGTCGCGCAGCCGCAGACCTCTGCGCAGGTTGAGGCGGTGGTCAAGGCCGCAGGCTTCCAGACGGTGAACATGCTGGCGTCGCCGGTGAAGAACATGGCGCAGGTGCAGTTGTCTGTGAGAGTGGCGGAAGTCAGCCGCACGAAACTGCGCGAGTTGGGTTCGTCGTGGGCTTCTTCGAACGGCGGCACCAGTTTCGCCGCCACCAACAGCCTCGCCTCCCTGTTCGAGACGGCGAATTTGTTCATCTCGAACACCGGCATCGGCTCGGCGGCGCAGATTCGCGCGCTGCAAACATCGGGCGCGATTCGCTCTCTCGCCGAACCGAACGTGATCGCGATGAGCGGCCAGCAGGCGAGCTTTCTGGCGGGCGGCGAGTTTCCGATCCCGGTCATACAGTCAGACGGCACGCGCGTCAACGTCACGGTGGTCTTCAAAGAATACGGCGTGCGCCTGAACTTCAAGCCGACCATCATCGACGAGGATCATATTCAGTTGGAACTCGAACCCGAAGTCTCCACGATTGACTTCCAGAACGGCGTCAAGTTTCAGGGCTACCTGATTCCCGCCCTGAAGACGCGCCGCGCCAAGACCGGCATCGAACTGCGCGACGGGCAGAGCTTCGCGCTCGCAGGTCTCTTGGACAACAGCGAATCGAGCACGCTCTCGAAAGTGCCCGGCCTCGGCAACATCCCCATCCTCGGCGCGCTCTTCAAATCGAAATCGTTCGATAAGAAAGAGACGGAACTGGTCTTCTTCTGCACCGCCACCATCATCAAGCCGCTCAACCGCGACGAACTGCCCGCCACGCGCGGCCTCGACGGGTTGAAGAAAGGCTCGCCGCTCGGTTTGGAGCCGCAGGGTGAAGGCATCAAGGGCGCGAGCGGTTATTCGACGGGCACCGAAGGCGCGAAAGCGACGACCGTCACCGACGGCAAAGCGACGACGGCCACCGACACCAATGCGACGAGCAACGCCAACAGTGCGACGCAGACGGTCGCGCCCAACGCGCCCGTCATCGCGCCCGCCGCACCTGTCGCCACGCCCGCGAAAGATGCTGCGGGCGAAGAGAAGGACGCGGTGAAAGAGGCCGCGAAGGTCGCCGTGAAGGAGCAGGCCGTGAACGCTTCGCCGGAGTTGCCGCCCGCGGGCAACGCGGCGAGCGTCGCCCTGTCGAATTATGTCAGCCAACTGCCGGGCGCATCCGTGGCGACGGTGAAGGCGGCTGCGAAGCAGTAGGGAATTTTTCGGATGCGTGTCGTCTCGCGGTTCGAGCGTCGGGAGAGGAGAGCAGCGATGAAGCGAATCGGTCTTGGTCAAAGTCTGGCAGAGCGTCGCGGCGAGCGCGGTTCGGTCTTGGTCGTCAGCACCTTCGGCATGCTCGCACTCCTGCTCGCCACCGGCCTCTGCATAGACATCAGCCACTTCTATCTGGTGCGCTCAGAGTTGCAGAACGCCGCCGACGCCGCCGCGCTCGCGGGCGCATCCGCTCTGAACTCCGACGACGGCGGCATCACGAAAGCCGCAGACTACGCAGTTCAGTCTTTGAACAGTTACGAGTTCAACAAGAAGGGCGTCACCATTCCGCGCGCGAACGTTCTGTTCGCGAAAAATCTGGACGGCCCTTACGTGAGCGAAACGGTGGCGAAGGGGATGGCGCGCGACATCCGCTTCGTGAAAGTGGTTGTTCCGCCCGCGGCCGTCAGCACGACCTTTGCCGCGCCCGTCCTCGGCGCATCGCGCAACGTGGCGGCCGATGCGCAGGCCGGGATGAGCATTCCGCTCAACAACTTTTGCGATTACATCCCCGTCACCGTCATTGATGACGAACCGACCTACTTCGTGAAGGGACAGACCTACACGATCCGTCGCCCGCCGGGCGGCGCGGTGACGCCGGGCAACTACCAGATTCTCTCGATTGACAACCCAGGCGGCAACGACGACCGCTACGGTCTGGGGCGCGGCGTCAGGAATTGCATCGGCGCAGGTAAGTACGTGCAGACCAAGCCGGGCGTCACGTCGGGCGCGGTCAGGCAGGGCATCAACACGCGCTTCGGCGAATACGGCGGTGGCCTCGACCCCGCCGAGTTTCCGCCCGACGAGAACGTGCAGGAGAACATCAACTATCAACAGTACCTGGACGCGCAGCAGGCGAGGGACGCGAAACAGTCGCCCGCCTCCGGCACGTTCCAGTCGCCCTCGACCGGAATCCCGACGCGCAACCGGCGCGTCGTGCTCATCCCGATCATTCTCAGGAGCGAGTTCGACAGCGGGCGCGACAGCGTGCGCATAGATCGCTTCGCGGCCTTCTTCCTGCAAACCAAAATCGGCGGCGGCAACGGCGGTGAACTCGTCGTCGAGTACATCGAAATGCGCCTCGTCGTCGGGCGCGGCGGCTATGACCCGAACGGCGGCACGCCCAGTCCCGAACTTTCCATCCCGGTCATCTATCGCTAGAGGATTCTTCACGATGAGCCTACGAACGACATTCGTTAACGGACGGCGACGCGCGTTGAGCGCGGTGCGCGGCTGGCGCGACGAGCGCGGTGCGCAACTGGCCGAACTCGCCATCGTGATGCCGATCCTGCTCGTGCTGCTCGGTGCGACGGCCGAGTTCGGGCGCTTCTTCCATACCTACACGACGCTGTTGAAAGGCACGCGCGCCGCCGCGCGCTACCTCGTCAGCCAGCCGCCCGGCGCGGGTACTGTCGCCGCGCGGAATCTCGTGGTCTACGGCAACACGTCGGGCGCGGGCGCGCCGGTCACGAAAGGGCTAACGACGGCCAACATCAAGATCACTCCGAACTCGAACGGTGCGGGCTTGACGCAGACGCAGACCGTCGAGATTGAGAATTTCATCTACGTTCCGCTGTTCGATCTCGGCAAGCTCACAAAGAGTTCGACGCTCTCGCTGAGCGTCAACGTCGGGGCGAAGAGCACGATGCGCCAACTCGTGCAGTGAAGCCGGAACGGAAGCAGAAAGCTTGAAAGCGATGCGCCTAAAACATTTTCCCAATGACAATCGCCGCGATGAGCGCGGGGCTGCGCTCATGGAGTTCGCCATCGGCGCGACGCTGCTGTGCGCCAGCGTCTTCGGCGCGCTCGAAGTCGGGCGTCTGCTCTGGATACATAACTCGCTCGTCGATGCCTCGCGCCGCGCGGCGCGCTACGCCGTCAATCGAGACATGGGCGGGGCGGCGCAGGCCGCGGCCAAAAACATGGCCGTCTACGGCAACGCGACGGGCGCGGGGCAACCGCTCGTCCAAGACCTGACGCCGGCGCAGGTGAGCATCAGTTATGACAACTTTCAACTCGGCGGCGGCAGCGTCACCGTAGAAATCGTGGACTACGATTTCAACTTCGTGCTCCCGCTCGTCAGCCAGAAGTTGCGCCTGCCCGCGTACAAAACTTCCCTGACCGGCGAGAACGCGGGCTACGTCCCGACGGACATTCCTTAATCCGACGCCGGCCGGGCAACCGGCCACCCCGAACACATCTTTTCAGCGAGAGAGCGGCACACATGAATCAACTGTCATTCGTCATCCTCAGCACCGGCCTCGAATCCCTCAAAGAGCTGCGCGGCGCGCTTGCCGCCAACGAGCGCACGCGCCTGCTCGCGGGCGGCGACGATGCCGAACAACTCTTTCCCGAAATCCTTCGCCTCCGGCCGAGCGCCGCCATCATCACGCTCGGCGCAGAGACCGAACCCGCGCTGAAGTTCGTCGAGCGGCTCGCCGCCGAATGCCCGCAGACGGCGATCATCTGCGCCTCGCGCGATGCCTCGCCCGACCTCATCCTGCGCAGCTATCGCGCCGGCGCGCGCGACTTCCTGCGCCTGCCCGTCATCAGTGAAGAATTTCAAACCGTCATTGAGCGCACCGCCGAGTTCTGCTCGACGCTGGTTACTGCGCCGAAGAAGCGCGGCCGCGCCGTCGCGGTCTTTTCGAGCAAGGGCGGCTGCGGCACGTCCTTCATCGCCACGAACCTCGCCGCCGCGCTCGACGCGCCGACCGTCCTCGTTGACCTCAACTTGCAGGCGGGCGACCTCTCGCTGTTCCTCGGCCTCGAACCGAAATTCTCCATCGCCGACCTCGTCGAGAATCGCGCCCGCATTGACGATTCGCTGTTGAAGAGCTACGTCGTGCCGCACACGTCGAACCTCTCGCTGCTGGCCGCGCCGCGCGAGGCCGACCTCGCCGACGACATCGAACCCGAACACATCTTCGAGGTGCTCGAACTGCTGCGCGAGCGCTACGACTACGTCGTCATCGACCCGCAGCACACCTTCGACTCGATCACGCTCTCCGCGCTCGACCAGGCCGACGAGGTGGTGCTCGTACTGACGCTCGACATCCCCGCCATCCGCAGCACGCAGCGCGCCCTTGCACTCTTCGACCGGCTCGGCTATCCGCGCCACAAGGTGCGCATCGTCGTCAACCGTTGGAGCAAGCAGATCGATCTCGATCTCAGGCAGGTGGAAAGATTTTTAGGCGAGAAGGTGACGGGCTACGTGCAGAGCGACTACAACACGGCCGTCAACTCGATCAACCTCGGCGAGCCGCTCGTCAAGTTAGACCCCACCTCGCGCATCGCCTCGGAGATACGCCACATCGCGGCGAGCATCACGGGCGGGGCGGTCGAGTCTGAAATCAAAGAGCCGCGCAAAGGGCTGTGGGGCGCGATCTTCGGCCGACCCGTCGGCGCAATCACAAACGCCGGCCTGCGCACGCGGCTCGGCAAAGACAAGGCGACCGCCGCCATCTGAAGCCGGATTGAGCAACGACCGACATGAACCCGACGAATCAAAGCATTGATCTCGCGCAAAGGC
>DASVPS010000015.1:0-2883 GCA_036389555.1 Pyrinomonadaceae bacterium
GGCTGCCGAAGCTCTCGCGCATCATCCGCTCGTCTCCTACGTCGAACAGGATACGGTCGTCGAACTGGCCGCCACACAGCCCGGCGCACCCTGGGGCTTGGATCGCATCGACCAGCGCGACCAACCGCCCTCGAACACTTACACCTACGCCAACAACGGTGCAGGCACGCGCGTCTATGTCATCGACAGCGGCATCCGCACCACCCATGAAGAGTTTGAAGGGCGCGCCTCGGTCGGCTTCGATAACGTCGGCGACACAGCCAACGGTCAGGATTGCTACGGGCACGGCACGCAGGTGGCGGGCATCGTCGGCGGCAAGACCTATGGTGTGGCGAAGGGCGTCCAGTTGGTCGCCATCCGTGCTTTCGGTTGCACTAACTTGAGTTCGGCAACGAAGATCATCGGAGCAGTGGATTGGGTCACAGCTAATCATCAGAAGCCTGCGGTCGCAGTGATGAGCGCATCAGGAGGTGCGAACCTTTCGATTGATACGGCGGTGCGCAACTCGATTGGCGCGGGTGTGACGTATGCGCTGGCGGCGGGCAATCTCAACGTTGATGCAGGCACACGCTCCCCGTCGCGCGTGGCCGAAGCATTGACTGTCGGCGCGACGGACATCACGGACACACGCGCTACGTTCTCCAACTACGGAGCTATCCTTGATCTGTTCGCGCCGGGAGTGGACATCCCGACGGTCACTATTTCCAGTGACACGGCGACGCTTTTGCAATCGGGCACGTCGATGGCGGCGGCGCACGTGGCGGGCACGGCAGCGAGATACTTGAGCGGCAACCCGGCGGATAACCCTTCGCAGGTGAGAGCGGCGGTGGTGGGCAATGCGACGGCGAACAAGGTGGTGAATCCGGGCACGGGGTCGTCGAACCTGTTGCTCTACAGGCCGCAGAGCAAGCTCGTGTTCCAGCGAGACCTGCCCAGTACGGACGATCTCTTCATAGCCAATGCGGACGGGAGCAACCCGACCAACATCACCAACGATCCCAGCTATGACACGAATTACAAGTGGTCGCCCGACGGCACGCGCATCGTCATGGAGAGTGGGCGCGGCGGCTTCTCGCGCATCTACAAGATAAACGCGGACGGCAGCGGCGTGTCGAACCTGAGCGAGCACCCCGATTACCCGGAGGCGGAAGATTACAACCCCGTCTGGTCGCCAGACGGCACGAAGATCGCTTTCGACAGCTACCGCACCGACGCAACGCAAATCGTCGTGATGAACGAGGACGGCACGAACCAGACGGAACTCACCAACAGCGGCGGCTATAACTACACGCCCGTCTGGTCGCCCAACGGCGCGAAGATCGCGTTCCTCAGCGGGCGCGACGGCAACGCCGAAGTCTACGTGATGAACGCCGACGGCTCGAACCAGACCCGTCTCACCTTCACCACGGCCAGCGAGGGGACACCCGTCTGGTCGCCCGACAGCACGCGCATGGTCTTCCTCAGCCAGCGCGATGGCAACTACGAAATTTATGTCATGAACGCGGACGGCAGCGCGCAGACGCGCCTGACGAATAACACTGCGAACGACGGCGGCTACAGTTGGTCGCCCAACGGGTCGCAGATCGTCTTCCAGAGCGACCGCACGGGCAACTCGGACGTCTACTGTATGAACGCCGACGGCAGCAACGTCGTCAATCTCACGGCGCACCTCAAAGACGACGTGATGCCCGCCTGGTCGCCCGACGGCTCGAAGATCGCTTTTATGTCTCTGCGCGAGGGCGACTGGCACATCTACACGATTGACACGAACGGGGCTAATGCGACGAGAATCTCCGGCGGCGCGAACACTTACGAGGCGGGCGGCATGGGCTGGTCGCCCGACAGCACGAAGGTGCTCTACCAGAGCAGCGTCAACAACGGCGGCTACGAGTTCTTTTCCATCAACCCGGACGGCAGCGGCGCGGTTAACCTGAGCAACAGTCCCGCCGGCGACGGCGGCTATGTCTGGTCGCCCGACGGGCGCAGGATCGCGTTCGAGAGTGGACGCGGCGGCACTCCCGACGTTTACAACGGCGACATCTACGTGATGAACTCCGACGGCACAGGGGTGCTGCGCCTGACCAGCGACCCGAAAAACGACTCCGGCGCATCCTGGTCGCCCGACGGCACGAAGATCGCTTTCGCGCGCTACCGCAACGGCGAGAACGGAGAGGTGTTCGTTATCAACGCCGACGGCACGAACGAGAGACAACTCACGACCGCAGAAGGTTGGGATTACAACCCGGTCTGGTCGCCCGACGGCACGAAGATCGCCTTTCTCAGCCACCGCACTTACGGCAACGGCGAAATCTACGTGATGAATGCCGACGGCACGAATCAAGTCAGAGTCACGAACATGCCGAACAGCGAGAGCGATTTCGTCTGGTCGCCCGACAGCACGAAGCTCGCTTTCCGCGGGCAGCCCGCGGGCAACGTAGACATCTACGTTGTCAACGCCGACGGCAGCAATTTGCTCAGGCTCACCACGCACACTACGAGCGACGTGTATCCGGCCTGGTCGCCCGACGGCCTGCGGATCGCCTTCAGCAGTTACCGCGACGGCAACGAAAACATCTACATGATGAATGCCGACGGCACGAACCAGACGCGCCTCACCTTCAGCGCGGCATGGAACAGTAAAGCCGCCTGGTCGCCCGACGGTTTGAAGTTGGCCTTCCGTAGCGGCCGCGACAACGACGACGAAATCTACACGATAAACGCGGACGGCACTAATACCACCCGCGTCACCAACCGTCCCGGCTGGGATGTCGCGCCCTTATGGCAGCCCCTCTAAAGAGCGGCCGCCAAAAGAGCGACAACCCATTTCAGTACAAATAAAGGAGTGGCGGAGAAGTTTGCTGCCCCGCGTGTTCACGAAACACG
>DASVPS010000016.1:0-6745 GCA_036389555.1 Pyrinomonadaceae bacterium
CACTCATGTCAGACTTCACCTGATGGCGCTCACAATCGCGACCTTCGCGACCATCATCTTGTGCCTGACCTTCTCGGCGGCCGAAGTCGGCTGGCGCAAGGGGCTGCCGAAAATAGGGATCACCGTCGTCAGCCTGCTCAGCCTCGCCTTCGGTTTCTTGGCCTACTGGCTGTCGAACGGCTCGCAGGCCAGTTTGAAGCCGTTCTGGCCGCTGGGTATTGCGCTCTTGTCGGGCTGCCTGATCCTCGCGCGTCTGGCCGTGGACGAGGCGCAGAGCAGCGACCAGAGCCAGCGTCGCTCGTTCAGACTTCTGGTGTTCTCAAGTCGATGGACGACGCCTTTCACCGCGCGGAAGGTGATAGCGGCGAGCTTGACGGCTTTCGTCCTCGGCGCGCTCGTGTGCCTGATACTCGGCTGGCAGTTTCCGTTGATCAGACGGTGGTTACTCGATCCGCGAGAGATCGCCGAACGCTCCGCGCTGGTGGGTGCGACGACGGGCGGGCTTGTCTTCTGCCTGCTCTTTTACCTGCTTGGCGCCTGGCGCGGGACGGGCAGCAACCGCCGCTCGCTCTGGCTGCTCGGTTCGGTCTACGTGGTGCTCTGCGTGATGCTGATCTTCTGTTTCTTCCCGCAGGGTTACGTGGGCTATGCGAGCGTGTTGCTGGCGCACACGGTCATCGGCTTGATCTCTGCGGCGCTCGGCATCGTGATCGCGCTCGGCTGGCTCGCCGACCCGAACTCGCTCTCCATGCACACGTTCTATAAAGATCGGCTCGTGCGCGCCTATCTGGGCGCGTCGAATCATGTGCGCGGCTGGTGGGCGAAAGACATCACCGAGTCGGTCGAAGGCGACGACGTGCTGCTGTCGCAACTCAGGAATTGCCAGCGCGGTGCGCCTTATCATCTCATCAACACCACGCTCAACCTCGTCGCCGGGCGCGACCTCGCCACCGTGCAGCGTTCGTCCGCCATGTTCGTGCTCTCGAAACGCAACTGCGGCTCGTCGCGCACCGGCTATCGGCAGACCGCGAAATACATGGGCGGCCGCCTCTCGCTCGGAACCGCCATCGCCATCTCCGGCGCGGCCGCCAGTCCCAACATGGGCGCGCACACGCTTTCCGCTTCGCTCGCCATGCTGATGGCGGTGCTCAACGTGCGGCTCGGCTACTGGGCGCCGACGCCTTACAAACAACATTGGAAATTGGAGCAGGCGCAGTTGTGGCCGTTCTACACTTTGCGCGAACTGGTCTCGCAGACGAACGACCTCTCCAGCTATTGCTACCTGACGGACGGCGGCCACTTCGACAACACCGGCCTCTATTCGCTGGTCGAGCGCGGCTGTCGTTACATCGTGGTGGCCGATTGCGCCGCCGACCCCAAGCCCTGCTTCGGCGATCTCGGCGACGTGATCCGGCGTTGCCGCATAGACTTCGGCGCGGAGATCACTCTGGACATAGATGCCTTCATGAAGAAGAAGGAAGAGAAGCACGCTTCCGCCCGTTACGTCGTCGGCCACATCACCTACAGCCCGGAACATGTCAAACGACTCAACTGGTCGCCGGAGGTGTGCAAAGAGAAAGATTATCTCAAGGGCATCATCGTCCTCATCAAGCCCGCGCTGACCGCCGACGAGAAGGTGGACATACGCCAGTACAGTCTCGAAAACGAGAACTTCCCGCAGCAGACGACGGCGGATCAATGGTTCGACGAGGCGCAGTTTGAAAGCTACCGCCGCCTCGGCGAATTATGTGCCCAGACGGTCTTCGGCGAGTTGAAGAGCGTTAAGCAACTCGGCGACCAAACCCGTAACAGCAAGTTCCGTGAGAGCCATCCCATCTCCGTCAAGCTGATCGAGGAGATGTTCAAACAGGCTCACACCGCCTCGTCCGGCCGCAAGGAAGTTTCGGCCGCAAGTCAACTGGAAAAAAGGTTGTGGGAGGTGGTGCAGGGCGCATTGCAAACACACGGGCGGCAACGCACGCCCGATTGCGACACGGTCTTGAAGGGGGTCATCTCCGGGGGCGTGAGCGTGCTCGACCGAATGGGTTATCTGCCGCAACACCTCGTCGCGGCCGAGGGCAACCTGTGCGTCCTCGCCCGCCTGATGCGCGAGGAAGCCGACAAAGACGGGCGCTTTACGCTGACGCCTTCGGACATCTCGGCCGCACTGGCGACGAAACGACTCTTTCCCTTCGATCCTGCCAGCACGGCTTAACAAGTGCGCGCCCCTGTGGTCAACCCGCGACGAGCGGCGCGCACGCTTCGATCCGCCGGCACGTGTTCGGAACGCGAGCCGGACGACAACAACAAAAGAGGAGCGACGAATTGAATCGTCGCCCCTCTTTTGTTGCTTTCGAGCAATTGATCAAAGTGTGTTGCCGTCGCCGCGCGCTTCACTCCGTGCCGACGGTGAGGAAACTTTCGGAGAGTTCCGTCTCCACCGCGTTCGTCGTCACCGCGGGCGGGGTCTTGCTCGGCGAGACGTTGCCGTGGCCGTTGTTGCCGGGTTGTGCTGCCGTCGGCACTTCCTTCACGTAAGTGAGCCAGTCACCCGGCGCTTTGCGCTCGCCCTTCGTGATCTCGAAGAAGGCTTTCTGGATGCGCGCCGTGATGTCGCCGCGCGTGCCCGTGCCGATCTTGATCTTGTCCACGGAACGAATCGGCGTCACTTCGGCCGCCGTGCCCGTGAAGAACAGCTCATCCGCGACGTAGAGCGCGGCGCGTTGCAGCCCGGTCTCGGCGACGGGGATTTCGAGTTCGCGGCAAATCTGGATGACGCTGTCGCGCGTGATGCCCGGCAGGATCGAAGACGAGAGCGGCGGCGTGATCACACGTCCGTCGTGGACAAGGAAGATGTTCTCGCCCGAGCCTTCAGAGACGTAGCCGCGGTCGTCGAGCGCGATGCCTTCCGAGTAGCCGTTCTTGATCGCCTCCATCTTGATCAGTTGCGAGTTCATGTAGTTCGCGCCGGACTTCGCCATCACGGGCATCGAGTTCGGCGACAGCCGATTCCACGATGAGACGCACACGTCCACGCCCTCTTCGATGGCCTCGTCGCCGAGATACTTGCCCCAGTCCCACGCGCCGATGTAGCAGGCGAGCGGATTCGGAAACGGGTTGACGCCGAAAGCCGGATGCGCTTCGTCCAGACTGCGGAAGATGATCGGGCGGAGATAACACTGTTCGAGTCCGCCGCGCTGCACGAGTCCGACGGCCGCGTCGCACAGTTGGTCGAGCGTCCACTCGTGATCCATGCGGTAGATTTTCGCGGAGTTCATCAGGCGGCGCATGTGTTCGCGCAGGCGGAAGATGGCGGGGCCGCGCCGCGTGTCGTAGCAGCGAATACCTTCAAAGACGCTTGAGCCGTAGTGCAACACGTGCGACATGACGTGGACGCGCGCGTCGCTCCATTCGATGAATTCACCGTTATGCCAGATTAACGGGTTGATGCGCGGCGTCTTCGCGTTTTTGGTGGGTGCGTCGTCTGCAAACATTCGATTCGCTCCTTTATTCGTCTCCGCCTGAAGGCCGGTGGCGAAAGTCATATTCGGATGTGTCCATTATTGAAAATGGATCGTGCTTAACTCGTGGCAATTAATCGCGGCAGATTAAACCGCACAATAGCAAGAAACCGCCGTGGCTTGCAAGCGCGCCCCCTTGCTTCTTTGCGTCCGGGCGACATACCATCTTTGTTGTCTTTATAAACATTGATTGGAAGCGAAATTCCGCGCTGGGTTGAGGACTGAGACGAGCGATGCGAGACCGACGAAAGAGTGTCCTGCTGCCCGCTCTCGCGCTCGCCGCGTTCGCCCAACTCGCGCTCGCAGGTTGCCGCATGTCGCAAAACTCAAACGCCACACCACCAACGCCTCCGTCGTCCTCCCCCGCCACCTCCGAAGTCAAACGCGGCGACGACGACCCGCGCTCCATACACGCGCGCGCCATCCTCATAGACATGCACGCCGACACCGTGCAACGCATGATTGACGAAGGCGCTGACATCAACACACGTCTCGCGGACGGCCATCTCGACGCGCCGCGCATGAAAGCGGGCGGACTCGACGCGCAGTTTTTCTCCATCTGGGTTGAGCCGCAATTTTTCGGCGGCGGGGGAAAATCTGCCGTCGCGCGCGCCGACCAACAGATCGCCGCCGTGCGCGCGCTCGCCGAACGGCACCCGGAGACGTGGGAACTGGCGACGACCGCCGCCGATATTCGACGCATCGCCGCCTCTGGGCGACTCGCCGCGCTGATGGGACTCGAAGGCGGCTATGCGATTGACGAGCGTCTGGAGAACGTGGAGAAATACTATCGCCTCGGCGTGCGCTACATGTCGCCCGCGTGGTCTGTCTCGCTCAGTTGGGCTGGCTCGTCGGGCGACAAAGCGGGACAGACGCGCGGGCTGAACGAGTTCGGGCGCGCGGTCATCGGCGAGATGAATCGCCTCGGCATCATGGTTGACGTGTCGCACGTCTCCGACCAGACTTTTTGGGACATCATCGAAACTTCCACCAAGCCCGTCATCGCCACCCACTCCGGCGTTCGCTCAATCGTCAACGTGCCGCGCAACCTGACCGACGATCAACTGCGCGCGCTCGCACGCACGGGCGGCCTCTGCGCCGTCGTCTTCTACCCGCGCTTCATCGAGCCGGGCTGGCAGGAGGCGCAAGCGCGCGTTGACGCCGAGATCGCGCCCCTCGTCGCACAGGCTTCGCGCGCGGCCACGGGCACGCCCGCGCAGCGAAAACTCGCGCGCGACCGCGTGCGCGAACGCGAGTATGCGAAACGGATGTCGCCCGTCTCCGTCGCGCGCGTTGTCGATCACATTGATTACATCGTCAAACTCGTGGGCGTGGATCACGTCGGCGTGGGCTCTGACTTCGACGGCATTCAAGCCGTCCCGCACGACCTCTCGACCGTAGCAGACTTCCCGAACCTGACCGCCGAACTGCTCAGACGCGGTTACACGGAGAGCGACATCAACAAGATTCTCGGCGGCAACATGCTGCGCGTGATGGCGGAAGTGGAGAGAAGGTAACTGATTCGGGAAGGTTCGCTCCGACGGGTTTGAAGCGCCGGCAGGGGCGATTGAAAATAGCCCGGCGATTCATCGCCGGGTAAAGTCAGACGAAAATAGAGGGAGTCCCGTAGGGACGATTGAGTGAGCCACTCAATCGTCCCTACGGGACTCAGGTGAGAGACTTGTGCTTGTCCCGGCGATTCATCGCCGGGCTATTTTCAACTGTCCCTCACGGGACAAAAAGCGAGATGACAGTCGGCAAGTCAACATCAGAAGTTGCTCAGAGGAGCGCGCCACTCATAGGCTTCCATGCGCCGGTGGCGGGCGGCCTGCATAATGCGTTGATTAAAGCCGGGTCGCTTCGCTGCAACACGGTGCAAATCTTTTCGCGCAACCCGCGCGGCTGGAAGGCCAAAGAGTTGGCGCGCGAAGATGTGGAAACTTTCAAGCGCGTCCGGCGCGAGACCGGGATCGCGCCCGTCGTTATTCACGCCAACTATTTGATCAACCTCGCGGCCGCGGACAGTGTGATCCGCGAGAAATCGGTCGCCTCGTTTCGCGAGGAGGTCGAGCGCGGCATTATGCTCGGCGCGGATTATCTGGTCGTGCATCCGGGCAGCGCGCGCGGCGCGTGCGAGGCGGACGGCATACGCACCTGCGCAGAGAGTTTGCGCGCCGCCTGCGACGGCCTCGACCTCTCCGCGTTTCGCGTGCTGCTGGAAAACACGGCGGGGCAGGGCGCGTGCATCGGCCACCGCTTCGAGCACCTGAGAGACATCATCGCCGCCTGTCCCGAACTGAACCTCGGCGTCTGCTTCGACACCGCGCACGCCTTCACCGCCGGTTACGACATCCGCGACGAAGACGGACTCTCGGCCACCTTCGACGCGCTCGAACGAAACGTCGGCACGGAAAACATACGCGCCGTACACTTCAACGACTCGAAGGCCGATTACAATTCGCGTGTTGATCGCCACTGGCATATCGGCCTCGGCCACATCGGCCGCGATGCGCTCGCGCGCGTCACCGCGCACCCGAAACTCGCGCACGCCGCCTTCATCCTCGAAACGCCTCTCGACGAAATCGGCGACGACGAGCGCAACCTCGCAGTGCTGCGATCTTTTGTATATTCTGATGTCGCCTTACACATCTGACAGGAGCGAGTTTAAGCAGGTTAACTTCGGTCGAGACTACGATGAGCGAATGGGAACAGTTTTATAGTGCCGTCAGCGGCCGGGTGAGGGAGTTTAAAAGGGCTTGGGGTAAAACCGCCGTCCCGTTCTTCAGAGGGCACGGCGACAATCGCTGGAAGCTTTTGCCGGGTGCCTTAAGGGCTAATTGCGATTGCGCAACGTGCGCCATAGACGGTGGGCGTTATATCGAGCAGAGCCTCTATTACGAGTATGTTTCGGGTGCGGGCATGCTTCTCGCAAACGATTTAATCTCCTGGGACGTTGCCTTCTCAATGCAGCATTATGGATTGCCGACGAGGCTCCTCGATTGGACGGAAAACTTCTCGGTCGCGCTCTTCTTCGCAGTCAGGGAATTAGCAAGGAATGACAGCGAGAGCGGCGTGCTCTGGTTCCTAGAGCAGATTTCATTTGTGTGAGACACGATAGCCGCAATGCTTGAACCATGCTTGCGCGTTCTCGACCGTGATCTTTGACAACGCTTCAGTGACCGCCTCATCAAGCGCTTCGTAACTGCGCGCCGCACGTGAGCGCA
>DASVPS010000017.1:0-17412 GCA_036389555.1 Pyrinomonadaceae bacterium
TGACGGCTACTTGTTTGGGGGCGACTCAAGGAAGCGATAGCCGAGTCCCTGATAAGATTCGATGCGGCGGTCGCGCAGGAACGGCCAGTTCTGCCGTGTGCGCTCGATGTTGTCGAGACTGCATTCGACGACGAGCACTTCCCTCGTCGGCCGAAGCCTTCGCCACGATGCGGCCGAAAGGATCGACGACGAACGACTGACCCCAGAACTTCAACTTGCCCTCCGCGCCGACGCGGTTGACGACGACGACGTAGACGCCGTTCGCAATCGCGTGCCCGCGTTGAATCGTCTCCCATGCCTGATGCTGCGCCGTGTTCATCTCATCTTCTTCATCGGGCAGCCAGCCGATGGCGGTCGGGTAGAAGAGAAACTGCGCGCCGGAGAGCGCCGTCAGGCGCGCGGCTTCGGGAAACCATTGATCCCAGCAGACGAGCGTGCCGATCTTGCCAAACTCCGTGTCGTGGCTACTGAATCCGAGGTCGCCGGGCGTGAAGTAAAACTTTTCGTAGTAGAGCGGATCATCCGGGATGTG
This sequence comes from Pyrinomonadaceae bacterium, assembly GCA_036389555.1. Lineage (GTDB taxonomy): Bacteria > Acidobacteriota > Blastocatellia > Pyrinomonadales > Pyrinomonadaceae > JAIVJZ01. Next base: position 533 of record DASVPS010000017.1, read on the forward strand.
CATCTTGCGATATTTGCCCGCGATCTCGCCGTCCGAGTTGATGATCACGGCCGTGTTGTGATAGAGACCCGCGGCGCGCCGCTCGAACAGCGAGGCGACGATGACGATCTTGTGCTTGCGCGCCACTTTCGACAGCGCTTCGGTCGAAGGGCCGGGGATCGTCTCTGCGAGTTTGAAGAGTTCGATGTCTTCGGTCTGGCAGAAATATTGCGAGCGGAAAAGTTCTTGCAGGCAGACCACCTGCGCGCCGCGCCCCGCGGCCTCACCGATGCGCGCAATCGCCTTCTTCATGTTGACCTCAGGTTCAGGCGCGCAAGTCATCTGCACCAGCCCCACCGTGACGCTGTTCGGAGAATTCTTTTTCGGCATGCGACGAAGTATAGCAAAGCCGGCCGCGAAACTTTAATTTCAAACGGCGTCCGCTGAAACCAGCGCGAAATTTTGCCGCCGTCCACGCGCCTGCGCCGCGCGCCGTTGAAACATTTGCGGCTCATGCGTCGTTGAAAGTTTCGCGTTTCAAAAGTATCTTAAGACCGAAATATGTTGATGGTCGGGTCACACTAAATTCAGCGAACTGCTCAAAGACTCTGCAACGGAGGCGACACGATGTCGAAACGCGGCATACCTTTCATCGCGCTCGGAACGGCCTTTCTGGGAATCGGCATCGTCGGCCAGCGGACTTTCCTCTACGTCGGCATCGCCTTCCTCGTCATCGGGCTGCTCTTGCTCAAACGCACGCGCCGCTGAAGGAGCCGCGCGCGCGTGTCGTTTCCCGCACGAACACTACCGCAATCACCCGCGACCCACGTGCATCGCGTGACCGCAATTCCGCTCCGGCAAACACTCTTAAGGAGACTGCTGATGGTGACAGAGATGAAAAAATCCAAGCCCGACATACGACTGATCACCCGACTCGTTCCCCCGGACGGCAATCTCGTTCAGGGGCAATCGGAATTGGCGATTGACCCGAACCTCGCGCGGGCGGCCAGTGAAATGATCGCCGCGAGCCAGAACCATTACAGCCCCGCCGAGGGCGCGCGCGAGTTGCGGCGCGCCGTGGCCGACAAGATCAGAGCGTTCAACGGCGTCGAGGTTGACCCCGACGCCAGCCCGCTCGAACTGCTCATCACGCCCGGCGCGACCGGCGGCCTCGTCGCCATCGCCGACGCCTATCTCAAAGACTCCGCCGCACTCGTCTTTGAGCCTTACTACCCCTACCACCGCCGCATCATCGAAGAACTCGGCGGCCGCGCGGAGACCTTTCGCCTGTCGGGCGAGACACTCGAATTCGACCGCGAGGAATTGCGCGCGCGCTGTCGCGAATTGAAATCGCGGCGCGAGTTTCCGCTGCGCGCCATCATCGTCTGCACGCCCGTCAACCCGACGGGCAAAGTCTTCACGCGCGAAGAACTGACGGCGATTGCGGAAGTCTGTCAGGAATTCGATCTTCTCTGCATCTCGGACGAAGTTTACGAGCACTACGTCGCGGGCGCCGAGCCGCATCTCTCCATCGCCGCTTTCGACGGAATGCGCGAGCGCACCGTGACGGTCAACTCCTTCTCCAAGTCCTGGAACATCTCCGGCTGGCGGCTCGGCTACGTCTACGGCGATTCCAGTCTCATTGCGCCGCTCAACAACGCCAACAACGTCTTCTACGTCTGCTCGCCCACGCCGCTGCAAAAAGCCCTCGCCGAAGTGTTGATGACCGACGCGGGTTACTACGCGCGCCTCGGCGAACGCTTCGCAGATAAGCGCGCGCGCACCGTGGGCGTGTTGGAAGAGTTGGGCTTTCGCATCTACGATTCCGGCTCGACCTTCTACGTCTGGGCGCGCATCCCCGAACAGTACCCGGACGCGATGCGACTCAACGAGCAGTTGATCGCGCAGGCGAGCGTCGCGGCCGTCCCCGGCAGCGCCTTCACTGACAGCGACACCTGGGACAACTACATGCGCCTCTGCATCGCGCGCGAAGATCACATACTCGACGCCGCGCTCGGCAAATTGCACGATGCGCTCACGCGCGGTCTGAACGATTAGCCGGCGCGCAACACGCGGCGATAGACGCAACAGCAGAACGGGCGCGTGAGCGCGGAGGCCGTGGCCGATGAACGCGAAGAGGTGGCGCATCCTGATCCTCCTTCCGTGGCTCGCGCTGCCGCTCATGCTCGGCTGTTACGCCGTCCTGTGGCCGCGCCTGCCCGCCGAACTCGCCGTCAAGTTCGACTGGTCGGGTGCGCCCGCCGATACGCTCGGCCGCACGCAGTCGCTCCTGCTCGATACGGCCATCCTGTTATTCGTCCTCGGACAATTCACCCTGCGACTGTGGGGCGCGGACGGGCGCGACATGAAGGCGGTCGTCGTGACTTATTACGTGGCGATCATTTTCATTACGACAGTCTTCCTGGCGATTCTGAAATACAACTTGTGAAGCGCATCATCTGCGCGACCGGCGCGCGCAGCGGTCGGTCTTCCTTCGCGTCGTGCGGCGAATTGCTCTCCCACGCCCGCAGGCCGCCGAGTGGCGCAAACTTTGTGATTCTTTTATCGTAGTGCGTGATGATTCAAGGGGGAGACTATGCCATGCGCAAATTAAACGAGTTGGCGTTCGACAACACCTACGCGCGACTGCCCACAGCCTTCTACTCAAAAGTCAGCCCCACGCCTTTACCCGATCCTTATCTCGTCAGTTTCAACCCGGCCGCGGCGGAGTTGATCGATCTCGACCCGCGCGAGGCCGCGCGTCCAGACTTCGCCGAATACTTCGGCGGCGGGCGTCTGCTACCCGGCGCGGAGCCGCTCGCCATGTTGTATGCGGGGCATCAGTTCGGCAGTTACGTGCCGCAACTCGGCGACGGGCGCGCGATCCTGTTGGGCGAGGTGAGAAACGCGCGCGGCGCGAAGTGGGATTTGCATTTGAAGGGCGCGGGGCAGACGCCTTATTCGCGCGGTTTCGACGGGCGCGCCGTCCTGCGCTCGACCATCCGCGAATACCTGTGCGGCGAGGCCATGCACGCGCTCGGCATCCCTTCGAGCCGCGCGCTCTGCATCGTCGGGAGCGATGAGCCGGTCAGGCGCGAGACGATTGAGTCGGCGGCGACGCTCGTGCGCATGAGTGAGAGCCACGTGCGCTTCGGCACGTTTGAAGTCTTCTACTATCGCCGGCAGCCCGAACGCATACGCGAGTTGGCCGACTACGTGATCGCCAATCACTTTCCCGAACTCGCCGGGGCGGAAGACAAGTACCGGCAGTTTCTCATCGACGTGGCGCGGCGCACGGCGCGGCTCATCGCGAAGTGGCAGGCGGTCGGCTTCGCGCACGGTGTGATGAACACGGACAACATGTCCATCCTCGGCCTCACGCTCGACTACGGGCCGTTCGGCTTCCTAGACGACTACAACGCCGGGTTCATCTGCAACCACTCGGACTATTCCGGCCGCTACGCCTTCGACCAGCAGCCCGCCGTTGGCCTCTGGAACGTCAGTCGCCTCGCGCAGACGCTCGTCAATCTGATCACGGTGGAAGAGGCGATGGCCGCGCTCGATGTGTACCAGCCCGCCTTCGCCGCGCACTACGGCGAACTGATGCGCGCCAAGTTGGGTTTGACCACGGAAGCGGAGACGGACGCGGAGTTGCTCCTCAGTCTGCTCGGCCTGCTCGAAACGAACGGCGTTGACTACACGAACTTCTTCCGCCGCCTCTGCAACTTCGAGACGGCGGGCGACGCGACGCGCCACGAGCACTTGCGCGACATGTTCGTCGAGCCTGCCGCCTTCGACGCATGGGGCGAGCGTTACCGCGCGCGCCTGCTCGCGGAGGCGAGCGAAGACGCCGCGCGCAAACGGCGCATGGACGCAGTTAATCCGAAGTACGTTCTGCGCAACTATCTCGCGCAGAACGCCATCACCGCCGCGACCGAGCGGCGCGACTACACGGAGATCGAACGGTTGCTCGAAGTGCTCGGCGCGCCCTTCACGGAGCAGCCCGGAAGGGAAGTCTACGCCGAGTCGCCGCCGGATTGGGGCAAGCGTCTCGCCGTCAGTTGCTCTTCATAAACGCGCCCGGCCGCCGCGCGTTTTCGCACGCCTCCCCGTGCCGGATTCACGGCACACGAAACGGTCGGCCGCGCGCCCTTTTCGTGCAGGAATACGTCCCGCCTGCGTCCTCCGAGTTCAATTATTTCAACACTTACGCCGTCGCCCCGCGCGGCACGCCGCTTGTAAATGAATGCATGCGGCCGCGCGCAGGTTTTGTCTTTCGAGACTTGCAAGAAAGCGGATTTTAAGTGCGACGAGGAGTGAGGATGAAAGCGATGACGAAAAGAAATGAGTTGGTGAATTTGAGTGTGGCGCGCGTGTGGTTCGTGCTGCTGTCGCTCCTGTTCGTGGCGATGTTTGCGACGGGCGCGACGGCGCAGACGAGGCGTGGGACGGATCGGATCGGAGGCGACCTCGTGAGCATGCGGCTGAACGAGATCACGCTCGAAGCCATAGACTTCCGCGACCAGACGGCGCGGCTCAATCTCGGTCTGGATATTTCGACGCCCATCCCCGTCAGCCTCAAGGATTTCGATTATCGCCTGAGCCTCTTCAATCAGGACGTGATCGAGGGCAACTACGGCGGCTCTATGAAACTCGGCGGGCGGCGCGGGGCGCAATTCAATTTGCCGGTCGTCGTCAACCTGCGCTCGATCCCGAACGTGGTCTGGTCGGCCTTCAGCAATCGCGGACAGGTGCAATATGAACTCGACACCGGCTTCACGCTTCCGCTCTACGTCTTCGAGCGACGTTTCGACAAACGTTTCTCCGGCGAAGTGCCTTTGCGTTCGCTCGTTGACGCCGCTTCGATTCTGCGCGCGCAGCGCGGCACCACGACGGGCGGCCGCACGAACGGCGGCAGCCGCCCGCGCTGGGAAGACATCATCCCCGGCTGGTAAGTAATGTTTAAGTAACAACACGCGCGAGCCGCCACCGACACACGTGGCGGCTCATAATTTTGAGGCACAGGCCGCCCGCGCCCCACCCGGCGCAGGCGGCCTGTGCCTTTGCATTTCGGGCGCGAGGCTCGTAGAGTTCCGGTTGATCCCCCGACAGACATCCATAGTCGAAACGGCGCGCGTATTTTCGGGTACACAGCCGTTAACAGAGTTGGCGTAGAGTTTTTTTGGCGAAGAGCGTGCGCAGATGTTGATTAAGAAACCGGACGACATTAAGAGCAGCGAGATCACGGACAAGAAGCTCTACCTGACGCGGCGCAACTTCATGCGCGGCGTCACACTGGCCGCGACGACCGCCGCCACGGGTCTCGTCTATCGCCGGTTCGCCGTGCCCGCACCGCCCCCCTTGAAGGGCGAGAAGATCGAGGGCGTGCAAGCGGCCGAACAGGCGACGAGCTTTCCCCCGCCTCCCGGCGAGGCGCGCACTTCCTACGAAGAGATCACGAATTACAATAACTTCTACGAGTTTTCGACGGGCAAATCGGAAGTCGCGGGCAAGGCGCGCGGATTCGTGACGCGCCCCTGGACGGTGGCGGTCGAGGGCTTGGTGGGGAAGCCGCGCGTCTTCGACCTCGACGATTTGTTGAAGCTCGCGCCGCTCGAAGAGCGCGTCTATCGTATGCGTTGCGTGGAGCGCTGGTCTATGGTCATCCCGTGGGTGGGCTTTCCGCTGGCGAAGCTGTTGGCGCAGGTCGAGCCGCTCGGAGGGGCGAAGTATGTCGCTTTCCAGACGCTCCTCGATCCGCAGCGGATGCCGAATCAGCGGAGCGACGTGCTCGAATGGCCTTACGTAGAGGGCTTGCGTCTGGACGAGGCGATGCACCCGCTCACCATTCTCGCCAGCGGACTCTACGGCGAGACGCTGCCGCCGCAAAACGGCGCGCCGCTGCGTCTGGTCGTGCCCTGGAAGTACGGCTATAAGGGCATCAAATCAATCGTCAAGATCACGCTCACCGACCGCCAGCCGCCGACGACGTGGAACATCGCCGCGCCCGATGAGTACGGGTTCTACTCGAACGTTAATCCGACGGTTCACCACCCGCGTTGGAGTCAGGCGAAGGAGCGGCGCATAGGCGAGTTCGGTTTGCGCGACACGCTGCCGTTCAACGGCTACGGCGAGCAAGTGGCGCAGCTTTACGCGGGGATGGATTTGCGGGTCAACTTCTGATGCGGAGAGAGTGAATGTTTTCGCCCGATATTAAATTCACTAGGTTCGTCCTGTTCACGAACGGTCTCGTGCCGGCGGCGCTGCTCGCGTGGGATGCCTATTACGGAAAACTCGGCGCGAACCCCATCGAATTTGCGACGCGCGCAAGCGGCGTACTCACGCTCGTCTTCCTCTTCGTCACGCTCGCCGTTACCCCTCTGCGCAAACTGACGGGCGCAAACTGGGTCGTCAAGCTACGCCGTCAGGTCGGACTCTTCGCCTTCTTTTACGGCTGCCTGCACCTCTTGACCTACGTCTGGTTCGACAAGTTTTTCGGCGGGCGCGAAATCGTCGAAGACGTTTGGGCGCGCCCGTTCATCACTATCGGCATGGCGAGTTTCCTTTTGCTCGTGCCGCTCGCCGCGACTTCGACGGCCGGGATGGTCAAACGGCTCGGCGGCAAGCGTTGGGCGAAACTGCACAAGCTGACTTACGTCGCGGCCGTCGGCGGCGTCCTACATTTTTACATGGGCGTCAAGGCCGACACGACGATCCCCGTCCTCTTCGCCGTCGTGCTCGCCGTGTTGCTCGGCTATCGCTGGGTGAGGTCGCGCATGGATGCCACGCCGAAGAGCGCGACGCTCGGCATACAGACCCCGCCGCGTTGAAGCATTGCGTTAGCACGCGGCCGCGCCGGGTTCAATTCTCCAGCACAAAGTCCAGCACAATCGGGTCGTGATCCGACAATACGACGCCTGCATCCTGCAACTGGCCGATCACTTCAGGCCGCGCGCCTGACGCGAGCTTGATCCCTTTCCCCGCGAACCAGTCGAGCTTGAGCGAGCAGCGGCCTTCGTGTTTCTTGAGCGCCCAGTTGATGAAGGGGAAGCACCACTGTGGAATCCAGTCGCCCATGTTCGTGTTCACCGCCGCGTCGCCCACGTCGTAGTGCAGCGTGCAGACGCCGAGCGCGTTCAAGTCGCGGTAGCCGTAGCCGCGTCGCTCTAACTCGCGAAACAGCCCGCGCTCGAACCAGCGCTCCGGGTAAGGGTAGTGATTTCTGACCACGTTGCCGACGCCCATCGCGACCCGGCGCGCATAGCCGAGAATGGAATAGACGGCGCGGCGCGAGTTGTAGGTCGAAGTGTTCCAATCGCCGCCGATGAGTGTGGGGAGGCGCGGCGTGAGGGCTTCGAGATGATCGAGCACGAGGCGCATCTGGCGGTGGCGATGCCGCTGCGTCGAATGCGCGTCGAGATGCAGGCTGACGGCGCGAAACTCGCCCGCCGGGTGTTCGATGTCGGCGACGACGGCGCGTTGCTGCCCCAGACGTTTCTCCTTGCCCGACATCTTGTCCTTGCCGTTCGGCAGGCTGATGGCATGCACGCGCCGGAGCGGGTAGCGCGACAAGAGCGCGTTGCCGTGCAGGCCGCGCTCGTTCTCGCCCTCCACGTCGGCCTCCACGCCGCTCCCCTTGTTCAGCGCGAGATAGCACGACGCGAAGGCGTAGTTCATGCGAAGCGACCGTGCGATCTCGCGCGCGACGTGTGCGTTCGACGTGCGCGCCATGCCGTAGTCCAACTCCGTGAGCAGCAACACGTCGCTCGCGCGCAGCACCTTATGACTTTTGAGCGCGCGGATGATGCCGGGGAGTTGTTTGCCGCGCTCTATGTTCCAGGCGGTGGCGCGCACGGCGGCGGCGTCGTCGTCGCCAGTGGAATGCGCGCGCGTGCGTGTGTCCGCGAAATTCTCCTGCACGACGTGGCCGAGCACACGTTCGATCTCCGGGCGGAGTTCCCGGTAGAGAGGCGAGGCCGCGAGTGCTTTGGTGGAATCAAACCCGGCGAGCGCGTGGAAGTGCGGCGTCAGCCGGTGGTCGAGAGGCGAAGTAGCCTCAATTTCCGGTTCGATGGTGTAACTCAAAGCGCGGAGATGTTACAGGCGCGGGCGGGCTTTGATCAACCGGGCATCGCTCAGGAACTCTGCGCCACGCGCCGCCACACGTTCGCTTCGCCTTCGGTGCGGATGCGCGCGCTCACTTCGCGGAAGGCGGCGGCGTAGAGCGCGCGCATCTCCGCAGCGGTCGCGGGCGCGGCCAGTCTCCGTTCCAACTCTTCGAGCGACATCTTCTCCTTCGATGTGTGGCGCGTGAGCGCACGCCCCTCTCCGGCGACGTGCGCGGCGAGTCCTTCGGAGAGCCAGAGCGGGGCGCGCGAACGCGAGAGCGCGTTGATCAAGGCGTGCGCGTATTCGTGTCGGAGCGTGGGCGCGAGCACGCCGCGCTTGCGAAGCGTCGCGAGCGGTTGCAGTTCGATGCGGCGGCCGCGCGTGGTGGCGGCGACCCACGCGGGCTTGCCCGTTGCGCCCGTAAAGTTGCCCGTCGTCTCATGAACGAACACTTCGAGGATGCCAAGCGCGGGGTAGGCGATACTCGCTGCTGACAGGCGCGAGCGCACGTCCGAGCGCGCGGCTTCGAGCGCGGCGAGCGCGGCTTCGACTTCGCGCCGCGACGCGGACGCCCCGCGCGCCGGGTAACTCACGCGAAAATTTTCACTCGACAGACTGAGCCGCGCCTCCGGCGCAAGTGACGACGATGCGGCGACGGGCGACGTTGCGGGGTTGCGAGCGAAACTTGCCGGAACGATGAGAGCGTGTGCCGGCGAAGCGTGCTGCCCCGGAACATTTCCGATAGCGTCATTCTCATGCAACTCCGGCAGGATGCGGCGTGCTTGTGTTTGCGCTGGCGGCGCGATTGTCGCCTGCGCCGAAAGTGGCAGACGCCCCGGCGCGCCGACGGTCGTAGAGGGAAAGTAGTGTGCGAGTATCTGCCGGTAGGACGCGCCGCGCGCGGCCATGACGTGCGCGCCCGTTTGGCACAGGCCGAGGCCGTGGCCGAAGCCGCTCCCGCGAAAAACGAATCGGTCGCCCGCGCGCATCACGTCGAAACGCGAACTCTTGAGCACGCTCCAACCGAGCGCGCGCCCGACGACGATCTTGAAATCCCAACCGCGCACCACCACGCGCCGACGCTCGCCCACAATCGCCAACTGCTCCACACGCCCCGTCGCATCTCGCTTGACCACCGACAACCTCTCGACGCGCGCGCCCACATCCGTGCGCTCGTCTTCGCGCAAAGCTCTGGCGAGACGCGCGGCCGGGATCGCGTCCGTCCAGCGTCCGTGCGGCATGGCGGGGCAGTATTCGTCGCGGACGCCGCGCAGGTAAGGTTCACGCGCGGGACTGCCCCAGAGCGTCTGAAGGTTGGCCGTCTGCCCGCCGCAGGAAGTGGAGAAGAAAACGTCGGAGGCGAGCGAGCCGCGCGCGTCGCGCAAGACTTCACCGCTCGTGTCACCAATGGCGCGGCGGACGAGTTCGTGAAAATCGGGGCGTGCCGTCGCCTCTGTGACCTGTAGGAAACGCTGGCAGTGGGTCGTGTTGCAGAAGTCGTAACCGTCGCGCGCGTGGCGGCGTAGATTCGAGAGCGCATAGGTGCGGCTGACGATTGCCTGCGCCTTCAACGCCGCGAACTCGCCTTCGACGCTCGCCTCTGCCGCCAACACGCCGAACAGGTATTCGTCGAGCGCGAGCGTGCGCGTCAACTCCTCGCGTGCGAGGCGAACGCGGACGAGCGTCGCGCCGTTCGACGTGCGCGGCGCAGTGTTGAAGTCGCCCACCTCGTCAGTTGAAGATGCGTCTCCTGCGCGCGACCCGGAAGTCGATGTATCGGTCGTCGTCAGGCGTGCGTGTTCGGCGAAGACGGCGCGCGCCACAGACGCGCTCTCTTTGCCCTGCCCGCGTTTGAGGAAGACGATGACGGCCAGTTTGACTTCGTGGGGCGCGGGCGCGTCCGCCTGCGATGTGGCGTTTGACCGGCTCGCGTGCGCTTCGCGTTCGGAGGCGAGGCCGACGAACCAGCCGTGCGTGTGGAAGCCGTCGGAGGCGTCGGTGGCCGTGCCCGTCTTGCCGAAGACGTGTGTGGGGAAGGACGCGAGATCGGCCGGGGCAGCCGTGCCGTATCTGACCGCACCGCGAAGGCCGGACAGCAGGAGCGCGCGCTCGTCGGGCGTGATGTCGAGGCGTGCGAGTTCCTCCGCGCGGAAATTTTCGGGCGCGGCCGAATGTGTGCGGTAGAGATGGCCGCCGTTGAAAAGCGCGGCATAGGCAGAGACGAGTTGCAGGGGCGTGACGAGCAGTTCGTCGCCTTCGCCGAGCGCGGTTTTGAGTTGCCAACCCCCGCGCGGCGTTCGCGGCGTCGCCGCGAACGCCATCGCCCCGGTCGCGGCCGAAACGCTCACCCCGCTGATCTTTGTCGTCTTCGTCGTCGCCGTCACGTGCGCGCCGAATGCGTAGGCGGCGAGCGTGTGTTTGAACTCATCGTGCGGGAGTCTCTCGGCGAGGCGCGCGAAGTAGTAGTTGCAGGAATGCGCGAGGGCTTGCGCGGGGCTGAAGGGCGGAATGTAGACCGGGTGCGAGCAGGTGAAATCCGCCCCGTGGCGCGTGTAATGCTTGCGGCAGGAGAGGCGCGCTTCGGCGTTGATGACGCGGGCGCGCAAGGCCGCGAGCAGCGTGAAAGGTTTGATCGCGGAGCCGGGCGGGAAGGCCGTCTCTTCCGCCATGCGCGGGTTGACGGCGGCGCGCACGCGCCCCGTCTGCGCGTCCGCGACGATGATGGTGCCTTCGCGTGAGCCGAGCGCGATACCCGCAGCGCGTTGCAAGGCCGCATCCATCTCGCTCTCGCTCATGCGGACGCGCGCCCGTCCGACTTTCGCCGCATCGGGTTGCGGCGTTGTCCACGCGCCGAAGAGGGCGAGGCACACGCAGATGTGCGTCAGCCCGCGACAGCGCGCGTCGTCGCGTGTGGGGAAGAGAAAGTTTTTAACTGCGGCGAGCACAGCTTTCATGCGAGTCAGGCTTTAACTTGTGGCCGCCGTCGCCGGGACAGTGTGGGATTGCGATTCGGCGTGTGCGGATTCGGTCGTCGCCACGCCCGTGTGGTCGTCGGTGCGTGCGAGTGCGGTCAGCGTCAACACCCAGCCGAAGAGCATGAGCGAGAGGGCAAGGAATATGCGCGCCCCGAAGATCAGGAGTTCGAGCGTGTTGTTGGAGACGGGCGTGCGTTTCGTGATCAGGAAATAGGGGATGAGCGCGAAGATGATCATGCCGACGCCGTAGGTGAAGACGCTCTGCGCGGAGAAGGCGCGCATGATGTGGCGGTGGAAGAGCGCGAAGGCCGCAAAGAGTCCGTCGCGCGCGGCGGCGAGCCAGAGGTGCATCGCGGCGAGCGGCAGGAAGAGGCCGAGCACGAAGAGGCGCAAGGCCGAGACGAACAGGTACTTCCAGCGCACGGGCGGCTTCGGCCTAGACCTTTCGGCCGCGGCGGAAGATTCCGTCTCGCCTTCGGACTCGCTCCGCGACAATTCGATGCTCGCGCGCTCCTCCGGCGACAGTTGCGCGCGCTGCTCAAGTTTGTTCAGGAGATAGACTGAGAGCACGGCGAGCAGGATGAAGGGGATGCTCACCACGAGCACCTTCAGGAAACTTCGCGCCGTGCGCCGGACGAGGCCGCGCGCGCTCCGCTCGCCGACGGCGTAGCTCGCGGCCGCCGCCTGCACGACGAAGAAGAGCAGCGGCGCGAGGAGCGCCGTCGCGCCCGTCACGAACAACTGCCAGATGGTCGCTTCGCGCGTCGTGATGAAGAAGAAGACCGAGCCGATGAGCGCGAGGTAAAGCGCGACGAGCACGGCGAGCGCGCGGGGCGTGCGCACGAGGTCGCGCGCGGCGGCGAAGATGGAGGCGAGTACGTTCTTGGTCATGTCTTTACCTTAAATTCAAACTGTTCACTGCCTGTCGCGGATGCTTAACTTCCCGCTCGCCGTGTTCGACTGCACGGTCGGCTGGTACATCAACTCGACGCGCGCAGGGGCGATGCGGAAGTCGCCCGGTTCCTGCACGCGCATGGCGTACTGGAAGATGGCTTTGCCGCTGAAGAAGTTGAGGAAGAAGGCCGTGCGCTGGTCGCGGAATTCGCGCGCGCTGTACCAATCGCTCCACCCCTGCTCCGAGTAGTTGAGGTTGAGGCCGCTGACGTTCTCGACCTGTTCCGCGCCCGCCGGGATCGGGTCTTCGATGAGCAGGTAGAGCGCGGGCGTGCCTTCGATGATGAGGCGCGAGACGATCTGGTCGCCCGAATGCAACTCGCCCGCGAGCGGCTCGGTCTTCCACTTCAAATTCCCGTTGCCGTCTTCCTCCACGCGCAGGCGCAGATACTCGCGCGTGATCTTCAAGTTTGAAGTGCTTTGCGGCGCGGTCTGTTCGTCGTTCGTCGCGTATTCGAGCGCGGCGGTCGCATAGAGCACGCCCGCGCCGCGTTTGACGAAGCGCACCTGAGTCGAGCCGCCCACCTGTTCGTTCTTGCGCGTGACGACGAAGGACTGCGCCTTGGCCGCCTCGGCCGCCGTCACCTGTTGAGTCAACACCTGCTCGTTGTTGACGTAGACCTCAAGCGCGTAGTCGGGCGAGAGTTCGTTGCTTACCTTGAGGTAGTCGGTCAGGCCGAAGATGACGAAGGCGGTCTGGCGGGTGGAGACCCAGTAATGGGCGCCGCGCCTGCGGCTCGCCACCGTCCAGCGCACGGCCTTCGGCAAGACGCCGCTCTCGGGCGCGATCTGCGCGAGGGCTTTGATCGAGAGCGCGGTCGCTTCGATGCTGTTGTCCTCCTCATAGTTATCGGTCTTGCGGCGCGACGGCCAGTGTGCGTCGAACTCTGTCTGCGTGGCGGAGCGTTCGATCTCGGAGGCGAGTCCGCGCGCGCGCGAGTCGCCGCGCTGTTTCAGAGTGAGCGCGAGCAGGGCGCGGGCGTAGGGCTGCAAACGCCCGCGGTTGGTGACCAACTCTTCGATGTAGCGCGGGTTGACGCCGCCGCTCGCGTTCAGGGCATAGACCATGTAGGCGCGCGTCTCCATGCCGATTTCCCGGCCGTCGTCGTTCTTTCCGGCGTCGAGCAGGCCGGACAACTTGCCGCGCCCGCGCTCCACGCGCGTGTCGTCCGTTTGATAACCGGCGCGCGACGCCATCGTCAGGCCGTCAACGACGTAGGCCGTCATCCACGGGTCGGTCGGGTCGTCCTTCCACCAGCCCCAGCCGCCGTCTTCGTGCTGGAAGTTATAGAGACGTGTCAGCCCTTTTTTCACCTTCTTGTTGATGTTGTTCGTGTCGCGGATGGAAGCCTGCTCCACGTCGCGCAAGGTGTTGGCGACGATCACGGTCGGGAGGAATTGCGACATCGTCTGCTCGACGCAGCCGTAGGGGAAGCCCGTCAGGTAATCGAGCGCGCCGAAGAGCGTCGCGGCAACCGAGGGCGCGGCCTCTACGCGCAGCGTGCGCGAGCGCGGGTCGGCGTTGTTCGGCAGGTTGATCGTGATGGTGCGCTCCGCGTCGCCGTCACCGGAGAGCGTGGCGGCCTCGCCCGTCGTCTGTTTGAGTCCGCGCGGAACGATTGGAATTTGTAACTCGACGGCGTCCGAGTCGGTGTCGGTCAGGGCTTTGACGAGGAGCGTGACGCTGCCCGTCTGCTGCGCGCTGACGCGCCAGTTGATGCGGTGCTCGCCGTTCTTCGGGATGGTGATGGTTTGCGCGGGCGGGTCGAGCAGTTGTGCTCCCGTCACGCTCAGGGAAATCTGCGTCGTCTTGTCGGCGTTCAGATAGTTGTGCGCGATGCCGGAGAGCGTGACCGTGTCGCCGGAGGTCAGGAAGCGCGGCGTGGCGAGGCGTATGATGACATCCTTGCGCTCGATGATTTTGCTCGTCGCCGAGCCGACGCGCGTGTCTGCGGTGACGGCGCGGGCGGTCGCGCGCCACGTCGTCAAATTGTCCGGCAGTTCCACTTTGACGTTGGCCTTGCCGTCCGCACCCGTCACAACCGAGGGCTGCCAGTAGGCCGTGTCTTTGAATATTTTGCGGATGAGCGGTTCGACGAAGTCGCCCTCATTTTTAAAGTCGGCGAGTTGTTGCGCGCGTTTATTGGCGGCGAGTTGGATCGCCTTCTTGCCCGCGTAGCCGGTGAAGTAATAGTTGACGGCGAAGGTGGTGTTCACCTCGTTGTAGCGCTGCGCGTAAAACTGCTTGCGGATGTCGCCCACGGTTTCCTGCATGATGCTGTAGATGGCCTCGTCCACAACGCCGAAACTGACTTCCGCGCCCGCCGCAGGGCTGCCGTCGCCGTTCTGCGCAGAGATCGTGTAGGACGCCGTTTCGCGCGGCTTGAACTCACGCTTGTTCGGAATGATCTCGACTTTCAGGAGGCGGTCGCGCGGCGGCACGACCAGAGACGTGGAGGCCGAATACATCTCGCTGTTTTTGACGTAGGACACGTCGAGGAAGAAGTTCGGGGCGTGGCGCGCTTCGATGGGCACGTCTATGACGACGGCGCGACCCGTGGCGCTGATCTGGCGCACCGTCATCACGCTCAACAGTTCGGTCGTGACGAGCAGGTGCGCCTTGTCCGTCGGCAGCAGGGCGAGGACGTGCGCGGTCTCGCCCGCCTTGTAAGATTTCTTGTCGGGGACGAGTTTGACGGCCTCGCTCCCCTGATACGAGTAATCCGAAAATTGCTCGCTGCGGTCGGCCACCCAGAGCGAACCGCCCATGGAAGTGACGGGCTTGCCGTTCTCCCAGACGGTCGTCTTGATCTGTATGTTGCCCGGCCGCTCGATGCGGTATTCGTAAGTGGCCTCGCCCTGCGCGTTCGTCTGCACGTTCGCCGTGGACAGATCGCGTTCGTTCAGCTTGTACTCGAAATACTTGTAGCCGTAATCGTTCTTCTCGATCTTCTCCCAGGAGTTCTCGACGAAGGTGAGCGTGACGCCTGCTGCGACCTCGCGGCCTTCGTAATCGCGCGTGCGGACGAGCACCTTCGCGGTGTCGCCCTGATAGTAGACGTAGCGATCCGTCGTCGCATCGGTGACGGTGTTCCCGCGCGTGCCGACGAACTCCGCGCTCGACTGCATCATGCGGCGCGAGGCGTCCGTGACCTGCGCTTCGAGACGATAGGTGTAATCCCAACGCTCTTTCGCGGAGGGTTGCGGGACGGAGAAACTAACCTGTAAGTTGCCCTGCGCGTCGAGCTTGCCCTCGCCCTCTTTGACCATCGAATCGCCGTAATCGCCGCCGCCGTCATAGTCGCCGGTTTCGTCTTCCTCCTCGACGCCGAAGTCGTCAATCGGGTCGCCTTCGGGGTCTGCGAAGTAGTGATAGTAACGAGAGCGGTAGACGTAATATTTCACGTCGGCGCGCGTGACGGGCGAGCCGAAGAAGTAGCGCGCAGAGACGTTGAACTTGACCTCAGAACCCGTGGGCGCAAAGCGTTGCGGCACCGAGACGGCCACCTTGAATTCCGGTTTCTTGTATTCCTGCACGTCGAAGTAGCCGGAGGCCGTGCCGCCCTCGGCCGTCAGCGCCTTGACGTTGTAGGTGCCGAGCGGCGCGTCTTCCGGGATGTCAACTTCGCCGCTGAACGAGCCGCGCGAAGAGAGCGTCAGCTCGCGCTCGAACAGCTTCCCGCCGTTCGTGTCTTCGACGCTGACCGTGACCGCGCCGCCCGGCGTTTGATAGCCGCGCTCGCCGAGGCGACGCAGGATGCCTTTGAAATAGACTTTCTGGTTGGGGCGATAGACGGGGCGATCCGTGTAGATGTAGCTCGTCAGGTTGTCCGACTCGCCGCCGTAGCCGCCGAAGATGTAAGAGTCCAGATCGGAGATGGCGAAGTTCTCGCGTTCCGTCGCCATGACGAGATAGGAGGGCGAGTCGTCTTCGCCCTCGCCTTCATCATCGCCTTCGCCTTCACTTTCACCGTCGCCTTCATCTTCCTCTCCGCTGCTCTTCTGCTGCGGGCGCGCAACTTTTGTGCGCAGGAGTCCCTGATTGTCGGTCGTCCCGGTGGTGAGCGTGTTTTGGCCTTCGACGACCTGCACCTGCACGCCCGCGCGCGGTGCGCCCGTCTGCCGGTTGACGGCGTAGACGAGCAACTGGCCGTCGCGCGAAGTCTTCTCGATCATCGTCAGGTCTGTGACGATGGAGACGGAGAAGGCGCGCAGATCGCCGTTGACGGCTTCGACGAGATAGACGCCCGGCTCGCGCTGGCCGAGCGGGATCGAGCGGCGGTCGTATTCGTTGTCGAGCGGCGGAAGTTTCTCGCGCCAGCCGCGCACGAGTTGATCGTCGTTCAGGAGCGGCACGCGCGCATAGTCTGCCACGTTCAGCGGCGTGCGCTGCACCTCTGCATCCTTGAGTTCGTCGGGCGCGCGGAAGGTCTGGTTGAAAGTTTTGCGCGAAGAGTTCTTGAGTTGCGCGCGGAAGTAGTCGCGAAATCCGTGGTAGAAATAGTTCTTGAAGGCGCGTATGCGTTCGAGGAACGTGGGCTTGCGCTTGCGGTAGTAACTCTTGAACTCGCCCTCTTCGTCTTCGCCGAAGCGGTGCGGGTCGTCGAGGCCGCGGAAAAATTTCACGGGGTCGTTGACGCGATAGACGCGGAAGTCAATCGAGTCGATGTCGCGGTAACTGAGCCAGAGGCGCGGGCGTTCGTTCGTGCCGTAGGTGCGGTTCGAGGCGAGCGAGAAGAAGGGCTTGGCCGGGAGATTCGGGTCGCGCTCTTTGTACTCGATCTCGGCGGGGTCGCCGACGGGCACGCCCACGGCCAGCATGCGCAGACGCCAGAACGAGAAGGAGAAAAGAAGGAAGACGAC
>DASVPS010000018.1:0-22566 GCA_036389555.1 Pyrinomonadaceae bacterium
CGCGTGCGCAACCTGCTCGTCGTCTCCGAAGTCGCGCTCTCGCTCCTGCTCCTCGTCAGCGCCGGATTGCTCATCAAGAGTTTCCTGCGCTTGCAGCAGACCGAACTCGGCTTCGACCCGACGAACGTTTTGACGCTGCGCGTGCCGCTGCCCGAAGCGCGCTACAAAGAGAACGCGCAGGTCGAGAATTTTTGGGACGAACTGCTGCGGCGCGTGCGCGCGCTGCCCGGCGTCCAGAACGCGGGGCTGACGCGCGGCCTGCCGATGAACGGCGGGATCGAATCCGGCATCATGGTCGAAGGACAGGAAACGACCAACCCGAAAGACGCCACGGTCGCCGTCAATCTCTTCGCCGAACCCGGCTACTTCAAGGCGATGAACATCCAGTTGCTGCAAGGCCGCTTCATCTCCGATCAGGACACGAAGGATGCGCCGCTGGTCGTCTTGGTGGACGAGATGTTTGTCGCGCGCTTCTTTCCCAACGCAGACCCGATTGGCAAGCGTCTGAGGATCGGCGGCGACCGCGCTCCGCTGCGAAACATCATCGGGGTCTTTAAGCACATGAAGCACTACGGGGTGAACGAAGAGGGGCGCGTCGAGATTTACACGCCTTACAAGCAGGTGCCCCCGGAGAATTTCGCCGCCGCCAATCGCGGCCTGTGGCTCGCAGTGAAAACCAACACCGGCGACCCGACGAGTTTAGCCCCCGCCATCCGCAACGAAGTTTTGCAGATGGACAAAGATCAACCGATCTCGAACATCAGCACGATGGAACAGATCGTGGCCGCGACGGTCGCGCCGCAGAAGTTTGCGACGTGGCTGCTGGCCGTCTTCGCCGGTTCCGCGATGCTGCTGGCCGCCATCGGCATCTACGGCGTGATGGCCTACTCGGTCACGCAGCGCACGCACGAGATCGGCATCCGCATGGCCCTCGGCGCGGGACGCCGCGACGTGCTCAGGATGGTCGTCTCGCAGGGCATGAAACTGGCCTTCATCGGCGTCGCCCTCGGACTCCTCGGCGCGTTCGCGTTGACGCGCCTGATGGCGAGCCTGCTCTTCGGCGTGAGCGCCACCGACCCGTTCACTTACGGCGGCGTCTCCGTCCTGCTGGCCGCGGTCGCCCTCCTCGCCTGTCTCATCCCCGCGCGCAAAGCGACGAGGGTTGATCCGATGATCGCGCTTAGATACGAATAGCTTCGCGTGCGGAGGCCGTTTCAAGCAAACGGCCTCCGTGCTCGAAGCGTGAGCCGGCCACCCGCCGGCGAACCACCCGTTGCGCCTCGTGCAATCTCTAGATTGGAGAGTCCGGATATGGGAACCGTTCTGCAGGATTTGCGCTATGCGCTGCGGATATTGTGGAAGAATTTGGGATTCACTTCGGTGGCCGTCGTGGCGCTGGCTTTAGGGATCGGGGCGAACACGACGATCTTCAGCGCGTTCAACGCGCTGCTGCTGCGCCCCTTCAGTTTCCCAGACCCGGACAGTCTCTTCGTACTGTGGGAGCGGCCGCCGAACACGACCGCGCGCAACTCGGCCGCGCCCGCCAACTTCCTCGACGTACGCGAGCAGAGCACCTCCTTCTCGCACCTCGCCATCTACAATAACAACTCGCTCAACCTCACCGAAGGCGACAAGCCGGAGCGGCTCGAAGTGGCCGCCGTCTCGCCCATCATGTTCGACGCGCTCGGCGTGCGCGCCGCCCTCGGCCGCACGTTCACGCCGGAAGAAGAGCAGGAGGGGCGCGACAAGGTTGTCATTCTCACGCACGACTTCTGGCGTCGCCGCTACGCGACAGACCCCGGCATCATCAATCGCACGCTGCAACTGAACGGCCAGCCTTACACCGTCGTCGGCATCATGGCAGAGGATTTCAACTTCCCGCCGACCGGCAACGACATCCTGATCCCTTTCACCATCACCCCGAAGACGCGAGAGGAACGCGGCAATCATTACGTGCGCGTCATGGGGCGACTCAAGCCCGGCGTGACGCAGGCGCAGGCCGACGCCGAACTGGCCGCCATCGCCAGCCGCCTCGAAGCGCAATATCCCGAATTCAACAGCAACCGCACCATCGCCACCGAATCGCTGAAGGCTTCCTACGTGCGGGGGCCGCGCCCCGGTCTCATCGTGCTGCTCGGCGCGGCCGGTTTCGTGCTGTTGCTGGCGTGCGCCAACGTCGCCAACCTCCTGCTCGTGCGCGCGGCGTCGCGCCAGAAGGAGATCGCGATCCGCATGGCCTTGGGCGCGGGACGCCTCCGCCTGATCCGGCAGTTGTTGACGGAGAGCGTGCTCATCGCGCTCTTCGGCGGCGCGCTCGGATTGCTCGTCGCCGTGTGGGGCATCGACCTGCTCACGGCGGGCATCCCCGCGAGCCTCTCGCGTTATCTGCCGGGATGGAAAAACGTCGGCATCGACGTGGAGGTCTTCTGGTTCACGCTGGGCATCTCGCTGTTGACCGGCATCGTCTTCGGCCTCGCGCCCGCGCTGCAAGCGACGAAGGCAGACTTCAACGAATCACTTAAAGAGGGCGGGCGCACTTCCGGCGGCGGCTTCGGCCGCAATCGTCTGCGCGGCGCGCTCGTCGTCGCGGAAGTGGCGATCTCTTTGACGCTCCTCATCGGCGCGGGTCTGATGATCAAGAGTTTCTACGAAATGCTGAAGGTCGAGCCGGGCTTCAAACCGGAGAGCGTGCTCGTTCTGGACGTTGCGCTTCCGCGCGCGAAGTACGCGGATGAAACCGCGCGCGCGAATTTCTACACGCAGGCCATCGAGCGCATCGCCGCGCTGCCGGGCGTGCAGCAGGCGGGCGCGGTCAACATCCTCCCGCTCACGCGCAACAACACGGATTCGGCGTTCTCCGTCGTCGGGCGACCCACGCCGGAACCGGGGCGTGCGCCGCAGGCGAACTTCCGCGTCGTCAGCCCGCACTACCTCGAAGCGATGGACATCCCCCTCAGGCGCGGCCGCCACATCGCCGCGTCCGACCGCGCCGATTCATCGAACGTCATCCTCGTCAACGAAGAACTCGTCCGCACGCAGTTCCAGGACACAGACCCCATCGGGCAACGCCTGAATTTCGGCGGCGAGAAAGAGTCTGACAACTTCGAGATCATCGGCGTCGTCGGCAACATCAAGCACGAGTCGCTGGTCGATAGAGAGATCGAGCCGGAGGTTTACACGCCGCTTACGCAACAGCCGTGGTATTCGATGAGCATCGTGGTGCGCGCCGCGGGCGACCCCGTGCAACTGGCCGGGGCGGTGCAACGCGAGATCGGGGAAGTTGACCATGAGCAGCCCGTCTACAACGTGCGCACGATGGAGCGGGTGGTCTCCGAATCGCTCGCGCCGCAGCGCGTGACGATGGGCATGCTCGGCATCTTCGCGCTCATCGCGCTCGTGCTCGCTTCCGTCGGCATCTACGCCGTGATGTCTTACGCAGTCACGCAGCGCACGCACGAGATCGGCGTGCGGATGGCCTTGGGCGCGAGTCCGCGCGACATCCGCCGGATGGTCGTCCGGCAGGGAATGGTGCTTGCAGTCGTCGGCATCGGCATCGGCCTCGTCGCTTCTTACTGGCTGATGCAGGGTTTGACGATCATGCTCTACGGCGTGTCGGCTACAGACCCGCTCACGTTCGCTGTGATCTCTATGCTGCTCATGCTCGTCGCCTTCGCCGCCAATTACATCCCGGCGCGCCGCGCCACCAAAGTTGATCCGATGGTGGCTCTCAGATACGAATGAGTCACTTCTAGGAGAATGTGATGGGAATACTGTGGCAAGACTTGCGTTATGGCGCGCGTATGCTCTGGAAGAGTCCGAGCTTCACGCTGGTGGCGGTCGTGGTCTTGGCTTTAGGGATCGGCGCGAACTCGACCATCTTCAGTATGATTAACGGGCTGTTGCTCAGGCCGCTCGCCGGCGTCGAAGCGCCTGAGAGACTCGCGGGCGTTTACACGAGCGATTACAGCAGCGGGCTTTACGGCAGTTCATCCTATCCCGATTACATCTCTTTTCGTGACGGGGCGAACGCCTTCGAGGGACTCGCGGCCTACGAAGGCAGCGAGGCGAGTTTGGCCGAAGGCGATGAACCCGAGCGGCTGCGCGGCGAGTCCGTCACGGGGAACTATTTCAAAGTGCTCGGCGTCAAGGCTTCCGCAGGCCGCACGCTCTTGCAGGAAGACGAGGCCGCGGCGAGCGGTAATCCGGTCGTCGTGATCAGCCATAATCTCTGGCAGCGTCGTTTCAACTCGGAGCCGACCATCATCAATCGCACGATCAATCTAGACGGGCGGGCGCACACGGTGGTGGGTGTGGCGGCGAAAGATTTTCGCGGCTTACACATGGGACTGCCGCCGGAGTTCTGGCGGCCACTGCCGCCGCCCCCAAGCAATCCGGGCGCACGCGGCAATCGCGCGCTGAAGGTGGTCGGGCGGCTCAAGGAAGGCGTGACCCACGAAGAGGCCAACCGGCAACTCGCGACCATCGCCGCGCGGCTCGCGCAGGACTTTCCCGAAACGAACCGGGGCACGCTCGAACGACCTGACGAGCCGCGCCCCGTGACCGTGGCTGGTGAATCCCGCATCGGCCCGAAACAACGCAAAGCCGTTGCGGGCGTGTCGGGGATGCTGATGTTGGTGGTCGGGCTGGTGCTCCTGATCGCCTGCGCCAACGTGGCAAATTTGTTGTTGGCGCGCGCCTCCGTGCGGCAGCGCGAGATCGCGATCAGGCTGGCGCTCGGTTCGGGTCGCTTGCGTCTCGTGCGGCAATTGTTGACCGAGAGCATGTGTCTCGCCATACTCGGCGGCCTCCTCGGACTCCTGCTGACGCTCTGGACATCCGACTTCCTGCCAAAATTTTTTCCCCCGGAAGATGCGGGCGGGCTTGATCTGAGCGTCGATTGGCGAGTGCTCGGCTTCACGCTCGGCCTCTCGCTGTTGACCGGCATCGTGTTCGGACTGGTGCCCGCGCTGCAAGCCTCGCGTCAAAATTTACTGTCGGCTTTGAAGGACGACACGGGCGCGCCGGAGGTGCGCGGGTTCGGGCGGTTCGGGTTGCGCAACGCGCTCGTCGTCTTACAGGTCGCTTTGTCGCTCATCCTGCTCATCTGTGCCGGACTGTTCATGCGTAGCCTGCGCGCCGCTTCAACGTCCGATCCAGGGTTCGACGCGGAGAATGTGCTGCTCACGCAGATGGAGACGCGCGGCGCGAAGATGGGGCGCGAAGAGCAGAAATTCTTCTACCGTGAGGTGCAGGAGCAAGTGGGCGCGCTGCCCGGCGTGCGCTCCGTCGCGCTCGCCTACATCGTTCCCATCAGCGGCGGCGGGATGCGCACGAACGTCTCAATCGAAGGCTATCAACCCCGTCCGAACGAGGACACGGAACTTAATACCAACATCGTCAGCCCGAACTATTTCAAGACGCTGGGCATCCCGCTCCTTCAAGGTCGCGACTTCAACGCGGCCGACACGGCGAATGCTTCCGGCGTCGTCATCATCAACGAAGAATTTGCGCGTCGTTATTTTCCCGGCGTGAGTCCTCTGGGCAAGCGTGTCAGGACGGATTCGGAGGGACCATATTTAGAGATTATCGGCATCGCGCGGAATGCCAAATATCGGGGCTTGCGCGAAGAGCCTCTGCCATTTTTCTACACGCCGCTCGCGCAGGGCGTGATGTCCTCTATGACGCTCTTCGTGCGCACGGATGGCGACCCGCTGGCGGTGCTCCCGTCGGTGCGCGCCGAGTTGAAGAGTCTCAATAAGAACCTGACGTTGTTTCAGATCAACACCTTCTCCGCACACCTCGCCACAGCCCTTTTCGCCGACCGGATGATCGCCGTGCTGCTCAGCGTGTTCGGGGGCGCGGCGTTGCTGCTGGCCGCCGTCGGACTCTACGGCGTGATGTCCTACGCGGTGGCGCGGCGCACTCACGAGATCGGCGTGCGGATGGCGCTCGGCGCGCAGACGGGCGACATCATCAAGCTGGTTCTGTGGCAGGGGATGATGCTCCTGCTCGTCGGCAGCCTGGTCGGACTCGCAGCCGCATTCGCTTTAACCCGGCTCATGTCGAGCCTGCTCTACGGCGTCGGCGCGACCGACCCGGTGACTTTCGTCGGGATCACGCTGTTGCTGGCGTGCGTGGCGATGCTCGCTTGCTACCTGCCTGCGCGCCGTGCCACCAAAGTTGATCCGATGGTCGCTCTCAGATACGAATAGAAAAGAGAGAGGTTTGAATGATGAGCAAGAAACTTTTTATCAAACTGTCGATCATCATCTGTCTGTGCGTCTCGGCGTCGGCGCAGGAGAAGAAAAAGGACACGACGAAGAAGCCGGATCAAGATCACGTCCAGATCAACGGCAGGAGCCTGCGTTGGACGCACCACAGCGGTAAGGACGGGACGGACATCAAGCTCGACTCGAAGAACGTGGAGTTCAACGACGACTACACGGATGTGGAACGCATCACGGGCGACGGCTACTTCCACCTCTCGGAGGAACGCGGCGGCGTGTCGCGGCGGCTCGAAGTGGCGCCGGGGGCTGACGGCCAACTCAAGCGCAGCTACTGGGAGCGCGGCGAGGCGCGCCCGTTCGACGAAGGGGCGCGCAAGTGGCTCGCCAAATTGCTGTCGGACACGGTGGCCGGGAGCGGCTACGACGCGGAGGCGCGCGTCGGGCGGATTCTCAGGCGGGGCGGCGCAAACGCCGTGCTCACAGAGATCGCGCGGCTCAAAAGCGATTATGCGCGGCGCGTCTATTCAATCGCCCTCGTCGAGCGCGGGAATTTGAACGCAGGGCAGTTGGCGAAACTGCTCTCGCAGAATTCGAAATCAATGGCTTCCGATTACGAGAAGGCCACGCTGCTCATACACGTTTTGAAAAACGATCTGGCGGACACGGGCGTGCGCGCGGCCTTCTTCGAGACGGCGAACACGCTCTCTTCGGACTACGAGCGCGGGCGCGTGCTGGCCGTGCTGTTGAAGCGGAGCGGCGTTTCGCCGGAGACGCTCATGCTCGCGCTCAAATCCACGCGCGGGATGAGTTCCGATTTCGAGAAAGCGAACGTCTTGATTCGCGCCGCACGGACGGACGGGGCGAACGAATCGGTGCGCGCCGCGATCATCGAGGCGGCACACACCCTCTCGTCGGATCACGAACGCGGGCGCGTGCTCACGGTCGTCACGAAAAAAGGGTTGTAAGGGGTCGCGCTCTGAACTTCAAGGAAAGTTTGAAGGAGCGTGCGGAGAATTTAAGTTGCGTTTGAGTGAAATTTTGGGATTACAATGCTCGGACGCGAAAGCGCCTCGGTCATAAGCATCTCACTTAAACGTATGAAGACACCTGAAGCATCCACTCCCCGCGTGCTCGTCGCCGACGATCAGCCGGACGTGCTCGAAGCCCTGCGCCTGTTGTTGAAGGGCGAGGGCTATCACATCGAGGCCGTCACTTCGCCGCCCGCAGTGCTCTCGGCGATCAAGGCCGCGGAGTTCGACCTGCTCCTCATAGACCTCAACTACACGCGCGACACCCCCTCCGGTCAGGAAGGTCTCGACCTGCTCTCGCGCATACAGGCGATTGACACGACGCTGCCCGTCGTCGTGATGACGGCGTGGGGCAGCGTCGAGGTGGCGGTCGAGGCGATGCGCCGCGGCGCGCGCGACTTCATCCAGAAGCCGTGGGAGAACGCGCGTTTGCTCTCCGTCCTGCGCACGCAGATCGAACTCAGCCGCGCGCTGCGCAAAGGGCAGCGGCTCGAAGCCGAGAACAAGTTGCTGCGCGACGACCACGCGACGCCGCAACGCATGATCGCCACGGCCGCGAGCATGCGCCCCGTGCTCCAGATGATCGAGAGCGTCGGCGCGTCGGACGCCAACGTCCTCATCACGGGCGATAACGGCACGGGCAAGGAAGTGGTCGCGCAGACGCTCCACGCCGTCTCGACGCGCGCCTCGAAGACGATGGTCACGGTCAACGTCGGCGCGCTCTCCGAGGGCACGTTCGAGAGCGAATTGTTCGGCCACGTCAAGGGCGCGTTCACGGACGCCCGCACGGATCGCGTCGGCCGTTTCGAGTTGGCCGACGGCGGCACGCTCTTTCTCGACGAGATCGCCAACGTCCCTTTGGCGCAGCAGGCGAAACTTCTGCGCGTGGTGGAGACTGGCGAGTTCGAGCGCGTCGGCTCTTCGAAGATGCGGCGCGTGGACGTGCGGATACTGTCGGCGACGAACGCAGACCTGCGTGAGGAAGTTGCGGGCGGGCGTTTCCGTCAGGATTTGCTGTTTCGTCTGAACACGGTCGAGATACACCTGCCGCCTCTGCGCGAACGACCCGAAGACATCCCGCTCCTCGCGCACCACTTCCTCGACACTTACGCGCGCCGCTATCGCAAATTCCTGACGACCTTCTCCGACGATGCGACGAAAGCGCTGCTCCGTTACGATTGGCCGGGGAACGTGCGCGAGTTGGATCACGCCGTGGAGCGCGCGGTGTTGATGGCGAAGGGCGCGGTCGTAGAGGCCGCCGATCTCAATTTGCAGCCGGGCGCGGCGGCCGAACGCGGACTCGAAGAGATGAGCCTCGATGAGGTAGAGTGTTTCCTGATTCGCAAAACTCTCGCGCGCTTCGACGGCAACGTCGGACAGGCGGCGGAAGCCCTCGGACTCAGCCGTAGCGCGCTCTACCGGCGACTCCAACGTTACGGCTTATGACCGACGGCCAGCCACATAAACCCCCTCCGCGTGAACGGCTGAACCACGAGCAACGCATTCTCCTGATGGCTTTGGCGGGCGGCCTGCCCGGCACGCTCATCTCGCTCATACTGATCTGGGATCGCTCCTACACGCCCAAGGTGCAGTGGACGCTCTCGCTCATCATCCTCGGCTTCTGGCTCGGCCTCGCCTTCTCGCTGCGCGGCCGCGTGGTGCGCCACCTGCAAACGCTCTCGAACCTGCTGGCCGCCATGCGCGAGGGCGACTATTCGATCCGCGCGCGCGGCGCCGGACGCGAAGACGCCCTCGGCGACGTGATGCTCGAAGTCAACGCGCTCGGCGAAACCCTGCGCGCGCAGCGGCTCGGCGCGATGGAGGCCACGGCGCTCCTGCGCACGGTGATGGGCGAGATCGACGTGGCCGTCTTCGCCTTCGATGCGGAGGAGCGTCTGCGTCTCGTCAACCGCGCTGGCGAGCGCCTGTTCGCGCAACCTGCGGGTCGGCTCCTCGGGCGCACCGCCGCCGAACTCGACCTCGAAGAGTTTCTGCATTCTTCGGGCGCGGATGATTCACAGATCATCCCCAAAACTTTTCCCGGCCGGGCGGGTCGTTGGGGCGTGCGCGGCAGCACCTTCCGCGAGCGCGGCCTGCCCCATCAACTCCTCGTCCTCTCCGACCTCAGCCGCGAACTGCGCGAAGAGGAACGCGAAGCCTGGAAGCGGCTCGTGCGCGTGCTCGGCCACGAACTGAACAACTCGCTGACACCGATCAAATCCATCGCCGGGAGCCTCGAAAGCCTGCTCGTGCGCGAGCCGCGCCCGCTCGACTGGCACGAAGACATGGCGCGCGGCCTCTCCATCATCGGCTCGCGCTCCGAATCCCTGAGCCGCTTCATGCAAGCCTACGCGCATCTGGCGCGCCTGCCCCCGCCGCGCTTCGCGCCCGTCAACGTCCACGAACTCGTGCGCCGGGTGGCGGAACTCGAAACGCGCCTCACGGTCAAAATCGTGCCGGGGGCGGAACTGACCATTCAGGCCGACGCAGACCAACTCGAACAACTGCTCATCAACGTGCAGCGCAACGCCGTCGATGCCGCACTGCAAACGGGCGGGGGCGTCTCGGTCGGCTGGATCAAGACCACGAACCATTTCACCCTCATCGTAGAGGACGAAGGGCCTGGACTCTCCAACACGTCGAACCTCTTCGTCCCGTTCTTCACGACGAAGCCGGGCGGCTCCGGCATCGGCCTCGTCCTCAGCCGCCAGATCGCAGAGGCGCACGGCGGCACGCTGACCCTCACCAATCGCCGCCGCGGCACGGGCTGCGAAGCGCGCCTCCAACTGCCGCTGTAGCCCGCGTCCAAATCCGCGCGCCTTCCCGATGCTCGGAAAAACTCGTTGACTTCAACGGGATGATTCATTTAACTTGGAAGTGGCCGTTCGTCCTCACAGAACGCTTCCAGCCACAACCGATCTCGACGTGACAACTGAACCGGGCGCAACTCTAGCTCGACGCCTCGCCGCCCCCGACACGCATTTCAATTTCCCGGTCTCGGCCACTATCTTCAACGAAGGAAACCACAGATCATGACTCCCGTCCTTAGTCTCCTCGAACAGAGGGTGCGCTCGCTGTTCGTCGAGCGGCGCAGGTTCGCGCGCCGCAAAGCCAGTTTCGCGGTGAACCTCCCCGTCGGCGTCTCCGTCCCGAATGAGAAACTCGACCCGGAGGCCGAGGAATATCCGAACCCGATCATGGGGCGCACGCGCGACCTGAGCGAAACGGGTCTCTCGCTGTTTCTGCCCACGCTTCGTCTCGGACACGAGCAGATCAGCGCGGCGAACTTTCCTCTGCGACTCGTGCTCTCGCTGCCGGATGGCGTCGCCGTCGTGCAGGCGGTCACGGTGCGCGCCGAAGCAGTTGACACTCCCGAAGGCTTGAGCGGCTTCGTCATCGGGGCGCGCATCAGGAAAATGAACGAGCGAGATCGGAAGCGTTACACGGCTCTCTTGAAAACGCTGAATTGATTCAAGCGCCGCCCGGCGCGAACGAACGCGACGGGCGCGGCGGACGCAAAAACCTGCACCGCGCGGACGCGAAGAGATGACGCGAAGAATCGCAGAGACTTGAACGAAAGCTCAACGCTTTCTCTCTCTCTGCGCTCCCTGCGCGTCAACTCCGCGTCCGCGCGGTGCGGGTTTTTGCCGCCGGAGGCACAGACGTTATAGTTGCCCTGTAACATCAAACTTCAATTCTGATTCGTTAAAGAGCTTGATAGAGAAGGACGTGATCATCATCGGCGGCGGGGCGGCCGGCCTCTTCTGCGCGATTGAGGCGGGGCGGCGCGGGCGCAGGGTGTTGGTGCTGGAACACGCCGGGCAGGTCGGCAAGAAGATCGCCATCTCCGGCGGCGGGCGCTGCAATTTCACCAACGTCCACACGACCGCGGCCAACTTCATCTCCGCCAACCCACACTTCGCCAAGTCCGCGCTCGCGCGCTACACGCCCGCAGACTTTATCGCGCTCGTCGAACGACACGGCATCGCCTACCACGAAAAAAAACTGGGGCAGTTGTTCTGCGACGGCAGCGCGCGCCAGATCATCAACCTGCTGTTGAACGAATGTGCCGACGCGGGAGTCGAAATCCGTTGCAGTTGCCGCGTGCGCCGCGTCGTGCGCGAAGATGGGTTTCGTGTGGAGACGGAGCAGGGCGAGTTCAACGCCGCTTCGCTCGTCGTCGCCACGGGCGGCCTCTCCATCCCGCAACTCGGGGCGACGGATTTCGGCTACCAACTCGCGCGGCAGTTCGGCTTGCGGATTGAACCGACCCGACCCGCGCTCGTGCCGCTGACCTTGCCCGCCGAAACGCAGGCGCGTCTCTCGCCCTTGAGCGGCGTGTCGCTCGACGCGCTCGCCAGTTGCGGCGGCGCATCTTTTCGCGAAAACATACTCGTCACACACCGCGGCTTGAGCGGCCCGGCCATCCTGCAAGTCTCTTCCTACTGGCAGCGCGGCGAAGCCGTCAACCTCAATCTCCTGCCGGACACGGACGCGCTCTCGCTGCTCCTTGAACGTGCGGATTCCGAGAGCGAGTTGGCAAGCGTGCTCGCACGCCACCTGCCGCGTCGCTTCGCGCAGGAGTGGTGCAAACTGTACGCGCCCTCCAAACCGCTCAGGCAATTGACCGAGCGCGAGCGCGCCGCGCTGGCCGCGAAACTTCAAGACTGGCAGATCATACCCGCCGGGACGGAAGGATATAAGAAAGCCGAAGTGACGGCGGGCGGCGTCGCGACCTCGGAGCTATCTTCGCGCACGTTGGAAGCGACGCGCGTCGCCGGTCTCTACTTCATCGGCGAAGTGGTTGACGTGACCGGCCATCTCGGCGGTTACAATTTTCAATGGGCGTGGGCTTCAGGTTATGCCGCCGGGCAGTTTGCTTGAGTGGAATTATTCGTGCGACGGTTCGCCCGCGCGGTTGCCCCTCGTAAACGAATAAGCCCATGCGATGAACACGGCTTGCAGCGGCAGTCTGAGCCACAGGGCGGCGGGCGGGAGGTCTGGAAATTGTTGCGGGTTGAGCGCCATCTGGACGTTGGCGGGAAACACCGCGACGAGAAGCGCGATCAAGCCCCACGCGGCCGGGCGCGTGTAGCGCGGGACGAGCAGCAGTAAGCCGAGAGCCGCTTCAAGGAATCCGCTGAGGTAGACGAGGAAGAGATGCCAGGGCAGGTACGACGGCATCATCCGCAGGTAGAGCGAGGGGTTGATGAAGTGATACAGCCCCCCTACGATGAACAAAAGGCCGAGCGCATATTTCGACAGGAGTTTGAGCATTCACGTGTATCTCATACAAATATTACTGCCGCTCTACGACAACGAAGGTAAGGCTTTCACACAGGAAGTCTATGACCGCGTGCGCGACGAGTTGATGAAAAAATTCGGCGGCCTCACGGCCTTTCGCAGTTCACCGGCCGAAGGCATCTGGACGGAAGGCGGGCGCATCAGCCGCGACGCGATCATCATCTTTGAAGTCATGGCCGATGAACTTGAACGCACGTGGTGGACGACGTATCGCGCCGGGTTGGAAGCGCGCTTCCGTCAGGAGGAGTTGATCGTGCGCGCGACAGCCATCGAACAGTTATGAAGCGCGCGTCGTGCGCCGTTCGTGTCAGGGACGCGAGTACATGTCCACGACGCGCTCGATGGCGCGGCGGCAGACGGCGCAGAAAGTGTCTGTGCGCGTGAACATGAGACAATCCACCTGCGGACGATAGAACCCTCGCGCCTCGTAGTTTGCGCCCTCGAACGCGCCCACCCGGTTCGCGTATTTCTCGCGCGCGAACATCCCTTTCTCGTGCGCCAGTTCTTCTGTAAAGAGCGCGTCCATCTCCTGTTCGGGACGCCCCTGGCTGCGTATGTCGCGCCGCCGCGCCTGTATCTCGCGCGAGTATTTTTCAAACGCCTCTTTCTCCCAGGGGGTCGGCAGCGGCGTATCCGGGCTGACGAGGTCGCGCCATTTTAAATTCTTCGGGTCGAGCAGGGCGGTCACGTTCGGTTCCCACGGCTCGATGCGTTCGGTCGCGGGGGCATAGGCCACGGGCGAGGTGTAATACTCGTCGGCCAGCCCGGCGAAGTGATGCCCGAACTCGTGTACGAAGACGTAAGGCGACCACTGGCTGTCGGCGGCGACCGTCCCGTAGAGGTTGAAGATTCCGCCGCCGCCATAGGTGCGGTTGTTGACGAGAATCTCCACGAAGTCGTAAGGCGCAAACGAGGCCACGCGGCGAAAGGCGCGGTTGTCGAACGTGAGCACGTAGCGTTCCGAGCCGAAGGCGTCGTAGGTCGCGCCGAGCGGGGAATCGCGGTGGACGCCGGTCGAGGGGCGCGAGATGCCGGACTCGGCGGCCGGCGGAGACAAGCCCCAGACGTTGAAATCCCTGCGCCGCTCTTTGAACGGGGAAGTCTGGAAAAGTATCGCCGTGAGACGACGCGCGTCGCGCTCGAACTTGCCCGCCTCTGCGGCCGTGTAGCCGTCGCCGAGAATCAGCAGATCGACTTTCACGGACGAATCACCGTTGCGCTCGATTTCGATGACGCGCGCGGGCGCGGCCAGCTTAGCGTTCGAGACGAAGATGTCGCGCGGGTCAACGGTCGTCGCCCAGATTTCGCGGAAGGCGTTCTGTGCGTCGCGCTTCTTCAACAAAACCTGCACGGGCGCGGCGGGCGCGGGAAACCGTAGCGATTCGTGGAAGGTGCGGTTCGCCGTTTTGGCCTCGTCCGTCGTCTCCCACTCGCCGTAGATCGAAGCAAAGCCGCGCGAGTAGAGCAGGCGATTCGTCTTCAGGTCCCTGACTTCAAACAGATACTTGCCGAGGTTCGACTCGTCCACGGCGCGGCGCGGATTGCCCGGCCACGGGAGCGGTTCGATGACCACTCTGTCAACGCTGAACAATTCCTGCGCGGCGTTGCCGGTGTGATAAAAGTCGAGCCGCATGGTCTCGGATGCAAAAGTTGCCGGAGAAAAAAACGGGAGCAGGATCGCGAGCCACAGGATTCTTTTCATAAGCCTCTCTCGATTTGGCGTTTGTCCGCGTCGATGTTCAGTCGCCGAACTTTCACTTGAATGGCGTTAGCTTACACTATAGCGGTTTGCGTTTGAGAGCCGCCACCGGAATGATTGCCGGACTTGTCGCCAAGTCCGCGGAGTCTACAGTTATCTCGCACGAGCCACGCCCATTCGCGGCTGCTATAAATACGATGCGCGCCCGCTTGCCCGCGAGGCCGCCCGATAATTATCGTTGACGGGTTCAAACTCCGGGCATAGGATAGCGCCCGTCCTCGTCCCGTTATTAACTCACAACCTCTTTAGCGTTCCCACCGAGGCGCATCACAGTCGAAAGGAAAATTAT
Organism: Pyrinomonadaceae bacterium; assembly: GCA_036389555.1. Classification (GTDB taxonomy): domain Bacteria; phylum Acidobacteriota; class Blastocatellia; order Pyrinomonadales; family Pyrinomonadaceae; genus JAIVJZ01. The sequence goes on from DASVPS010000018.1 coordinate 14,608, forward strand.
CCCTCATGGATCAAGCAGCCAGAAAAGCGATTGACGCGAGATACGAGAACCACTTCGGATACATCGCCGGTTATTTGCCGCGAGACAGGTCGGCCGTGGACGAGTGGCAGAAGAATCTGAAGCGAGAAATTCGAGAAGCCAAAGCGCGGGGCGGGAAGCGTAAACGCAACCCGGCCGTGAAAGCGCTCGAAGACTTGATCGCGTTGAACGGCATCGTCAGGATGTACGTCGTACAGATGCTCGAACAGCAACCGGCGGAACATAATAATATTTCGACCATCGATGAGTTGCTCGACGCGCTGGACAAAATCGTCACGATGGCTCCGCTCTACAATCCAGACCCCAGCAAACGCCACGCCTTCCCGATGTCCGAACTCTTCACCTACATGATGATGACGCAGGCGGGCGAAGCCGTGTTCAGGAACGAGGCGTTCAACGACGCGATCCGCGCGATCCTGAAAGAGTGGTGCGCCTTTCTGAACAGCCCGAAGAGCGCGTCCGTGTTGAACGAGGGGGAAGACGGGTGGCTGTCCGAGTCTGCCTACTGGTACAACAAATTGTACGAGTTCAGAATCCCGAAGAAGTCCGCGCCGCACTGGGGCTGGAAATCTTTCAACGAATACTTCCACCGCGAGATCAAACCGGAGGCGCGCCCCATTGCCGAGCCGGACAACCCGAAGGTCATCGTCTCCGCCAACGACGGGAAGGTCTACAACATCGCTTCGAACGTCCTCAGGACGGACACGTTCTGGTTGAAGGGGCAGCCCTACTCACTCGTGAACATGCTCAACAATCATTACGTTGATCGGTTCGTCGGCGGCACGGTCTTTCAGTCGTTCCTGAGCGGCGCGGATTATCACAGGTGGAGGTCGCCCGTTGAAGGCGTCGTCCGCCGGGCAGAGATCGTTGACGGGTTGATGTTCAGCGACGCGGAATCCGCCGGGTATGATGATACCGCCGCCACCTATTCACAAGGGTACGAGGCTTCCGTCAACACGCGCGGGCTGGTGTTCGTTGAAAGCCCCGACCCGAACATCGGCATGGTCTGCGTCATCCCCATCGGCATCACCGAAATATCGTCCGTGACGATCACGGTCGAGCACGAGCAGAAGGTCAAAAAGGGAGCCGAACTGGGCTACTTCAGCTATGGCGGTTCGAGCATGTGCCTCGTCTTTCAGCCGGGCGCAATCGATCAATTCACCGTGCCGAATCGCCCTTCCGGCAACAACCCGGACGACGGCCCGCCCATCAGGGTCAACGCCCAAATCGCCGCCGCAAGATAGGTTTCAAGTTGCAGATTGCAGGTTTCAAGTTTCAGGCGCAGGACGTGTCTTGAAAATCGAAGCTTGAAACTATGATGCCGCGCGCGGGGCGAGCCGCGTTTGACACGAGGCAGGCGAGTCGGGTATAAACCCCATTCTTCTTATGAAACTTAAGAATTTCACACGATATCGCAGTGAAGCCCGACACCACGGCGCGGCAGAGCATCATGGCATCCATCATTGCCATCGAGGCAGCGCGCCGGTTTTTGTGAGCTTCACAAAGAGACGTGTGGGTAGTTAAAAAAAACTCACACTTCGTTTTCCGAGAAACCTGCTGCCGAAGAGTCCTGAGAAGGACGGCAGCGGGTTTCTCTTTTTGTTTTACCTGCGGGTCTGGCAACACAGGTGGTTTTTATGTCCGAGCCTTTATCTAAAATTCCCGATGGGATGAGGTATTACACGGGGGCGGAGGCGCGTCTGAGGCGAAGCGTCGAAGATACGATCATGGGCGTCTTCGACGGTTGGTCTTACGAAGAGATCACGACGCCCTGTGTGGATTACCTCGCACTCTTCGAGCGCGGCATTGGTCACGAACACGCCCACAGGGCTTTTCGTTTCACAGACTGCGACGGGCGCATGCTTGCCCTGCGCCCCGACGTGACCTCTTCGGTGGCGCGCGCCGCAGCCACTCTCTTCGCCGGACAGCCGCGCCCGCTGCGCTTCTGTTATGCGTCGCCCGTTTTCCGCCAGCGGCCTCAGTCGCACGCCGAATGGAAACGCGAGAACAAACAACTCGGCTGCGAACTGTTCGGCGCGGGAGGCAACGGCGCGGAGATCGAAGTGCTCTCGGTCGCGGCGGAAATCCTCACGGCGTTGAACCTCTCGCACGACTACCGGATCACCGTCAACAGCGTCGAAATATTCAACGGCATCGCCGAACACCTCGCTCTCGATGACCAGCAGCGCGAGGCGATGCGTCAACTCGTGGACAAACGCGACACCGCCGAGTTGCGAAAATTTCTCGCACGCTTCGGCACGACCGAAATTGAGCGCGCCGCCTTCTCCCACCTGATCCGGCTCTCCGGCAAGGGCGAGATACTGGCAGAGGCGCGCAGCATCATCACCAATCCGCGTTCCGTGGCGGCGCTCGACGACCTCGAATCCCTGTGGCGCATCATTCGCGCGCTGGACTTGTCCGACTGTTGCGACATAGACCTCGGCGACGTGTCGGGACTGGACTATTACACCGGCCTGACTTTCAAAATTTACGTGAACGGCGCGGGCACGCGCGTCGGCAGCGGCGGCCGCTACGATAAGCTGACCGCCAGTTTCGGGCGACCCGAACCGGCCGTCGGTTTCGTCCTCGATCTCGATACGCTCACCGAAATGCTCATGCGAAGGGCAAATGCCCCGCGCCTCGAAACGCCCGCCGGGAACGTTCCCGCGCTCACCGGCCGCGACCCGGCGGCGCTGTTCACAGATGCCTGCAGACGGCGTGCGCGGCGCGAGCGCGTGTTGATTAACTTCGAGGGATGAGGAGAGACAGCGATGCCGGAATTAACTATCGCGGTGGCGAAAGGAAGGATGCAGGACGACACGTTGCGATTGCTGGCGCGCGTCGACATCGGTGTCAGTCAGGCCGCCCTCAATTCGAGGCGTCTGGCGGTTGAAGACGAGAGCGGCGTGTATCGCTTCGTCTTCGTGAAGCCGGGGGACGTGCCGGTCTATGTGGAGCACGGCATCGCGGATTGCGGCGTGGTCGGGCGCGACGTGCTGCTCGAATCCGGCGCAGACCTTCTGCAACCGTTAGACCTGCGCGTCGGGTATTGCCGCATCGCGGTGGCCGCACGCGCGGGGCTGCCGCTGGCCGCCACGGGCGCGCTGCGGGTCGCCACGAAGTATCCGAAGATCGCCGCCGCACACTTCGGCGCGCGCGGTGTGCCGGTGGAGATCATACGGCTCTCCGGGTCTGTGGAACTCGCGCCCGTGCTCGGCCTCGCCGATTGCATCGTCGATCTAGTGGAGTCGGGGCGAACACTTGCGGAGAATGGCCTCGAAGTCGTCGAAGAGATCACGGACTCGTCTGCGCGTCTCGTCGTCAACCGCGCGAGTTATCAACTGAAGGCCGCCCGCGTGTCGAATTTGATCGAACTGCTCGGCGCGAGGCTGGAAAAGGAAGTGTCCCGATGATTGAAGTGATTCGGAGCGGCGCGCGCGAGCGGCGTGCGGCGAAACTGGCGCACATCGCGTCGCGCAACGTCGCCCTCGACGAAGAACTGATGCGCGCCGTCGGCGGCATCATTCAAGATGTGCGGCGACGCGGCGACGCAGCCCTCATTGATTACACAGAGCGTTTCGACGGCGTGCGGCTTGAGCGCGACGAACTCAGAATTGACGAGCGGCAGTTGCGGCAATCGGCCGAACGCGCGTCGGCGAACGTGCGCCGCGCCTTACGCGAAGCCAGCCGGAGGGTGCGCGCGTTTCACGAGCGACAGCGCGAGGAATCCTGGGAGATGGAGACGCCTGCGGGCGTGCGCCTCGGCCAGCGGGTCGCGCCGCTTGAGCGCGCCGGGCTATACGTTCCGGGCGGGACGGCCAGCTATCCTTCGTCGGTCGTGATGAACGTCGTGCCCGCGCAGGTGGCGGGAGTTGATCGCATTGTCGTGGTCACACCGCCGCGTACGCTCGCGGAGAATCCGGCGGTGGCCGCGGCGCTCATTGAATTGAACGTGACGGAAGTTTACGCCGTCGGCGGCGCGCAGGCCGTCGCCGCGCTTGCCTACGGGACGGAGACCATCCCGCGCGTAGATAAAATAACGGGGCCGGGAAATCGCTACGTGGCGGCGGCCAAGAAACAGGTCTTCGGGATCGTCGGCATTGATTCGATAGCGGGGCCGAGCGAGGTCGTGGTGGTGGCCGACGACACTGCGCGCGCCGATCTCTGCGCCGCCGATCTGCTCGCGCAGGCCGAACACGGCGAAGACGCTTCGGCCGTGCTCATCACCACAAGCGAGCCGCTCGCCCACGCCGTCGCCGCCGAAGTCGAACGACAGGCGCAGAGCTTGCCGCGCCTGTCGTTGGCAGAGAAGTCTCTGGCCGAGTTCGGCGCGATCATCGTGGTGGATGATTTGGAAGAGGCGTGCGCGCTGGTCAACGAACTCGCGCCGGAGCACGTGGAGATCATGACGCGCGACGCGGACGCCGTGGCCGCGCGCATACGGCACGCGGGAGCGATCTTTCTCGGCGAGCACACGCCGGAGGCCGTCGGCGATTACTTCGCGGGGCCGAACCACGTCCTCCCCACGGGCGGCGCGGCGCGCTTCGCGTCGGCGCTCGGCGTCTATGATTTCGTCAAGCGCACGAGCATCCTTAAATATTCGGCGGCCGAACTCGGACGCACGGCGCAGATGATCGCCGACTTAGCCCGCGCGGAAGGATTGGACGCGCACGCGCGCTCCGCGCTCATTCGTTTGGACGACGGCAATCTGTAGGCCGCTCGCAGTGTTATGCGCGACAATTTGCCGCACAACGCTTGCCGGCAACGATTAAGGGAAGAGGACTATCAATGCCCGATGCTTTGAAGACGATCAAACCGCGCGTGCGCGAACTGCGCGCCTACACGCTGTCGCCGGAGCGCGCCGCGATCAAGCTCAATCAAAACGAGAACCCCTGGGACGCGCCCGAGAGGATCAGGGCTGAGGCGTTCAGGCGTCTCGAAGGGCGTCAGTGGTCGCGCTATCCCGATTTCGTGCCCGCAAGTTTGCACGAGCGTCTCGCCTCCTTCGCCGGGTGGCGCGCGGACGGCATCCTTGCGGGCAACGGGTCGAACGAATTGATTCAAGCCCTCTTGATGGTGACTATCGGCGAAGGCAAGCGCCTGCTCATCTGCGAACCGACCTTCGCACTCTACTGGCAGGTCGCGACCGTGCTCGGCGGCGACGTGCTGAGCGTGCCGCTCGACGCGGAATTGAAATTCGACGTGGAAGCCATCAGGGAAAAGATTCAGACTGCCCGACCCGACGTAACGATCATCTGCTCGCCGAATAATCCGACCGGGTGCGTGATCGCCAAACGCGATCTCGCCTCGCTGCTCGAAGTCTCAGAAGGGCTCGTCGCCGTGGACGAAGCCTACTTCGAGTTTTCCGGGCAGACGGCCGTCCCGCTGTTGGAGGCGCACAAAAATCTCGTCGTGTTTCGCACCTTCTCGAAGGCGATGGCGATGGCGGCGTTGCGCGTCGGCTATCTGCTGGCCGCGCCGGAGGTGGCGCGCGAGATCGGCAAGGCGGTACTGCCCTACAATCTCAACGTCGTCTCGCAGACGATGGCCGAAGTCGCCGTCGAACTGTACGACGCAGAGCTGCGCCCCCTCATCGAGCAGATCATAGACGGGCGCGCGCGGCTCCTCGCAGGACTGCGAGAGATCAATGGACTCGACCCCGCCGGGTCTGAAGCAAACTTCATGGTCGTTCGTTCCGCGCGCGAGCCGCGCCTCGTCTACCGGCAATTGCTCGAACGCGACATACTGATCCGCGACGTGAGCGGCTACCCGATGCTCGGAGATTATTTTCGCGTGAGCGTCGGCACGCCGCGCGAGAACGAGTTGCTGCTGTCGGCCTTGCGCGAGGTGTGCGCCTGATGGGCGCGACTACTATCTTGAAATCGGCAGGCCGGGAATCTTAAACGGGAGAAATTTATGAACACACAACTTCAGACGCGAACGCGCACCGGCGAGGTTCAACGGCAGACGAAAGAGACGGATGTGCGGGTTTCGCTGAACCTGGACGGGAGCGGGCAGGCGCGCATCTCTACGGGCGTGCCCTTTCTGGATCACATGCTCGAACTGTTCGCGCGTCACGGTCTCTTCGATCTGGAAGTCGAATGTCGCGGCGATCTGGAAATAGACGATCATCATTCGGTGGAGGACGTTGCCATCTCGATGGGCGAGGCGTTCGCGGAGGCGCTCGGCGACAAGCGCGGGATCACGCGCTACGGCGCGGCGCTCGTGCCGATGGACGAGGCGCTATGCCGCGCGGTGGTGGATTTGTCTGGACGCTTCTACCTCGTCTATGAGGTGGAGACGCGGCGGCAGACGATAGGGAATTTCTCGGTCGAGTTGGCCGAACACTTCTGGCGCTCTTTCGCCGTGGCCTTGCGCTGCAACCTGCATCTCGATCTGCTGCGCGGGCAAAACACACATCACATTCTCGAAGCGACGTTCAAGGCGACGGCGCGCGCGCTCAGGCAGGCGTCGGAACTCGATCCGCGCGTCGAGGGCGTGCCGAGCACGAAAGGGGTCTTGTGAGCGCGGCGGAAGTGGCGATCATCGATTACGGCGTAGGTAATCTGCGTTCCGTGGAGAAGGCTTTCGCGGCGATGGGCTGCGAGGCGGTCGTGAGCGGCGACGCGCGCGTGCTCGGCGCGGCGCGGCGGCTGGTGCTGCCGGGCGTCGGCGCATTCGGCGCGTGCATGAAGGCTCTCTGCGAGCGCGGTTTCGACCGCCTCGTGCGCGAGCGCGCGGCCGAGGGGACGCCGCTTCTGGGCGTGTGCGTCGGGATGCAAATGTTGTTTGAGGAGTCGGAGGAGTTCGGCCGGAGCGAAGGCTTGGGGCTGCTCGGCGGGCGCGTGCGCCGCTTTTCGGAGTCGTTGTTAGTGCCGCAGACGGGCTGGAATCAGGTTGCGCAAAGGGGCGCACATGCATTGCTCACGGGCATCGAAGAAGGAGCGTTTTTCTATTTCGTGCATTCGTTTTACTGCGAGCCGGAGGAGCCGGAAGTCGTGCGGGGCGAGACGGAGTACGGCGCAAATTATGCTTCGGTGGTCGCGCGCGGCGCGCTCTGCGGCGTTCAGTTTCACCCGGAGAAGAGTCAGGCGGCGGGCTTGCGCCTGCTGCGGAACTTCGCGGAACTCGAAGCGGAGAAAAGATAGGTGTTGGCGAAACGCATCATCCCGTGTCTCGACGTTGACGGCGGCCGCGTGGTCAAAGGCATACGCTTCGCTTCGCTCGTTGATGCCGGCGATCCGGTGGAACAGGCACGGCGTTATGACGCGGAAGGCGCGGACGAGTTGGCGTTCCTAGACATCACTGCCTCTTCGGGCAAGCGCGCCATCGTCACAGAACTCGTGCGGCGCGTGGCCGATGAAGTCTTCATCCCGTTCACGGTGGGCGGCGGACTCGGCAGTCTCGAAGACATTCGCGCGGTGCTGCGCGCCGGGGCGGATAAAGTGACTTTGAACACGGCGGCCGTCGAGCGTCCCGAAGTGATCGGCGAAGGCGCGGAGACTTTCGGCAGCCAGTGTGTCGTCGTCGCCATCGACGCGCGGCGCAGACGTGCGAACGACGCGGCGAGCGGTTGGGAAGTCTTTACGCATGGCGGGCGTCGAAACAAAGGTTGGGACGCAGTGGAGTGGGCGGCGCGCGCGGAGCGACTCGGCGCGGGCGAGATACTGCTGACGAGCATGGACGCCGACGGCACGCGCGACGGGTTCGACGTTGAATTGACACGCGCCGTGTCGGATGCGGTGAGAATTCCCGTCATCGCTTCGGGCGGCGCGGGGCAACTCGAACATTTTTACGACGCGCTGACACAGGGGGGCGCGAGCGCCGTGCTCGCCGCTTCGCTCTTTCATTTCGGGGAATACAAAGTTTCCGAAGTCAAAAATTACCTGCGCGCGAGGGGAGTCGTGGTGCGATGACGAA